>JAYWDZ010000421.1:0-2794 GCA_043779595.1 Nitrosomonadales bacterium
CCCAGGATTTTGCACCAAACCCTACATGTTGTCTATTAGTGTTAACAGGCCCTAGTTTCATTTGATTCTTTTGAACCCACCATATTATTGCTATAGCAACGGTTACATTTAAGATGAGAATAGCTATTACCCATGGCCAAGCCATTACCATGATTATTACACTGGCTACGAGAAGGTCGGCTGGCCCTTGAATTGTGCCGATAGTGGAAGCCACCACGCTTTGCGGGAGGAAAACCGCAGGCCAGGGGGCTACCAAAAGTAATTTGTGACGAATGTGCACGCGAAGCCTAACGTTTGAATTCACCGGCTGGCCGTGCTTTTCGGCCAGTCCGGTGGAATGATGGGTTGGGCCTGCTCAGAGTCATTCATTTCGTCTGGCCCGTAAATGTCCAGCGAAAGCTCGATACCTCGCTCCCCGAGCAAACGCAACGTGTATGCCGCCACAGATACTCCTTCATTTGACTCTTCCATGAACCAACCGCAGAACAAATCAACTTCATACTTTTGTAATGGTAGACCAGATGTCTAAATCGCTGCTCATTTTGGCCATGAGTTCCTCGACTTGCCTATCAAGATTTTCCGGCTCGGCAGCGGTGGCCTTTAGAAACCAAGCTCCCGACTTTCTGACTACATCACGACTGGACTCAAAGACCTTAACTTGTCCCTTTGTCCACGCCTCGGTAGGAACGCAACCAAGTAGGTGGCTGACCTCATCTGGGTTGAGATCATCCCCGAATATTCTTAGTGATGCTTTCGACCGTGCAAGATGCGCCATCTCTTTAGGCCCAACGTAAAAGTGAGGGGCTGCGCGCTTTTGCGCAGTCCCTCTCGACTGCCGGGTTGGGCGTTGTCACTCGGCAGGACGAATGCAAGAGCGTTTCGACAGGACTGTCAGTCACCACCGTCACCTCCGTCGGAGCCACCGCTATCTGACGAGTGAGACGACTCCCATGATGTCGATCTACCGCCGGACATTTGACCACTATAGCCATGAATATCACCTGGCATCTCACGCCCTGTGAGGCGCCCTGACGATGTTCCCTCGCCCGAACCATCCAGCTGTCGGCCACGAAGCATCAAGAACACACCAGCAATGATTGAGAGGAACGAAATCGGAGTAAGCCAGTGCGAATACATCCAACCAATAGGCTGGAGGATGACTCCGACTAAGAGAATGATGAGGCCGACTGCACGAAAAGGATTCATGGATAAGACGCCTAACGTTTGAGTTAACCGGCTGGACGCCGCAGGCGGCCAGTCCGAGCGGAACGAAGTGGAGTGGTGTTGAACGAATTGTTATGCCGCGATTTCACGAGGACGCCTCCGGCAACCGTAGAGCAACCCACTCCACCCGCGCACAGCAATCCAACCGAGGCCGACCAGCCAGGAGATGCTCAGAGTGGTTTCCCATAGCTTATCTACCGTGGTGCAAGCGCGACCGGCGAGACATCCGTCGGTGGATACGACTGCGGTGGCTATACCTAAGCAAACAGTTGCCAAGACGGCGTAACAAAGAATGACTAACACTCGGCGCCACGCAGGCGGATAAATATACGCGGGGTTCTCAACATGCCGTTCATGAAGCACGTCAAAGGTTGGCAGGCCCCTTATATCTTTGTGAATAACCACAGATCTAGCCAATAGGTCATGTACCGCCTGATGTTTGGTTGTTGTTAGAACCGCTATGAATGACAGCCACCCCAGCAAAAACTTCACGACGAAACGGAATGTTGCCGCAAAGATGTTGATGTTTCTTTTTCCATCCAAGGTTGCCACACGAATGCGCTGCAGATGGTGGCCTACCGTGCCGCCCGTAAAGGCAACGAGCCCGGGTTCAAGAATGAATATCGGCGCGACCAAGAGCATTGCCTTTCCGACGCCACTCGATACCCCTGCGGCATTACCGAGAAAAAGTGCACCGAAAACGGATAGCAGGACGAGTACCGAGTCGATGAGTACGGCCCGAACGCGTTTTATTAGGCGTGGGTACGTCAGAGTGTCCATGGGCTAAGCGGCATAACGTAAAGTTGAGGGGCGCCGTGCTTTTGCGGCGTCCCGCTCGAACGACGGGTTAGAGCGCATTTTCATTAACCAACTCCATTTCATTTGCATCTAGTGCCAGTGAGTGACTGCTGCATTGACCCTTGTCTGGGTAGTTCCAGACTTTTTCTACCCACGGAGAACCATACTCGTCGATTTCATACACTTCAAAAACTTCACCAATCATTGAGCGGACATCTTCAATTTCGTCGAGTGGCAACGAAGCTAGAAAACTTGACGATAACTCAAGAATTCGGACGCGAGACCCAACAACAACGGAGCGACCATATTTATCTTTTGGCTCGGGCATAGTGTTTTGCGCTCTAACGTAAAGTTGAGGCGCGCGCCGCTTTTGGCGCGTCCCTCTCGAACGCAATGTTAGAACCCATTGAGCGCCCGGACTTTGTCATAACAAGTGCCACAAAGAAGTTTGATGTTTGCATGTTCTTCAGAACGTTCATTCCAGTCCCCTGTTGCACCACCTTCTTGGATTCTTACCGCCTCACAGGCAGAACACCATGCATCACCCCGTGGCTCGCTAGAGTAGAAAAAACCAACCTTCTTGCCATTGCGTAATGAGTCAATGAGATGACAGCAAACGTAGGTTGCCTCTTGGGGGCCGTGCTCGTTGCATTGAACGATATCTGTCATGAGTTCTAACGTAGAGCTAACCGGCGGCGCTTTAGCGCCGTCCAGCGACCGAAGGGAGCGAGGTTGAGCGTCGGGTTAGAGAGTGGTTGGCTCATGCGCCCCC
>JAYWDZ010000422.1:0-2794 GCA_043779595.1 Nitrosomonadales bacterium
TCCGACTTTCATGCCCGCTATAAAAATGACGTTGAAGGCGCACCTGCCTTCGACCCGGCAGTGCTCATCAAAATTATTCTGCTGGCCTACAGTCGCGGCCTCATCCACAGCCGCAAAATAGAAACAACCTGTCGCGAGAACATACTGTTCATTGCCGTCTCGGGCGACAGCCAGCCGCACTTAACGACACTCGCAGCCTTTGTCTCGAGCATGAATGACAGCGTCGCAAAACTCTTTGCACAAGTCCTGCTTATTTGTGATCGCCAAGGCTTGATCGGCCGCGAGATGTTTGCCATTGATGGCGTCAAACTGCCTGCTAATGCCAGTAAGGCGAGATCAGGTACCCGCGCCGATTATCAGCGCCAGCTCGACGGATGGAGCGGGCCGCCACACGGATGCTGGAGAAACACAAAAGTGCCGACTGCACAGCGACAGATGATGCGTTCATCAAGCGCGAAGCCCACAAGCTGGAACGTCTGCAAACAGAAGCGCAGCAACTGCGCGACTTTCTCAAAAGGCACCCGGAAGATCGTAAGGCTTTACGCTACGCGGAAAAGCCAAGGTGGATGGGCAATGGAAGCTGTACTGCATGACGCATAACATTGAGAAGCTGGCAAACCATGGTTATGGGAGTCAATGAGGCCATGGGACGCATCATCGCCCCTCTGTAGCACAGGCATATGTCGATTAGACCGAGCAGGTTTGCAATGAACGTATTCGAGAAAATGGAGACGCAAATGGAAATGATGGTTTGGATCAAAAAATTTCTACCCAAAACTGAATCAGGTGTTCAGAATGGGGTTATTCGACAGCGTCGTTAGGCCCCACAAACCTAGGTCCCCAAACCCAAGTGTTCAACTTCCCGCTTCAAGACCACCCCGAGTACTCGCGGCGACTAATTGCGCGGTTAAGCGAAGCCGTCATAGTGCCGCCAGCACGAGTTTCCCTTGGTGCGTGGCTCCCCGCGGAGAACGACTGTCACGCGAACGTGACTACATGGTGCCGGAACACCCAGGGATTCCAGATTGTTCGAGGTTGGCTTTACTTTGACATGGCAAATTTGATGCCAATCGTTCTGTTTAACGCACACTCGGTTGTTCGCAACGAGAGAGGCGAGCTCTGGGATATCACTCCAACCAAAGCCACAAGCCCATATCCGTTTCTGATCGCGGAAGAGTCAGAAGAGGAGTATGCAAAATTTATCAAAGCAGGCGCTGTCCGACTGAGGCACTTTAAGTGAACCGGGTGAGAACGGCATTGTCAAGGGAAAGACGTGGCGTCCATTATTGACGACCTACGCCAGTTCACGAAATATCTCGCCCAGATGCTTCCGTAAGACCCCAAACAATTTCTTCTTACGACGCTTCGGGATAAACACCACATGGTATTTACAATCCCACCGCGTATGCGCCAAACTTTGGTACTCCTTCAGGGAACTCTCCTTACTCTCTTGGTCGAGGTTCGGAGATTCCATTTGACCGCCGTATAGGTCAAACCTTTTGGAGTCCCCCGGCAGAGCCGGGGGTTTACCTCACTGAATTATGGTTTCTTACCCCCTACTTTTTGCACAAATGAGCCACTATCCCCATTATTGGATGCAGCGGTATGAGCCCGAGTTCGAAAAGCGTTAGAAGCGCTATGCCCGCAAGGCAGAACAATCGTGGCGCGTCGACGAAACTTATGTGATGGATTCGGGGGCGCCGGGTGTATCTATATCGTGCGGTTGACCGTAATGGGAATAGCGTACAAACGTACTTCCCCCATGCAGTAAAAACTTAATAAAACGGTCATCTCGCTGCGCTAAAATCTATCCAAACAGGGTTAAGGGGAAAGTTATGAAGTATTGGTTATTAGTGTTGCTGGCATTGATGGTGGCATCTGAAGTATCGGCTCAGACTTATTACGTTGATTCTGTCAGTGGTAATGATGCCTGGAGCGGTACCTTGCCCAATTCACGGGGTAGCAACGGCCCTTGGCACGGCATGGCCAAGGTCAATGGTTCCACTTTCCAGCCCGGTGACTCGATTCTGTTTCGGTGCGGCAAAACATGGCGTGAAACGCTCGTAGTACCCAATTCAGGTACGGCAGTCGTAGGTGGCGCCATCACCTTCGGCAGTTACGGTACCAACTGTACTGCGAACGACAAACCGGTCATCAGTGGTGCGGCCACGGTATTGGGCTGGTCCGTTTTCTCCCACAATATCTACTCGGTACCGGTCGCGTTTGTCAAAACACCTCTCAACAAGATCATAAACGACCGCTTCGATACGGGCACCTCAGACTGGAGCAATTATCCGGGCGCCGCCCGCCAGACCTGGCAGTCTGGATGCGCCACGACGGGTGGTGGATGCATGAAATTTACCGCCAGCACGGACACTGCAGCCTCGGCGAGTCTTGCCATCAGCAATGTGTTTTCTGTGGAGCAGGGCAAGTCCTATACATTGAAATTTTCACTCGCGGCTGGGCTTGAGAACCAGAATATCACGGTGATTGTGCGGCGAAATGGCCGGCCTGATTACAATCCCGTAGGGCTCGTCAAAACGTTTGCCGCTGGTACAGCATGGCAGTCGTATGAGATGCCCTTTAACGCAAGCAGTACAGAGGTTAACAACGTCCGAGTTGATTTCGAGGTTAATAACGGTCAGACGATCTATTTGGATGATATAAGTGTTATGCAAGTGACGCCGGAGCCTGCGGATATAAAACAGGTGTTTGTGGATGGCATGCCAATGACGATTGCTCATCATCCCAATCGCGGCTACCTGCCGCAACAGCCGACCAGCGTCTATTTCAA
>JAYWDZ010000423.1:0-17666 GCA_043779595.1 Nitrosomonadales bacterium
AGCGCGCTCGCGGACTTCAGGGGAATACTTTACGGGTTTCTTCATGGCTCCATCTTCTCAAGAGTGGGAGCCTCCTCAAAATCCGGGGCGGTTCAAACCTCAATTTCCTCAAGGCCAACCTACGTAAGGCCATTCATACTGAGCCTCAGATCGAGCGAGACGTTCAGAACGCAATCGAGACCCTGCTCGTTGGCAAGGGTATGCAAAAGGGAATCGACTACGACCGCGAGACGGGACGAGTCAAACATGCGGGAAAAGAGTCGATCCCCGATTTCGTCTTCCGCAATGAGAAGATGGTCCTCGAGGTCAAGTTGTGCAATCGCCAAGGAAAGCTTGCGGAAATCATCGACGAGATAAACGCTGACATCGTGTCCTACTCAACCGGATACGAGCGAGTTTGGTTTTTAGTGTACGACTTGGGCTTCATCCGAGACGAGGACGAGATCGTCCAGGGGCTCCAGCAGTCGGAGCATGTCAAGTGCGTCGTGGTAAAGCATTGAGGCTAAACCTTCCTATATGGATTCCCCCAAAGTCAAGAAACGCAATCAATGGATCTAGATTTTTTGAATTGCGTGCAGTCGTATATCCGGCATCTTGAGTGGGTTCTATGTGACCCGTGCCGACAGGAACTTGCTCACGGCGCGACCATCGTTACAAGCGGCAGCTTGGATGTCGGCAGGGTTTCCCAAAGGGATTTCCTCCGGTCACCGGCGTCAGTCTGTGATGATGCAATCGTTTTAGCCATGATGGGCGATCACTCTCAGATTCAGAAGCTGGACGTGATGTTTATGGGCTTCATTCATTTCGCGCTCATCATCGAAGGGCTGCGGTTGTGTTAACAGTCCCCAGCATCAAACAACCATCATCTCCTGCTCTCAAACGTCTCCAGCAGAGAATTCCGGCGCAGGTCTGGTTTTATCAGGGCGCATGAAGCCTGCGACCAGCTGGTACTGCAAGAAACGCGTTTCAAGCGGGCCGTTAAATAGCGGAATGCGACGGCTCGCTTTCAGGCCGATGACCTTGGGTAACAGCGGGTCACCTGAAATAATCCATGCGGTCCAGCCAGAAAAATTTTTCTTAAGCCAGTCACCCACCTGTGGATACCACTCAGCCAGATCGTCCGCTTCGCCCATACGTTCGCCATACGGCGGATTCGTCACTATGGTGCCGACGGGCGTTGGCGCGGGCAAGGTCAACGCATCGGCTACGCGGAGTTCTATCGCTTTATCCAGACCTGCAGCAGCCAGGTTATTGCGCGCTTTGTCCAGCACCCAGCGGTCCATATCCACGCCAAATAGTGGCAGACGTGTCAGGGGGTTTTCCTGGGCTTTAGCTTCCGCCTTGATGCGCTTCCATAGCGCCGCATCAAAATTACGGTAGTGCTCAAACGCAAAATTCCGGTTACGTCCCGGGGCGCGATGCAAGGCTATATCCGCCGCCTCGATCAAGATCGTCCCTGCCCCGCACATCGGGTCAAACAGCGGCGTGCCCGGCTCCCAGTCAGACAGCATCAGTAAACCTGCGGCGAGATTTTCTTTCAGCGACGCGGCGCTGGGTTCCACCCGGTAACCGCGTTTGAACAGCGGCTCGCCCGAGGTATCCAGATAAAACGTCGCAGAGTCGCTGGTGAGAAACGTATACACCGGCACATTCGGCGCGTCCGTATCCACGCTCGGGCGTTCACGCGTTTCTTCGCGGAAACGGTCGCAGATCGCGTCCTTGATTTTGAGCGTGATGAAGTTAAGGCTCTTTAACGGGGAATTTTGCGCGCCGACTTTGACCGCGATGGTTTTGTTCACCGCAAACCATTCGGGCCAAGGCATATCCAGCGCGGCGCGATAGATGTGCTCTTCCTTGCGATAACGGGTAAAGCCGACTTTGCGCAAAATGCGTGTGGCGATGCGCGAATGCAGGTTGGCGCGCATTTCGACTTCGGCGTCGCCGGTAAACAGCACACCCGCTGGCAAGCTGCGGACGATGCTACCGCCCGCGGCGATCAACTCGGTTTCGAGCAGCGCCTCGAGTCCGCGCGGGCAAGTCGCAAAATGGCTGGCGGGTGGCAGGGCCTCACGCTCCGGGCGCGGCGCATGCGCGGGTTTAGTACGTCGGGATTGGGGTTTCAAATAGACTTTCTGAATCTTAAAAAGGCTTGAGTTCGACCAGCACCACGATGAGTGCTAATGCGATGACGGGTATTTCGTTAAACCAGCGAAACCACACATGGCTTTTGTGGTTGTGTCTGGATTCAAACGCGCGCAGCAATTTTTTGCACACGTGATGATAACCGACCAAGCCTGCGACGAGCGCGAGTTTCAGCCATAACCAAGTCGGCGTGGGCCACCAATAGGTGAGCCATAGCCAAGCGCCGGACGCCACTGTCAACCACATAATCGGCGTCACGAAGCGGTACAATTTGTGGGCCATGACGAGCAAACGATCGTAGGCGGCGGCGTTTTCTTCCATCGCCAGATTGACAAACAAACGCGGCAAATAAAAAAGCCCGGCAAACCAGCTGACCACCACGACGATATGAAATGCCTTAAGCCACAACATGGATAAACGATCCCTATTCAAAAAATGGACGCCCAGTCCGCTGACGGTGATTTTACTGGGTTTGATCGCCTACCTGTGGTTTCGCCCGCCAGCGGAAGTCAGTGACGAAAATCGTCCCCTCCCACCGTGGCAGCTTACGCTGCCCGATGGGCGTCTGATTACCAGTGAGTCTATGAAGGGACGCGTCGTACTGGTCAACTTTTGGGCGACCTGGTGCCCCTACTGCCGCAAAGAAAACCCGGCCATAGACGAATTCTGGAAGGACAACCGTGAGCGCGGTTTCGACATACTCGCAATCAGCATCGACGACTCGCCCGCGCAAATAGCCGCGTGGGCGATACAAACTGGCTACACCTTTATGGCTGCTCCGACCAATGCTTCGGTGCAAAAAGCATTCGGCGCGATCACTAGCGTGCCTACTTCATTCATCCTTGACAGGGAGGGCCATATTCGTCACAAAATTGCCGGGCAGGTGCATTACGCACGCTTGACCAAACTGATCGAGCCTCTGTTGGCGTCTCCAGTTGCAACCCCAGCGGCACCCCCTGCCCATTAATTGTTATGCGCGAACAGCCAAGCCCTCCCCTTGAAGTCGTCGCGGGCATACTGGTGCGGCCTGATGGCAAGGTATTGCTGGCGAGTCGCCCCGAGGGCCGGGCGTATGCGGGTTATTGGGAATTTCCGGGCGGCAAGGTCGAGCCGGGCGAAACGCTCCACGCTGCATTGGCGCGCGAACTGCACGAGGAGCTGGGCATTGTGGTCACCGCGATGCACCGCTGGATTACGCGCGTGTTTGTGTACCCCCACGCCACGGTGCGATTGAATTTTTTTCGGATTTACGCCTGGCACGGCGAGCCGCATCCGCAAGAGCAACAGACTTTTTCGTGGCAAGCACCAGATGCGGTAGAGGTGAGCCCGCTATTGCCCGCAAATTTTGCAGTGCTTCGCGCGCTTACCTTACCGCCGGTCTATGCAATTAGTCATGCAGGCGCATTAGGCGTGGAATTTTTTTTAGCGCGCCTCGACCATGCATTACGGCAGGGCTTGCGCTTGATTCAACTGCGCGATAAGGAGATGGCCGAAACGGACCGTCTGCAGCTGGCGCGCGAAGTCGTCAAACGCACACGACCGTTTGGCGCACGGGTACTGCTTAACGGCAGTGTCGAATTAGCGCACGCCGCAGGCGTGGACGGCATACATCTGGATGCCGCGCATCTGGCGCAACTCAATGAACGCCCTGAGGTGGATTGGGTGGGGGCCTCTTGCCATAACCCAGCCGAACTCGCGCGCGCCGCGGAGATCGGCGCTGACTTCGCGCTGCTGTCGCCGGTGTTGCCCACTCTCACGCATCCTGGTGCAGCAACGCTGGGATGGGAGACGTTTTCAATCTGGGCCGCCGCGAGCCCGATACCGGTGTATGGGCTGGGCGGGTTGACGGCAGCCGATGTGAATTTGGCGCTGAGTCACGGTGCGCATGGCGTCGCCTTGTTGCGGGCTGCATGGACCCCGTGAAACACAAAAAGATACTGCTGCCCCCATTGCTGCTGCTGGCCTTTATTACACTTGCCGTGGTGGGCACTTATATCAAGCGGCCCACTGCCGCGCCAGTGATTGCGTGCGCCCGCCCGCTTCAGGGCTGCGTGTTTTCGCATCAAGGCCTCTCCGTTCAACTTCGGTTTTTGAGCCTACCCACCCCTATGCAGCCGTTTCAAATTGAAGTGCGTGCACCCAACGCCAAACATGCCCGCGCTGAAATACAAATGGTGGGTATGGACATGGGCTTTAATCGCTACGAACTGCACCCTTCAGTACAAGGAACCTTCACCGCGACGATCACACTACCCGTGTGTGTATCAGGTCGGCGCGATTGGAATCTTTATCTGGCAATAGATGCCAACACTTATGTGATCCCCTTTAGCACCCAGTAATTTGCTGACCCATCGTGGATTTCAAGCCCGCGTTCAGGCCATTGGCTAAAGTCTCAAAACCTGCTGCCGCTGTAACCATACACATTATCGACAGCCTATAATCTAAGCCAAGCTTTGGAGGCCTTATGCCTGAACATACATACAAACAATTCGATACTGAACTTGAATCCGTGCGCGCCAAGGTGCTGAAGATGGGCGGTTTGGTTGAAGAACAAATTTCCCGCTCGATCGAAGCGCTGGTGCAAGACGACATGGTGATGGCCGACGAAGTGGAAGCCAACGACCATGCGGTGAATGGACTCGAAGTCGAGATCGACGAAGACTGCGCGCAGATTATTGCGCGGCGTCAGCCCACTGCTTCAGATTTGCGCATGGTAATGATGATCGTCAAAACGATTACCGACCTCGAGCGCATCGGCGACGAAGCTTCCAAAATCGCGCGCATGGCCAAGCTCATCCACGCCGCCGAGCGTATGACGCTGCCGCGCTTTTCAGAAGTCAAATACATGGCCAGCATGGTGCTCGACATGCTGCGTAAAGCGCTGGATGGTTTTGCCCGACTGGATGCCAGCAAAGCAGTTGAAATCGCGCGCCAGGATGATCTGGTCGACGAAGAGTTTCGCCTCAACCTGCGCCACCTGATCACCTACATGATGGAAGACCCGCGCACGATCTCGGTGTTCATCGACATCCTGTTCGTCACCAAAGCCATCGAGCGCATGGGCGACCACGCCAAAAACATGTCTGAATACGTGGTGTACATGGTCAAAGGCAAGGATGTGCGCCATACCTCGGTGGAAGAGATCGAGAAGCAAGTGCTGTAGTGCATTTAGCGCAGCCTTAGGTCCAAGGCTGCATACCCGCTTAAATTTCCGCACTACCAGTCATACAGGCTATTCCGTCACAAGCACCGTGGTGGTTTCGGCGGATTGCTTATCGATGCAAAACTCCACCACACAATATTCATTTTGCTCGGCAATAGGCGTGGGGTCATCGGCGCAGCTGCATCCGGCAATAATCCCCGTATAAAAAATCCCCGCCTTGACCCGGATTAAACTGGCCTCCTCGCCGGTGCTAAGAATCATCGCCTGAACCGGCCGCTCCGTAACATGGCTGCTAATAGTCAGGCCCTGTTGCAGCGGCAGCAGCGTGCTCGCCATCGCCTGAACTTCCTGCTGGAAGACATTTTGGAATGCGGGGGTAGCCCACGCGTTTAATGAGTTGCCAAGTCGAATCATGGGCAAAGATTAAACAGAATTCGCGCTCACGTAAACGGCCTCCAGGCAGCGTAGTGATTTATGGCGCTCTAATTCGTATATCCGCCCGGACCGTCACACGTTTGTCATTTGATGAATCTATGCTTGCCCCAACAGGGGGCTTTATGCATAGCAACGATGAATTGTCCGACGAAGAATCCGGACATTTAGCGCGCATTCTCATCGCATCTAACCGGGTGATGTTGCGCCATCATTTTTTTAATTGGGTGCAAGGCCCGGTGCAGTCACTCATCCCCCACGAAATCCTGCTGTGCGGCGTATCAGATGACAACGGCATTCTGTTACACGAACGTTTCACCGCTTGCCGCTATTTCAAGGACGAGCATTTTTACCGTGTCATTCATCCCGGTAGCGGACTTATCGGTCAGCTCTCGCAGGAGTGGCAAGTTGCCAGACAGCCAAGGCTGATTACAGCCTTGCTGGGCGAAGCCGGTGACTGGCAAACGCGGCTGGCCGATCTCGAGCTCAAGAATATCGCTTTCCACGGGATGGGTTGGCTCAATGGCCAGATCAAAGGCTATGTAAGTTTTTCGCGCGTGCGCGGGCCACTCAACGCGCAAGTCGCGCTTTATCTGGATATTTTATTGCCCCATCTTGTCGTCACCCTGGCACGTGTATTGGCTAACGAAGCCCGTACCCATTCCGATGGCAAACCTTCGGTAGGAATCATCACCCCACGAGAAATTGAAGTGCTCAGCTGGGTGCGCGACGGCAAAACCAATGACGAGATCGCCGCCATCCTGGGCCTGTCAATGCTTACGGTAAAAAACCATTTACGCAACGCGATGAAAAAACTGGTCGTCCGCTCGCGCGGGCAGGCGGTCGCCAAAGCGATTGCGCTGGGGTTTTTGCGGGCACAAGGTATGCGCATCGAAGCAACAGCCAATCATATAGCCTCGATATGAGCCATCCGGCTCAGTTTTTTCGCTACCGATCCCGCATTGCCTGTCATCCACGTCCCCTAAAGTCCCTTCACCGCACCGAGGTGGGGTCATTATTTTCCGATGGGATATCCGACACACGAGGCGAATCTGCTTCTAGTTCGGCGAAATTTTTGGTTTTAGGGATGGATTTTTCTTTATTCAATGAGGAGCACTACATGAACTTCAAACTAAACACACTGGTTGCCGCCATTCTGCTGATCGCAGCTGGTAGCGCCAATGCGGCTATCAACAACGGCCAGGCCACTGGCAACCTCGCAGGTACCGCCGGCAATGGCGTTGACGGCGCAGGCGAATTATTCCTGGTTGTCACCGACACCACAGCGCGTTATTCCTTCGTCGGCGATCTGGGTGTGGGCATGAACAGCTTTTTGGGAGCAAGCAACACATCCAATTCCTGGAGCTTGGCGGGTTTCAGTTCCTGGACTCCCTTCGTTAGCGCCATCGGTGGCAGCCTGAATAACGCCACCTACGCTGTGTATGCCTTTGACAATATTGGCGGTACTAGCACTGCAAACAACAAGCGTTTGCTTACCACGATTGCTGCGGGTGGCGACACTTTGAGTACCAATAACTCCAAACTGGGTACTGCCATCGGTACCGCTACTGCCACCACATGGCTTGTTAATGGCGTGCAATCTAGTACGGTTCCAGCAGGCTTTAATCTGCTGAGCGATCACGACACAGTGGCCAACGGCTCCAGCTACACCAACAACGCAGTGGCCTATTCGGATGCCAACATTGGCATCAAACTGAAAAATACCCTGCCGTTTGATACCACCACCGTTGCCAGTGGCACCGCTGACTTCTGGCTGCTGGGCAATAGCGGCAGCAGCACCCTGGCGTTAGCCAATAAGTTTCAGCAAGCGGGTCAGTTCAGCCTGAATGGGACTACGCTGGCTTATACAGTGGCGGCCGTACCCGAAGCTCAAACCTACGCTCTGATGTTATCGGGTCTGGGCCTGGTGGGCTTTATGGTTCGTCGTCGCGGCGCTTAATTCTTCCACATCGTAAACATGCCGCATCGGCCTTGCGCCGATGTCGGCCCCAAACTGAAAAGGAAATACCATGAAACTGCATCAAATCTCGCTCGCGATTCTGTCGCTGGCTGCGGGCGCCGCCCAGGCTGCTCTGCCCACCCCCCTCTTTATCGTTAACCTGGACGGCGCGACCGCCGTGGGTAAATCCGTGGTCGACGTGTCCAAGGCGATGTGCAAGAACGCGGCGAGCACCCAGGCTTTCCAGGCTTTCGGCAACAGCAAAATCACCGGCGTCTACTGCTCTGACGTCGACACCGCCAACTCCGGCCTTCCTGCTGGCACCAAGCTGTGGATCAGCAAAAACAACGTTGACGGTTCGCTCGAAACCTTCCAACGCGCTATCAATCAGGTCGCCCCGACCGCGGTACTGGATCCTGCAACCTGCACGCTCCCGTCGCCCTTGAACTCTAGCGTTCTAAACTGTGGCACGACCAACGGTAGCGGCACGATCACCGTTAAAGCCAATGGCGGTTTCTCCGACGTCGAAGATACAATTTGGAAAGCGCGCGGCGTATTCGTCCCGGCGATCGTCCCGGAGTCCTCCCCGCTGCCCGTGCGCTACGCAACAATATCCGGTTTCGCCGGCCAGGGCTTCGGGGTCGCGGTTACCGACAAGCTATATGCTGCGCTGCAGGCGAGGCAGGGCATTGTTGCGGTTCCAGGCGTTTACGACGTCGCCACCCAGCCCAACATCACCAAGCAACAGTACACCAGCATCCTGAATCAAGCCGGGGCCTATCACACCGACTGGACGCCGCTTCTGGGCGCGGCCGCTCTGGGCGCGACCAATAACATGAACTTATGCCGTCGCACCAATTTCTCCGGCACCCAGGCCGGCATGGAAGTCTACTTCCTGAACAACCCCTGCTCTAACGCCAACCCCACCTTTGGTCTATTGAATGCTGCGCTGGGTTCAGACTCCTCGCTGCCTACCGACCCGCTGCCTCACTTCAATGTGATCGAAAACGCCGGTACGGGTGATGTCAAGACCTGCCTGAACGCTCACAATCAGGATCTGGTTAATGCTGCAGTCAAGGCCGACGGTACGGCTGCCGACGAGTATGCCATCGGCATTATGTCGCTGGAAAACACGCCCGTCGTCGGGACCGACCACTGGCATTTCGTGAAGCTGGATGGCATCAGCCCCACGCCTGACGCGTCACAGCGTCAGACCGTGATCGACGGCCAGTACAACTATGCCTTCGAGTCGCAGTTTGCGTACCGTACCACGCCTTTCACTGCTTCCGCCGGCGGAAGCACCAACGATAAGCCACACATAGATTTCATGGCCAAGTTCGTTGCGTTGCTGGGCGACCCCAGCAAGGTGAACCCGTTGAACGGCATCTTCAGCGTGCCGAGCGCATTGGCCAGCTACACTGGCTTCCCGACCCGCGTACACCGCGGTACTACCGGCGGCAATGCCTGCTCGCCGTTCTCACTGACTGAGTAAGTCTCTTTGGTCGTAGGCGGTAATACCGCCCGGTTGTAACAGCCATTCCCCGCTTTCGCGGGGAATGGCGTTTTCGCAAAGTAGCAATGACAACATTACAAACCCGGCCAAAACATCGGCCCACGCATTTTTTAACGACCCGCGATCAGCGCTTGCAAGCGTGCCGCTGGGTCGTTTTGTTATTGACCACATTAGGGGCCAGCGCCTTTGCTGCGGCAGCGGAGCCAACCCCGAAGAATCCGCCGCCAGTGAGCACGGTCGCAGCACCGACGTCGGCCGTTGCCGCTGCCCCGACCGCACGCTTCGACGTGCTGGAATATGTGATCGAAGGTAATAGCACCTTGCCGCGTGAGCGCATCGAAGAGGTGGTGTATCCGTTTCTCGGCGAACAAAAAACGGTTGCTGACGTGGAGCTTGCGCGCGCCGCGCTCGAGAAAGCCTATCAGGACACGGGCTACCTCACGGTGTTCGTCAATCTGCCCGAGCAGCAAGTGCAAGGCGGCGTGGTGCGCCTGCAAGTAATGGAAGGTAAGGTAGACCGGCTGCGAGTCAGTGGTTCGCGTTATTACGCGCTGGGCGCAATCAAGGCCGGAGTACCCGAACTGCAGGAGGGCAGCGTGCCCAATTTTAATGATGTGCAAAAAGAATTGACTGACCTGAATCGTAGTCCCGGTCGGCGCATAACCCCGCTGCTGCGCGCGGGTCGCATTCCGGGCACGGTCGAAGCGGAGTTGAAGGTGGACGATCAGCTTCCCTTGCATGCCAGCGTGGAAGTGAACAATCGTTACAGCCGCGACACGACTAAAACCCGCCTCAGCGCAGCGGTGCGGTACGACAATTTATGGCAGGCCGGGCACAGCCTTAATCTGAATTTCCAGGTGGCGCCTGAGAATACCGCCGAATCCAAGGTGCTGGTGGCGACCTACGTGGCCCCGCTGGCTTCGGGCAACACACTCGCCGCTTACGCTGTGGCGTCCGACACCGATGTGAGCACGATTGGCGGCGTCAACTCGCTGGGCAAGGGCACCATCCTGGGCTTGCGTTATGTGTTGCCGCTGCGCCCACGCCCGGGACTGTTGCACTCTCTGACGCTAGGTGTGGATTACAAGGCTTACAAAGACACCGTGCGTTTCGTCGGACAGGATAACAATTTACCCATCACGTATTTGCCCTTCTCGGTGGGCTATGACGTGAGCCTGGGGGGAGAACAGTCGCAGACCCAGATTGGGCTGTCCACCGTGTTTTCCTTGCGCAATGTGGTGAGCGACCCGGCAGAATTTGCCGCCAAACGCAGCGGTGGAGAAGCTAATTTCATCTACTTCAAAACAGACCTGCGCCACACCCAAAAATTTACCAACGGCATGAGCCTGGCGGGCAATTTTTCGGCTCAGCTGACGGATCAACCGCTTATCTCCAACGAGGAAATGGCCGCAGGCGGCGCTGACAGTGTGCGAGGTTATCCAGAATCCGCCGCGTTAGGCGACCGTGGGTGGCGGGCAGGGCTGGAGCTGCACAGCCCGCCTTTGACCGGAGCCTGGGCACCGATGTTGAACGAACTCTATCTGCTGGGTTTCGTCGAGGGCGCGCATGTGTATTACCTGGAAGCGGGCGCCTTCCAGCAAAACCAGTTTGAACTTGCCTCGACCGGGGTGGGCGTACGTTTTCGCCTGGGGAAAGCATTCAGCGGGGGGCTGGATTACGCCAAAGCCTTGAAGAGCGCGGGCAGCGTGCTGGCCGGAGATGACCGCATCCATTTTCGTCTGGGTGCGGAGTGGTAAGCCACGCTTCGCGCGTTAACAGAATCGATCTTATAGATGACATTGCCGTGCTTTCCGTGCCCGGCATTGACAAGGAAATACCATGAACCGAAATCTTTATCGGCTGATATTTAGTACAAACGCAGGCATGATGATTCCCGCTGCGGAAACCGCGCGGGGGCGCGGCAAGGCTGCCCGCAGCGCAGCGCGGACCTTAACCAGTGTGATCTTGGCGAGCGCGATGTTGGCGGCCTCGGCGTGGGGAGGAAGCATTACACCGACCACATTGCCGACCGGCGCAACGGTGAGATTCGGCAAAATCGAATTTGCGCCAAATGGCAGCACGCTCAACATCAAGCAGTACACCCAGAACGGGATCATCAACTGGGAAAGTTTCCGCATCGGCTCGGCCGCGACGGTCAATTTTATCCAGCCCAGCGTTACGTCTGCTACATTGAATCGCGTGACCGGCAACGAAGTCAGCCTGATTCAGGGCGCGCTAAATGCCACGGGTGCGGTCTACGTCATCAACCGCAACGGCATCCTGTTCGACAAGGGTTCGCAGGTGAACCTGCACACGCTGGTTGCCTCCACGCTCGATATCAGGAACGACGAACTGTTCAAGAACGGTTACCTGACGTCAAGTCCGCTTGATCCGGCGTTCAGCGACACCTACACGCAATACGTAGGCACCGCGCCGATAGGCATGGTGAATGTGGCCGAGGGCGCAGCCATTACCGCCGCCAGCGGTGGCCGGGTGATTTTGCTGGCCCCGGATGTGGAGAACAAGGGCATTATCAAGACCGACACCGGGCAGGTGATCCTCGCAGCCGGGCACAAGGCTTATTTCCACCTGACCGGTTCCGACTCCATTACCTTGACGCGCGGCCTGCTGGTAGAGGTGACAAGCGGCGGCAGTGCAGTGAACCTGGGCAAGCTGGTGGCCGAACAGGGTGACGTCACGCTGATCGGTAAACTGGTCAAACAGCAGGGTGTCATCACCGCCACCACTTCGGTCAACCTGAACGGCAGCATCCATCTGCTGGCGCGCGAGATCGACCCGAGCATGACCGAGAAATTTCTGCCCAGTGGTAATAGAGTCGCCACTACAACCGGCAATGTGATCATCGGCGAAAACAGCCAGACCGTGATCCTGCCGAACCTGGATGCGGGCAAACTCAAGGCCGCCATCGACGCCGGCCGACTGACGCAGGCCCAGGTCGACGCCTACCATCGCGGCGAGGCAAGTGTGGCCGACTTCTACGCCTACCTACCCGACACCACGCTACAGGATGCGCAGACTTTCAATTCTTCCAGTATCTATGCCGAAGGTCATAATATCTGGGTGCAGAAAAACGCCAGTCTGCTGGCGCCGGGCGGGGAAGTCACCCTCTACGCACGCAGCCGGAATCCGGCTTTTGGGGGTGATTTTCTGATCACACCGGAGGCCCCGGGTCCCTTCGCACTTACGGGCCTTTGCGCGGATTGCCGCCTGCAAATTGATACCGGCTCAAGTATCGATGTAAGCGGCCTGCGCAACGTGGCGATAGACATGGCGCGCAACGTAGTTGAAGTGGAATTGCGCGGCAGTGTGCTGGCCGATTCCCCGCTACTGCATGACCCGGCAGGGCCGCTTTACGGCAAGAAAATCAAGGTGGATATTCGTGATGTTGCCACGGTAGACGTCAACGGCCAGACCGTCACGCGCCAGGGCACCCCCCTGGTGGATGCTTCGCCTTATATTGCTGCGATTGGCCGCAAAGTGGATGAAAAGAGCACCACAGGGGGCAAAGTCAATCTCTATTCGGAAGGCGAATTGGTTTTTCAAAATGGCGCGCAGATCAATTTATCGGGTGGGTCGCTGAAATATAAAGGGGGCGTAATCTCTACCAGCAGGCTTTTATACGCTGGCCTTGCATATGACATTGCCACCGCAAAGCCTGGCGTGAACTATTCTGGCCTGACAACGGATTACATCCGACTTGTGGGAGGTTATGACGAGGGTAAGGATGCGGGCTTGCTCAATGTGGTGGCGCCCTGGGTAGTACTACAGGGCAATATCAGTGGCAGCACCGTAACGGGGATACACCAACGCGGTCAGTCAGCGCCTAAGGGTGCCACGCTCAGCCTGGGGATTGATAATCCGGGGGCAGCCGAAAACCGGGATTACCGCATACTCAACGAAATCCGCTTCGCCAGTGCTTCCCAGAGTAAAGGGCCCGACTATAACGCCGCCATCGCCGACGACCTGAAGCGTACCCTGGTGCTGGATGCGGCAAAACTTAAGGCGAGCGGGATCACCAACTTGATCGCCTATACCAACAACGGTATTCGCCTCGAGTCCGGCCAAACCCTGAATATGGGGCCAGGCGGCGGAGTCAGCCTTACGGGTGCCACTGTGGATATTCTGGGTGATATTCAAGCACCCGGCGGAAATGTCACACTTGCAGCCACCCGCACGGTATATAACACAGGCGGAGCTCAGCAAAATCTTGTCGACCTGATTGCGGGGCAAGGCGTCGAGCCCGCCACGCTGGATCAACACACCACCATAAGCGGCAACATCGTCACCGCTGGCCTGTGGAGCAACGACTATCTCGCCCGGAATACTGCCGCGCCCGTGGCGCTGGACGGTGGCAATATTTCGATCAGTTCCCAAGGCCTGCTGAAACTGGAAGCGGGCAGCCTGCTCGATGCCAGCGCTGGCAGTTGGCTCAAGATGGACGGCGAGTCTTGGTCGGTGGGCCATGGAGGCAACATTACGCTGACCGATAGCCGGCCGCTTGGCGCGACTGCACCGATGCGCCTCGCGGGCGAACTGCGCAGCTATGGCGTGGTGGATTCCGGTTCGAAGGCCAGTAGTGGGGGCAAACTGTCTCTGTCTACACTCAAGGTCAAAATCGGCGGGGCACCCGCGACCACGCCCACTGACGGCGAGCTTTGGCTAGCCGAAAACTTTTTTCAGCAGGGAGGCTTTAGCGATTACGCCCTCACCGGCGTGAACGGGCTGCAGGTCGCGGATGGCGCAGTGGTGGCCCCGCGCACCTTAACTCGCAAGCTGGATTCGCGCAGTTCAAGCAACGCATCCGGAACGGCGCTTACCGCCTTTAGCACGCCCGCTTTACTTAACTGGGGCGTGGCCAAGGGCGAACGCCCCACCACGCATTTAAACCTGTCTGCAACGAGCGATTTAGGCCGCTTGCGCGTTGGCAAAAACGCACAAATCAATCTTGATCCGCGAGCCAATTTAAACCTGTCTGCAGCGAGCAGCCTGACGGTGGAAGGGCAAATCAACGCGCCGGGTGGGAATATCCAACTGGAACTAAAAACGCCGCCCACCAACAACGGTTACCTGGCCGACGCTGCTATCTGGCTAGGTGAAACGGCAAGTATTTCCGCTCATGGCATCGGCCGAACATTTATCGGCAGCGATGATCGTTTACAGGGCGAAGTGTTGAATGGCGGTTCGATTACCTTGCTAGCACATAACGGCTATATCGTCGCCAGGCCGGGCGCGCTGCTGGACGTGTCGGGCAGTCAGGCTACCCTCGATTTACCGCAACCCAGCGGCTCAGGCTATTACAGAACCCGGTTTGCTTCGGTAGGCGGCAGCATTCGGCTGGCGGCCAGCGAAGGTATTTTTCTGGGCGCGGATATGCAGGCGTCGGGTGGATCGGCGGCGGCCCCCCAAGGATCGTTGAGCGTCGAGCTGGACCGGCCTGATCTGCCTACCTTAGCGCCCACCTTCCCCTACCTGACAGGTTTGCGCAGCCTTGGGCTTTATGCCAGTACGCCGGACTTTCCTGCTTATTTGACCGAACCCGGCACGGCAGTGACCGCCGCCGATAACGGTCGTGCTGCACTCGATGTGCGCCAGTTTAAACGTTTCGACCATGTCAGCCTGAAGAGTCGCGACCGGATTGTTTTTGAGCAGAGTCTTGATCTTGGCCTGCGCGGTCGTCTGAGTCTGGACACACCGTCCATCGAAGTCATGGGGACTTCCGCAGTGAATCTGAACGCGCTGGCGATCAGTCTGGGCAATGCCGATCCTTTGAATCAAGCTGCCGGGGCCCAACTGCCCGTCGCGGGCAATGGCACATTCACCACACATAGTCGGCTGATTGATCTGATCGGTAACTGGTCGCTGTCCGGGGTGGCGCAAACCTATCTGAACAGCGACGGCGATATTCGCCTCAGCGGCGTGATTCCACCGGCTGACACAACCCTGACGCCAACGGGTCACTTGAATACCGCAGGAGACCTGACACTGACGGCAGCTCAGGTCTACCCCACCACCCTCAGCGAATACACGCTGGAGAGCGTGAAGCCGAATGGCCGACTCACGATCCACAGCAACGGCGCAGGCGCGCCTGTCCCGCTGGCGGCGGGCGGCGTGCTCACGCTCAAGGCCGATTACATCGACCAAGGCGGCGTATTGCGCGCCCCGCTGGGCAGGATCGAGCTTGATGCCAACAAGACGCTGACCCTGTTCGATGGCAGCCTGACATCAGTATCGGCCGAGGGGCTGCTGATCCCGTATGGCCGGGTAGTCAATGGTCAGAGTTGGATCTACGACCTCAACGTCGGCACGACAATCCAGCAGCGCACCTTTTTCTCGGGCGCGGAGGGGATAGTGAATTTGCCGACCAAGGACGTGTTGCTGAAAGGCGATGCCATCATCCAGCAGGCGGGCGCCCAGCTTGATCTGTCCGGCGGCGGCGACCTTTACGGCTACGAATTCTCGCCCGGGCCGGGGGGGTCCAGCGACTACCTTGCCACGCCCGGCGTGTTCGCCATCATGCCCGCCAGCGCAGGTCAACCCGCGCCGTTCGACTTCCAGTATTCGCAATACGCTTACAGCTCCGCTAATGTTCAGGGGCGCGGGCTGGGGACAGGCGCGTCGCAACAGGTGAAGCCGGGTGACAGCGTCTATCTTTCGGCCATTCCGAGCCTCAATATCCCGGCGGGTTATTACACCCTGCTGCCAGCCCATTACGCGCTGTTGCCGGGCGCTGTCGCAGTACGTGCGGTAGCAAATACGCTCGACATGACCGTTGCCCAGAATACCCAGCGCACGGACGGCTCGTATTTGGTTGCAGGTTACCGCTCCTCGTTGGGTGACGCGAACGTGGGCCCGAGTCGCTGGTCCGGATTTGAGGTGGCCTCGCGAACGACCATCACCAGCCGTGCGGGCTTTGATTTCCAGTACAGCGCCGATCAGCTCAAGGCGCAAAAACCGAATGGCCGTTCGGAAATTCACGACTACCTCTCGAGCCAGCTAATTCCGCGGATCGCCACGCTGTATGACCTGCCCCTCCCCAAATTTGGCCCCGATGCCGGACGCCTGGGGATAGAGGCGACGACGTCTCTGAAACTGGACGGCGCGATCGACTTCAGTCACAACCGCAACACCCAGGGCGGCGAACTGGATATAGCCTCCAGCAAAATCGCCGTCACCAACGGTAGCGCACCGCACGTCGCCAACCCCGGCGACTATCTGGTACTGAACGTTGACCTGCTGGCCAGCTACGGCGTGGATAGCCTGATGCTGGGCGGGACGCGCGAGGCGATCAAGGATAGTCAAGGCAACACGCTGGTCGATCAGGTGAAGGTCCGGCAGGTGGGGCAAGACATTCTGGTTGAAACGGATGCTGCGCATCCTCTGCAGGCACCCGAGGTGATACTGGTAGGCAATAAAGTGACGCTGGCCGATAACGCTGTGGTGCGCGGCGCGGGCACCGCTTATCTGCGCGACGAGACCCTGGTCTTCGGCGAGGTCGGCCATGCCGGTTCTGGCGACGGAGTGTTGGTTCGCGCATCCAGCGGCAAATTGCGTAGCGTGATTCGCCACGAGATCAGCGCAAACGGCGGCGATCCGACCCATGGCTTTTACACCGGGGTCAACGCCAGCATTTACGGCGAGAAAAGCGTGAATCTGGATGCCACCTCTACTGCATTCAATCTGGGCAAGGTAAGCCTGGGCGAAAACGCCGCGCTGGAACTCGGCGCACGGCGCGTGGCGCTAGGGCAAGTTAATCATGTTGTCGAAGGCGTATTTGTCACTAACGCACTGCTGCAGGCGCTGGGCAATCCCAAAGACGTGGTCCTCAAAAGCTATAGCAACTTTGATATTTATGGCAATGCCTCGTTGGGCAATTCGGCCGCACGCAGTCTGAGTTTCGAGGGCGCGGGTTTTGCAAGCCTGCTGCCGGGGCAATTCAACATCACCGCGCAGAACGTGCGCTTTAGCAATCCGCAGAGCAGCGCGTTGAAAGACACTGTGGACGCTGTCGGTGGCGGCACGCTGAATGTCGCGGCTGACACAATCCAGTTCGGGGCCGGGCAAATACAGGCTGCGGGCTTCAGCGCGGTTAACCTAAGCGCACGCGGCGAGATCGCCGGTGTGGCACCCGATGCGGGCAAACTGGCGGACGGCAGCGATCCCCATGACGGCCTGGTGACTTCGGGCGATCTGACGCTGACATCGCAGCGCATCACCGGCTATAACGGCAGCGATGTGGCGCTGAAGACCGATGGCGTGCTGAGTACTTTGCATTACGTACCGGCGGCGACAGAGATACTGCCGGTACTGGGTGACGCGCCGCTCGGCGGCAAGCTGAAACTCGAAGGCAGCAGCGTGCGTCACGGAGGTGATATTGAACTCGCGGCGGGCGCGTTAACCCTCACCGCAACCTCCGGCAAGCTGGAACTATTGAACGG
>JAYWDZ010000424.1:0-17629 GCA_043779595.1 Nitrosomonadales bacterium
CGCTTCGCTCAAATTGGCGTAACGCTTCTCAAGATCAAATAGGCTGTTTTGCATGGTAAAAGCGTGCCTGAATTGGGGGATTTATAGAAGTGCCCTTAAGAATAATATTGATACGATGGAGGCGCATCGAGTGATTATCATAGGGTCTCTCTTGAGGTCTGATTCCGACCACCTCAGGCTACGTACTTAATATGACGATTTGGCGTTGGCGCGTTTAGCGGATATGAGCCGAATGGCCGATCCATCGCTGCACAGTTAGAGTTTCCAGGTTACCCGTTCTCTAATTTTCCTTTCGATCCACCAAGCCGCCACACCTATCAACACCCCATCCCCAACCTGCCCCTGGATTGCATAAATGGGTGCCAGGCCAGTGCCGGTGAAAAGTCATCTGACGGAAGTTGGTAAGTGAGCATGTCCCCAGATTACGGCATGCAGCGTGAGCGGAACACTGGCGATCAGGAAGAGCATGCCCAGCGCCAATGCGATCCTCAGGCTGCGGCCAGTCTTGTGGCAATTACCAGTGGCTGGTGTAAATCGCCTACCGGCAATGAAATAGTTGTAAAAAAGGTCGCAAACAGGATTCACATGGCCGTGGCCGAACAGAACTCATCCACGATCTCGAAGGATTGTCCTTGGCTTCGAAAATCAGGTGCATGATGATGGAAAACGTAGAGATAAACCTGACCTGTTGCGGGTCGGCGCAAAGTAGTTTTTCGTTCTTCTCGATTCCATAAGGGCGAACAGGCCGACAGGCTTCCTGATTCTCGCCAAGTAACAGTTCTTTCTGAACTTCGCCCTCGGTCAAGCCCGCGATCTCACCCTGGGTAAAGACCGCGCGTTTGAGCTTGATCCAGTCCGGGAAAGCGGGCTGGTCGATTGCCGTGAGGAGGACGCCTATGTGGTGGGAACTATTGGAACCTGGCATCAAGTCCTGGAAACCCTGCGGCAGAGCCACTACCCAAACGCCGTTTATTTCCACTCCTGGTTGAGCGCGAAGATCCGGACCAGTCCCCAGCGCCAGGCCGGTTAGCCTTGTCGCCAGACCACGCGCACGGCGGCGAAGGCGGCGATCAGTAGGAACATGATTTCGGTGCCTTTGATTTAGCCATTCAGGATACGCGAGTAACAAAAGTGGCGCTCATGCTGATGGGGTGGGATGACAGAGTTATGACGCTAACTTAGCGCTCTTAAATTCCGTAAATTCCGTTTTCTGAGACGACCTACAGACTATTCCGCCGTTCCCGTTCGATATTCATGATGAAGCGTTGCAGCATCGCCGTCATGTCATTGGGCAGGTCGATAAACTTGCAGCCGAGACGGATCTGCAAAGCGCCGTTTTGCAGACGTATCTCCGCCGAATTCCATACCTCAAGCGAGGTGACGATGATGTCTGTCTCAGGCAACAACAAGCGACAGTCGGTTAGGGTTCTGCCTGTTTCGCTCCCCAGACGTCCGCCGGTTTCAGCAATGGCAACTCCGCCGCAACCAATATCCACGATATGCGCAGTGATGGGCTGTGGTGCTCCGTCCATCGTCGCAGGCACGATACATTTAACCGGATCTGCAAGCGATAACTGCACGCGAAAATGCTCTCGGCGTTGCAGCCGGATCAACGAGCTTGGTAATGCAAGGCGGAGTGCAGGCAGTTTGTCGTAATCGCATAAACTCATCGCGCCGGTAGTGAACGAGATGGAAACACCGTCGAGATGGGTAATGAATTCCGCGCCGCCTTTAATCGATGTCAGTTCATGGTTTAGTGCATCGCCGCGCGCGCTGTCGAGAATCAGCGCGTTGTTGACCTCGTCGACCGCGAGCACAGAGGTGATGACAACGTGTCGACTGTCGGGCAAATCGAGATTGACGAGCAATTTGCGTTGCTGGATCGCACGCAACCAAAAGATAATTTCAGTGCGCGAATGAATAGCGAAACGGGCCAGCAAGGCTTCCGGCTTTGCAGGGCTAGGATCATCAGGCGAAGTGGAAATCATTTGCTCAAGCCTTGCTGTGCAACGGAGGGTGCTCACCGCTTTCTTCAAGATGGTAGAGCCAGGCCAGCAGTTCGGCCACCACAACATAGAGCTGCGGTGGAATGTGGCTATCGAGGTCAATCTGCATTAATAAAGCCAGCAATTCACGCGACTCATGTACATACACGCCAGACGCACGGGCTTTCTCGATGATGGCTTCGGCCACAATGCCTCGCCCTTTCGCGACCATACGGGGGGCGCCATCGCCTTCGTAATAGGCGAGGGCGGCGCACTGGCGAAGCGTCGGTTTAGGCAGAACATCCTCGCGGGGAGCGTATTTATTGTCAGGCATCAGCTTGCACCTTGACGGTGTGGAGGGCGCAGCCTGCCGCAGCAAGTTTCTCAATCAGCTTCGCCCGGTTTTTTTGCAACAGCGGCCCGACCTCAACTTGCTCGGGCACCATCGTAATGCTGAAGGCGTGACGCGCATCGAGTTTAATATGAACATTTAAGGTACCAAGATTCGGCAGCGTCATTTTGAGATCAGACGCCCAGGACGGTTCCGTAATATGAGCCACGGATGCAGCTGATTCGTCACCTGGCGGCGAGGGTTCCTGACGGACATGCCATTCGAGCGCTCGCCCGGACCACACCTCGCCGCGCCAGATGAACTGGGGCGATTCCAGCACTTGCAGTTGCTGCGTCAATAAAGTGTGCAGCGGGTTTGCCGATTTCAAAGCCGCGGGGCTACTGGCATCGGACAACGCTAGCGCGGAAGTTAATCGCGTAGCCGCGGCAGCCAGCCGGTTTTGCGGTTCTTGCATCAAACCGTCGAGGCTGTCCTGGCCGACCGTCCAGTTAGCCAGATGTGATTCATAAAAGAGGCCGCTACGCACCACCGCAGTTCTGAGTGCAAGCGCCAGTTCGGCGGGATGAGGGGTGGGTTGGTCTAGCAGCGGTCCCGGTGGAGTCAGCGTGGGCAGGGTGCGTTCCGACACCTGCTGCATGATGTCGCTCAGCATGCGCGCGGTCTGGCTAAGCTGGGGCGAATCGCTGGCAGCAGGCTCTGGTGTATCCAGCATAAACACGGGCTGGGGCGTATGCCCGGCAAAACTGAGTTTCAAAGTGGCGCCTGTTTCAACTGGGCGCGGTAAACGCATTGAGACGGTTTGACCTTCGATAATCACGAGCGCGATTCCCTTGGCCTGGCTTTTGACTAATCCCGTGACAGCTTCGCCAATGATCAGGCGATCAAAAGCCGCGCGCGGTGCGGTCTGGTCACGCTCAATCACGTCCAGCACGGGCTGGACGGCAAGTATGCGAGACAAGACCTGGGCGGGGTTCATAAAGTAAGAGTCAAGCGCGCTGCGACCCATATGCCTGAACGCTGCGCTGTCCGGTGCGGCTGAGTTGAAGCCTTTGCTGCAACTCGTGCAGACGGGGTTCAGTAAGAGCACGGATTTCAGCATCATTTTGCAAAATGGTGCGGATGATCGCGATCTTGGTACGTTGCTCGTTCGCATTCATCTGCACCGATGCAGCCTGGGCCTGCATCAGATTGCCCACATAGCACTGACAGCGTTGCTCGAGCTCGGCCAGATGATCCCATTCATTTAGCCGTGCCGCATTCAGCATGGTGCCGGTCAACTCGGAAAGCGTTTCGTAGGTGCTGAGCATTTCATTACTGGTCATGGCGTTCTCCAATTCACGCTGCGATGGGATGAGCCGGACTATCGGCTAAGCTTGTAGAACCGATGTGCTGCCAAGTGTCGTGTAGTTCGCGCAGCAGGCCGAGCACTTCTTCCAAGGGGGCAACTTGATTGTGGATATGCGCCCACAGCAAGCGTTGGTTCATGTAGTCGTATAGCGCATCCAGTTGCTGAGCGATTTCGCCGCCTTGATGGCGATCAAGCGCGTCGCGCAAGCCCTCTAGAATGATGCTGCTGGCTTTAGTGATCGCAGCGGATTTCTTCGGCAGATTATTTTCATTCATGTGCTTGATCGCCATTCGCACCGCCAGTTCAGCTCCCTCGTATAGCATCACGATAAGCTGGTGTGGGCTGGCGGCGACCACGCCGGTTTCCAGGCCAACGTTGGCATAAGCATGCGCGGCGCTTCTAGAGTTGGTATACACGTCTTCTCCTGTTTTGGGGTTTACCGGCTGCTCGGTAAGCTGGCTAGTTGTTGTGAGAGAAAAGCGCTCGTGGCGTTCATGCTGCTTAGCATGCTATCCAGTGCGCTGAATTGGGTACGGTAACGTTTTTCAATTTGAACCAACCGTGCCTCCAGTTGAAGCTGTCGCTGATCCAGACTTTTGATGCTGCTGTCGATGCCGCTCGTGCGTGCTTTCAGGCTGCCGTCGTCATTCAGAACAGTGCCTAAATAAGTGTTCAGTTGGGAGGCGTATCCGGTGCTATAGGTCACATTGCCACGCGCCCCTAGCGTGCCCCCGTTGATAAGCAGGGCCAGGCCTTCGCTTGCCCCACCCGCGGCACCGGTCAGTGTTTGGCCACTGCCGGTAGCAGTAACAGCGTTGAGGGTCCCAGTGACATCCACCCCAGCGGTATTAGTAGGCGTCCCTAACAAAGTGGCCAAACCATTGCCGCCGGTAGCTGCTGCCTGAGAGGCGCTGCCATAACGCGACGAAGTAATGTTGAGTACGCCTGCGCTCTGCCCGACTACCACACTGCCAGATGTGCCGGTCGCACCATTGGTTTTGCTCTGAATTTCGGCTGCGAGTGCGGTTGCGTTGGCATAAGTGCCGACGGCTAAAGTCACGCTTATGGCTTTGCCGTCCACAGTCAGATTGAGCTGATCATTGGTGCCTGCCGTTACGGTCAGCGAAGCCACTGCACTACCCTGGGAAACACCGCGTGTGGCGAGTTGACCCACGCTGAGGGCATACGTGCCAAGCTTGGTTTTACTGGTGCTTGAGGTAAAACTCACCAAGCTATCAGTAGCTTTAGCCGTATTGGCAAACAACGCCGCAATATCGCTAAAATTGGTGCTGATTGCGGTGTTAAGTTTGGCGCTGTCGAGCGCCAGCGTACCATCCACTTTAAAAGCGACGCCGATTTGTGACAATGTAGTAAATGCACCGCCATTGTTAATGGGAGCGTTTAACACGTTGCGTATCCCTACCTCGATCGCCCGGGCCGTGCTATCGCCAAGCAGTATGCCGTTTTGAGCTCCGGTCCCTTTAAACGCGGTCAAATTTTTGATTGTGCTGGTGGCTGCGTTATAAGAGCTGACAAAAGCTTGCACCGCATCGGTCACGCTTTTGCTATCGCGACTAACCGCCAAAGTGATCGGCACACCGATATTGGTTTGGGCAAGATTGAGGGTTACGCCATCAATAGCGTTTTTGACTGTGTTGGTAGGCTGGTTAACCGTAATGCCATCTACTTTGATCTGTGCATCTCGCGCGACAGCAACCTGGCCGAGGTTTTTTCCGCTGCCAGGTAGCGCAGTGGGGTCGTAGGCCAATGCAGAGAGACCGCTTAAGTCGGTATTAGTCCCGTCATTATCAGCGACGGTCACTTTCAAGCTATTAGCTAGGCCGCTGTCGGTAGAGGTAAGGACCAATTTGTTACCGAGGGCACTGCCGTCGTTAACGATGGTAGCGGAGACGCCTGCATTTGCAGCGTTGATTGCATCGCGCACACCCGCAAGCGTGTTGTTGGCTGGGGCGATAGTGATGCTTTTGGTCGCTTTACTGGCGTTGGCGGTGAAGGTATTTAAACCGCTGTCATACGTGCCGAATTGAATAGTCAGCGCACCCGATCCCACGACATTACTTGAAGCGGCATAACCCGCCGATGCCAGTTTTTGCTGTTGAGCTAGTTGGAGCACTTCGATCTGGTAGCTGGCTGGGATAGCCCCTGCACTGGCGCTGGCACTTAGTACTTTTGGATCTGATACGGTAGTGCTCAGCGCCTGAAACTTGCTGCCATTACTCAGCTCTTGTAATGATGTCTGAAAGGTTGCAAGAGCGCTGCGCACTTGGCCGTACGCGGAGAGTTTCTGGTTATAAACTTGCTCCTGTTTGACTAACGCGGTAATAGGCAGTTGCTCAGACGCCATTAATTTGGCGACGATACCGTTGACGTCGAGACCGGATCCAATACCAGGGGCGGAAATCATCAGTGGCTCCTCAAGTTTTACGATTGATTAGCAGACCTTGCATGCGGTCGATGGACTTTGAAATAGCCAGCATTTCTTCGCTTGGAAACTGACGCAAGACTTCATCGGTGGCGGTATCTACCATTTTGACGATGGTGCGACCGGAGTCCTGATCAATCGAAAACTGAATACTGCTGGATACAGACTCCACATAGGCATTAACAGATTGCACCGCAGCGGTGATCGCTTCCGGGGTGAGATCGGGTGTAGGCAATACCGGGCTATCTTTTGCTTCGCGCCGCATGGAGGGGGCCATGAAGGCAGGTGTAGGGGAGGCGATGGGCAGGGCTTGCCGGGTGGCAAGGTCAATTGAATCGGCTTTTCCAATAGACATAATCATTCCCTTTGTTAGTAGAGGCTAAGGCGGACCAGGATAAAATCCCGCCCCGCCGTTTGCCCACCTGTTTTGTTAATTAACCGCGCAATAGAGCAAGCACGCCGTTGGGCAACGAATTAGCCTGTGCCAGCATCGCGGTACCTGCCTGTTGCAGAATTTGCCCACGCGTTAAGCTTGAGGTTTCCGATGCAAAGTCGGCATCCATGATGCGACTACGCGCAGCTGAAAGATTCTCGCTCGTGGATTGCAAGGTCGAAACAACTGAACCAAAGCGGTTTTGGATCGCACCCAAGTTAGCGCGCGCGGAGTTAACCGCAGTGAGCGCCGCATCCATGGAAGTAATCGCTGTGTCGGCACCGGCCACGCTGGAAATATCGAGTGCAGCAAAGCCGGTAGCGGTGGCAGCCGCGGTGGTTCCCGCTGTAAGACCGGTGGTTGCCAACGTGGACGAGACGCCGGCGTGGGCGATTACTATGCTCGGACTAGCCGGGACTGACCCCGAATTGGTTAACACCACTTGGGTAGGAGCAGAAGCCAGAACCGTGGCATACACTCCGGTTTGCGATGAAACCGAGTTGGCTGCAGCCGCCAGGCTGGAAGCACGATTTGCGGCATTGGTATCTGCGGCAATAGGGCCAACGCTCACGCCATTGATCGTCAAATCGCCGGATGTAATCGCAGTAAACGCGGATGCTGCAGCGCCGGTCACCTGGGCGATGGATGAAGATCCTAATTGGGCACTCTGAGCGTTGGCAATGGAGGCAATATTGATTGTCTCACCCACGTTTGCACCGACCTGAAAAGATTGGTTGGTGAAACTACCATCCAGCAGTTTTACGCCGTTAAACGAAGTCGTGGTAGCGACACGGTCGATTTCGTTCTTCAGTTGGGTTGCTTCAGCATTCAGTGCAGTCCGGTCAGTCGCGCTATTGGTGGCGTTTCGCGATTGCACAGCAAGTTCACGAATACGCTGCAAGTTCTGGGTAATGGTGCCGAGCGCGCCTTCAGCAGTCTGTGACAGCGAAATGCCGTCATTAGCATTGCGTACAGCTTGATTCAGGCCGCGAATCTGACCACCCATACGCTCGCCGATCGCTAAACCGGCTGCGTCGTCTTTGGCGCTGTTAACACGCAAGCCAGAGGACAAGCGCTGAATTGAGGTATTGAGTGACGATTGCGAGGCCATCAGGTTACGCTGGGCATTAAGCGAAGCGATGTTGGTATTGATTACTGCTGACATGGTATTTCTCCTTAAGTGGGTCGAGTGTTTCGGCTAATAATGCCGTCAACTTTGGTCTGCCCGCTGGGCCACATGAACCGCCGTTGTGTGAGGAATCGTCGGGTGTGGGAGAAAGTTAAGAAATTTTTTCAAAAAACTGCCAGTTCTTCATTCAGCCGCATTCAAAGGCACGTTTAAGGCTAGGCAAACCCGGTTCTTACCACTGTGCTTGGCCTCATACATGGCCCGGTCGGCGCGCGCGATCAGTCCTGTCTGCGCTTCGCCTGGCGCGCGTTCGGCAACACCGGCGCTAAAGGTGATCAATATGCGCTCGTTGTTGTCGAGAAAGAATTTCTTGGTAAGACTGCGTTGAAGGCGGGTAACAACTTGCGCAGCTTCGTCCAGCCCGGTATTCGGCAACATGATCAAAAACTCTTCGCCCCCCATTCTGACCACATGATCGGTGAGGCGCAGTTCTTCGCGGGCCACTTTGACCAGGTGGATGAGCGCTTCGTCTCCGGTCTGGTGACCATGTTTGTCGTTCAGGGCTTTGAAGTTGTCGACATCCAGCACAGCCACGCTAAGAAGGGTGTCATAACGGTCAGCACGCGAGGCCTCGCGTGCGAACTCATCATCCAGGCCCCGCCGGTTGAGGCTATGCGTGAGCGGATCTTCGCGCACCAGTTCGCTCATCTCCGCCAGTTGGGTTTCCAGTTGCTTAATGCGACCTTCGGCCTGCTGTCCCGCGTCGCGTTCCTGAATTAACTTATCGTGGGCACGGCGGCTATCAGCCTGTGCCATACGCGCTTCTTCCAGCAGGTTTTCGAGAATGTTGTTTAATTCGAGCACATCTTCGGTGTTGCGAATGCGCTCAATGTGAGCAGTAATTTTGCCCTGATACCCGTCGTTGGCGGCCACCGCTTCACTCATTCTGCTGACGAAATTAGTCATGGTCGCTTTAAGCGTAGCCGTGGCCTCGCGCAAACCGTGTTTGACCAAGCCCTGCTTGTAGATGACTTCCTTGAGTAGCCTTTCCGCCTGCTGTAGCGACTGAATTTTTAGCGGCCCAACGATGACTTTTTGCACGATGTCGAGCTGACCGCGCAGCCAGGTGTCGTCATCCAGCAATTCACCGATGTTTTCCACCAACAGTAACAAAATGCGTTTAAGCATCTCGCGTTGGTCGTGCGTGTCCGAGGCCTGCATTTCAATACTGACCCACAACGACTTGAGGCCGGAGGCAGCATCGCGCAACAGGGCGGCGCTATTGGCTTCACGCACGGCGGTGGCAAGTTTCTGAACCTTTTCTGCCAAGGGAGGGTTGTGCAACAGCTGCGATACGACGCCATATTCCAGGGTTTTGGCAAGCAACTCGCGCAACAAGGCCAGGCTTTCCCCTTGTGGCCGCAGGTCGCCTCTATCCGGTTGGTGTTTGAGTTGCCGGATAATTTGACCTAGCTGCTTGCGACAAAGTGTCCAATCGCTTTTGCGGATGGCCTGGTTCAGGGTTTCTACTGGCTCGACAAGTTCCGGATGATGCAGATTCAAGTCGAGTACCAGGCCGGACAGCGCGCTTACAGGGGTGGCGATGGCGGAGAAGGAGGGCGGAGGGGCGCCGACGATTTCGACATAAAGAACCTGGTAGTTTTCCGGCGTGGGAGCGATCCGGCGCACGGCCAGGCGGCGCAGGGTTTCCCGTGCAACTTCGGTCGGATTGGCAAGATCGATTTTGACGGCTGGTTCGGCCATATTACCCCTGAGCCCACGACGGGCGTTCTACATGCCTATGCATGGTAGGGCGGGGAGAGGGAGGTTAAAGGGCGGATTAAGCTGGCAAAAGCCCGGTTCTTCTAAAGAAACACTGATTTAATCGCCAAATTGGAAAATGCGAGTATCAGTATCCTGAACGGCTTGGGGTGGCTGAGACGGCTTTCCATCCACTTGAACATTAATCCAGCAAGCCATTTTTGAAGGCGTAATGCGTCAGCTCCGCATTATTCTTGAGCTGCATTTTCTTCAGCAGGCGGGTGCGGTACATGCTGATGGTTTTAACCGAGAGCGCGAGTTTGTCGGCGATGGCGGAGACGGTCTGTCCCGAGGCGATCATGCACAGCGTCTGGTACTCGCGGTTGGAGAGTGTTTCGTGCGGCAAACTTATACGTTCGCCGCTCACTTCACTCGCGAGCTCCTGGGCTACTTCAGCGCTGATATATTTTTTGCCTGACGCCACCAGACGAATGGCGTCGACCAATTGATCGGGGGCGCTTTGCTTATTCAGGTAACCCGAGGCACCTGATTTGAGCGCGCGCACCGCATACTGGGTTTCCCTGTGCATGGAGAGCATCAGCACTTTGATGTCTGGATGCTCTTTTTTCATCAGTTCCAGCGTCTCAAGACCGCTGCGGTCGGGCATCGAAATATCCATCAGCACCAAATCCCAGGATTGCAACCGGGCCATCTGCAGTGCGCGGCTAGAGCAATCGGCTTCACCAGCGACTTCGATGTCGTCGACCTCGGCGAGAATTTGCTTGAGGCCTTCGCGGACGATGGCATGATCGTCGACGATAAGAATGCGATAAGGTTTAACGGCAGCCACGGCGTGATCGGTCCTGATAGGAAGGGCGAATTATGCCGTCATTCCGACACGTCGGGCGGGCTGGTCGCTAGCGGAATCCGCAAGCTGACGGTAGTACCTTGGTGCGGGGCATGCTGCACGGTCAGCGTGCCCCCCAGTACGGCAGCGCGCTCGGCCATGCCCAGGATGCCAAAGCCATGCCCATTCAGCTCATGATGCGTCGGCTCGATACCTCGACCATTGTCGGTGATCGTCAGTATCAAACTATCTTGATGCACGCCCAGGTTTACTTCGATCCGCGTTGCGTGGGCATGTTTGGCCACATTGGTGAGCGCTTCCTGCGCGATGCGAAAAACGGTAATGGCAGCGTCAGCATCGAGCGGAACAGCCTCGTGGGGCGCGATGAATTCGTATGTAATGTCCGTATTCTGGGCAAAGTTCCGCAGTTGCCAGGTAAGGGCGGACACAATGCCGAAATCCAGCACCGGGGGCCGCAGGCTGGAGGCAATACGATGTGTTGATTCGATAGTCTGGTCGACGACATGGTCGAGGTAAGCCGTGCGTTCGTGCAGGCGTGCTTCATCGGCAGGCAGATTTTGCATCAACCACGATAAACCGATTTTTATCGCGGTGAGATTGCCTCCCAAGTCATCATGCACTTCGCGCGCCAAGTTCAAGCGTTCCTCTTCCTTCACCGATTCCATGTGTGCGGCCAGTGCGCTTAGCTGCGCCCTGGAATGGCGGATTTCTGCCTCGGCCTGCTTGCTGTGTGTGACGTTCAACACAATGCCATCGAACACGAGTGCGTCTTTTGTCTTGCGCTGGCTTACGCGGACACTGACCCATTTCACGTCTTTCCAGGCTTTCATCCAGAGGCGGCCTTCCCAGTTAAAGCTAAGATGACCCCCGCCGACCTCGGCCATACGGCCCAGATAATCTGCTTTGTCCTCTTCCATAATCAACTTGAAAAAACGTTCGGGATTCGCGCACAACACCTCGGCTTTTATCCCAAGCAATTGGGCCGATTGCTCGCTGACATAACTCAACGAAGTTTTGCCGTTGCGCTTACGCAATACCTGATAAGCCATCGCAGGAATATGCGTCACTATGGCTCTTAGGTCTAAGGGTGAATGTGCGAGTATCTGGCGGTTTGCTTCAGCCTGTCTGAGGTCGTTGGCCACCCAGATGAATACCGTTCTGTCATGCCCGACGGGGGAAAATAACCGCGCTTCAACCGGATACAGCGTCTGATCGCGACGTCGGCAATGTGCATTGAGCGTGGCATAACTTTTTTCCCCGCTGCGCAAGGTGGACAGCAAAACAATTAAGCCTTGGGTGTCTTCTTTGGCTAGGCACTCTAGCAAAGTGAGTTGGAACAACGAGTTTTGCGTAAATTGCAGGTTGTGCAATGCGGAGGGATTGGCGTGGATGATTCGCAGAGAGTCAGCATCGAATATCAGGACTTCCGAGGCTGTCTCCCGCAGGATCGCCTCCAAGATACCGTCTTTATATTCGTCTTTGAATAAATCCATATTCCTCCTTGCACTGCAACAAAACTTCCCTGCTTTGTCTTCGAATTGCCCTTGGCGCATCAGCCTCTAGCGAGGAGGGGATCCTCTATCTAAATCTGGATCGTTTGAATTTTTGATTATCCGGCTTTCCACGATACCAACGTTGCGTAAAGCTTACTTGCAACCCGCGCGTAGATAAATACCTGGTGTCTATTAAAAACACGCCCTGACGTGTGGTCTGGCCCCTGTAGGACAAACACTGACGTGCTGTCTTCTTCTTCCGCCGTCCATTAATACAGTAGTTCGTACCCATTAGCTTTTTGTATTGGCATCCGATAACGAATTCACTGCACAGACTCAAGTGTTATTACTCATCCAAGAATAGGGACAGCAGAATGAAACTAGACGAAATGTTGGACGAAATGCGCGATGTCAATCTTAACTATTTGATGCTGGCGCAAAGCATGATTCAGCTCGACAAAACTACCGCCGTATTTCGCTTGGGCATCTGTCAAGACGTTGCTGACCTGATTGAGGCGCTCACCCCAGCGCAAATTCTGAAACTGGCCGGTTCCGGCATGCTGGTGTCGCGCTTTCGTTTCGACGACGGCGTGGTGCTGAACATGCTGACCGGCTATACCAAGGATCGCGTGCTGGCACATTCGCATGCTGCCATTCTGATGGCGAGCCAGGCTGTGGAGGCGATGGCCTGATTCGTTGAATAACGTCGCATAACAATAAGGGGATGTAGTAATGAGCAAGAAAAGTTTGTTGACCGAAATGCGCGATACCCAACTGGCGATTGAACTGATCGAACTCGGGGCTCGGCCGCAGGTTCTCGAATCAGAAACCACGTTGTCGCGCGAACGTTTGCTCAAGCTGTATAAAGAAGTGAAAGGGGTTTCCCCGCCCAAGGGCATGTTGCCGTTTTCGACCGACTGGTTTCTCACTTGGTTGCCCAATGTCCATTCCTCGTTATTCATCAACATTCATCGCTCTATCACCCGCAATAGCGACTGCACCGGGATAGAGGCGGTGTTAAAAAGTTACCGCCTGTATCAGGAATACCTGCATACCAATCAGAACGAGGCGGTATTGAGTTTTACGCGCGCCTGGACTTTGGTTCGCTTCTTCGAAAGCCACATGCTCCAAACGGCCGTGTGTCACGATTGTGGCGGCCATTTCGTGGTTCACCCCGACGATCTGCACAATCACTACGTATGTGGCCTATGCAACATGCCTGCGCGCGCGGGCAAAACCCGTAAGGCAAAAGCCGACGCCCAAGCCGCACAGATGGCAGCTGCTTAACGTTTTTAACGGATTGCAAGTGATGAGGCGTCTGCCTGTCAGCTTCCAGTCGCTCGTCATTCAAAGCGTCGCGCTAGTGTTCGCGATGCTGCTGAGTGTTTTATTACAAAACGTTTTTTCGTACCCCGCTGCGCTGTGGCAAATTGCTGTTGCCCAGGGAGGGATAGCAGCGGGCTTAAGTTATTTTGCCCGCCAGGCAATCTGGTGGCCGCTACTGCATGCGGGATTCTCTCCGTTTATCTTGCTCGCGCTCCGCGTCAATATTCCTTCCTGGATCTATCTAGCGCTTTTTTTGGTGTTGGTACTGTTTTATTGGAGTAGCTTCCGTACGCGGGTGCCCTTGTACCTATCAGACCATAAAGCCTGGCATGCCCTCATGCCTTTCTTGCCGTCCAGCCAGGTCTTCAATTTTATCGATCTTGGCAGTGGCTTTGGAGGCGTGCCGCTATATCTTGCGCCGCGTTTTCCACACGGCCATTTTTATGGCACCGAAATTGCGCCCGCCCCTTGGCTGATTAGTCGACTGCGGGCTTTTTTCAAACATGGCCGGGTGACGTTTTTGCGCCGGGATTATAGCCATCTCAATCTTGCCAACTACGACGTTGTATTTGCTTTTCTCTCACCCGCCGTGATGCCGGCACTGTGGCACCAAGCCCAAACCCAGATGCGCGAGGGCAGCCTGTTCGTCAGTCTGTCATTTACAGTCGGCTCACGACAGCCGGATCATGAAGTGACCTTGGCCAAAGGCGCGCGACACACCTTGTATGCGTGGCGGATGGGAAACCACGCGAGCGAAATAGTCGCGCCGGACCATTAAGATTTTTGCAATCGGGTCGAATTCTCATCTTGAGAGCTCCGCTTTGGCACGCTGTATTGCAGGATTTGTCGGGTGCGCCCGAATGAATCAACTAAAAGGGATAGACCGTCGTGCTAGTCATTATTGGATACATTGTCGTAGTGATAAGCGTCTTCGGTGGTTTTGCACTGGCGGGCGGGCATCTGGCCGCGTTGCTGCAACCAGTGGAGCTGATAATGATCGGTGGCGGTGCAGCCGGAGCGTTCCTTGTTGGCAATACCGGCAAGGCGGTCAAGGCCACGCTGAAGGCGCTCAAGACGGTGTTCAAGGGTTCGAAATACACGCGGGCGCTGTACATGGACATGATGGCCTTGCTCTACGAATTGCTGACCAAAATCCGCAAGGAAGGTTTGATGTCGATAGAGTCGGATGTCGATGCGCCAGAAAGCAGTCCGCTCTTTTCCAAATATCCCACCATCATGGCCGACCATCACATCGTCGAATTTCTCACCGATTATTTACGGCTGATGGTGAGTGGCAGCATGAATGCCTTCGAGATTGGCAACCTGATGGACAACGAAATTGAAACCCATCATCACGAGGGCGAAGTCCCCGCGCATGTCATCGCCAAACTGGGCGACGGCCTGCCTGCATTCGGGATTGTGGCTGCGGTGATGGGCGTCGTGCACACGATGGAGTCAGTCGGTCTGCCTCCTGCCGAGTTGGGGATTTTGATCGCGCATGCACTGGTGGGCACGTTTCTAGGCATCCTGCTGGCCTATGGTTTTGTCGGCCCACTTGCCAGCCTGCTGGAGCAAAAGCTGCACGAATCAACCAAGATGTTCCAGTGCGTGAAGGTCACATTGCTGGCGAGTATGAGTGGTTATGCGCCCGCGATTGCCGTCGAATTTGGCCGCAAAGTCCTGTTCTCAACCGAGCGCCCGACCTTTGGCGAACTCGAAACACATGTGAAGGGCGCGAAATCGCGTTGAGTTGGCTTAACTTGCCGGCACTTATTCCATGATCGAACAAAAACCCCCCATCGTCATCAAGCGCATCAAGAAAGTGGTGAGTGGTCACAATGGTGGGGCCTGGAAAATTGCCTATGCCGACTTTGTGACTGCAATGATGGCGTTTTTTTTGTTGATGTGGCTATTGGGCTCAACCGCCAAGGGCGATTTGAGTGGGATCGCAGATTATTTCAAAACGCCCCTCAAAGTAGCGATGCAAGGAGGCTCGGGCAGTGGCGACAGTTCCAGCGTGATTAAGGGCGGCGGTACCGACTTGACACGCAAGAGCGGCCAGATAAAAAAAGGGGATACCAAAGCAGAGAAAAAATCTTATAACCTGAAAGCGGCTCAAGCCGAACTCGAGCGTATCGAAGCCACCAATTTGAAGCAGCTAAAAAAGCGCCTGGAAACGGCGATCGACAGCAACCCCACGCTGCGTCAATTTAAACGGCAACTGCTGATCGACATCACTAGCGAAGGCTTGCGTATCCAGATCGTCGACGAGCAAAACCGTCCGATGTTCAACGTCGCCAGTGCCGAATTGCAGCCTTACACCAAGATAATTTTGCACGAGATCGGCCAGGTGCTGAACGATGTGCAGAACCGCGTCAGCCTGTCGGGCCACACTGATGTTACGCCCTACGCCAATGGGGCGCGTGGCTATAGTAACTGGGAGTTATCAGCTGATCGCGCCAACGCGTCGCGTCGCGAACTGATCGCCGGGGGCATGAACGAAGCGAAGATGCTACGCGTGGTTGGCTTGGCATCATCAGTGCCCTTTAACCAGGCCGCGCCCTTCGATCCGATCAATCGTCGCATCAGCATTATTGTGATGAACAAACGCACCGAAGAAGCCGTCACCAAGGAAGCTGGCGGCGTAAACGTGGCAGATGAATCCGGTGTCCGGGACGAAGTTAACAAAGCCAACGCTGCACACTAAAGCTAGGTATAAAACGGTATCACTTATGGCGGGTGGCACAACAAATGATTTCTGACAAGTTCGTGAAATCTACTGACGCAGTTAATTATCAGAGCTTAAATATTTCGTATTCCCCGCAACTCGTTCGAGGGCGAAGGCTGTAATGACGTACCAAATTTTGGCACGCAAACGGTTTAGCAACTTTGAAGTATCTTGAGAAACGAATTTAGCTTCCATCCGCTAAATTTAGGTCTTACTAAATAGGCGGCAGGATTACAGCCTATGAATTCAATTGGGTTACAAATGACAGTTAATATAGGCGACGTCCTGCTTTAACGCTGCCCCCGTCAATATTACGTTGGCTCCTTCATCTCATCTGAAGGTCACTTAATAAGTACAAAAAAATAAATTGGTTATATCTAAAGAAATATCATGCACCTCCAAAATTTCTTTTTACTCGCCATTCTCCCACTGAGCGTTGCATTCAGTGCAAATGCAGAAAACAATGACAAGTTGCCATTCAATCGAGTTCAGTCGGTAATTAATGCATTCCAGGTTATGTGCACTCTTGAATTGCCTAAGTTTGAGCCCATTGAAGCAAAGGCTACGGCTATGCGCATGCAGCTCCAAACCAACAACAACGGAACGCTACCTGGAAATGCGGCAACACGTAGCAAGTCATGGGCGGGTAGCTTGACGACAGGCCCGTTTATTCTTCTCCTCGACGAAATGTCAGGTCCAAAGGGAAAAACAACAAGCTGCGCTATTGTCGCCGAGGTGCCCGACTTGGATATTTTTCGTACTGAGGCCATCAACACAATGAAGCTGGCGGCAATGCAGACTCCAGAAATGGGTGCTGACGGTAGTCGTTCATTTGTTTGGGATGAAAGCTATGGCAAGGGAACCACATTAATTCTTCGCGACTTCAAGCCCACGGGGAAGCACGGAGTTATGTTGAAATTGCTCTCTATGATCAAGCTTCAGTAGCACAGTTGCAGGTTTCGCATTATGAGCCAGAAGCCCAGCTCTACAATCAACCTGACTGCGGCGATAAGCCGTGTCAGCCGGTTATTCCACGTTTGGGCGTCTTAATCAGTAAACATTGGCCGTGAAGATTGAATTCGACCTATTAGCTAATGCAACAGATTCAATCTCTCAAGCTATATCGTTGCTGGCTTGGAAGGATGAGCCTGATGACGCTAGGCGTCTAAAACAAGCTGTTCTTGCGATCGCCCATGGAGTAGAACTGCTCCTTAAGGAGCGATTGCGTCGCGTGCACCCAGTTCTAATCTGGGAAAACGTTGATAAATTTCCAAGCTTAAGTGCGCGAACCGTTACTGTAGATGCGGCGCTTAATCGACTAGTACGGATAGGGGGCCTGGAATCCCTAATCAGTGATTCCGATCTGATCACGTCTCTTAGGGATACACGAAACGCCATAGAGCATTACGCCTGGACGACGACAAAAGCTGAAGCTGAGCTAATCATCGGGCAGGCATTAGGCTTTGCTCTCCATTTCGCGCGCGATGAATTGGGTTTTGACTTTTTTGGCTACGAAACACGAAAGGACGACACCTTTCAGTTTTTGCTGGAATCCAATCCACACTTCGGTAAAGCATTTCGTGAACGGTACGAGCACACCGCAAAAACCAGATCGGAGCCCAATCTACTCTGTGAGTACTGCCACACCCTAGCTGTGAACCCGTCAACAGGTGGTTGCAGACTTTGTGGCCATTGGAATAGTGAGTACAGCGACGATGTTCCATTCTAAAACGCCCAACACGGCATCCAGAGGGCTGGCCAAA
>JAYWDZ010000425.1:0-2770 GCA_043779595.1 Nitrosomonadales bacterium
CACATCGTCCAGCAAAATAACGAATTCATCACCGCCGAAGCGCGCCACGGTATCGCCTTCGCGCACGTTGCGGCTGAAACGGGTGGCGAGCTGCTGCAACAGCAGGTCGCCGGTTTCGTGACCCAAAGTATCATTGATGGTCTTGAAACGGTCCAGGTCCACGAATAGCAGCGCTACAATACGTTTATGCCAACGTGCGCGCGCCAAGGCCTGCTTTAACCGATCGAGCAACAGCATGCGGTTCGGCAGTTCCGTTAGGGCATCGTGTTGCGCCATGTGTTGCAGACGCTCCTGCGCTTGGGCACGCTCGGTGACATCCTTGCCGGTAGCGACAAAGTGGCTGATGTGGCCACTCGCATCCTTGAGTGGGGTAATGGTTTTTTCTTCGTAATACAATCGGCCATCTTTGTGGCGGTTGATGAATACTTCGCTGAATACGTCGCCTGCCAGGATCGTATTCCATAACTTCTGATAGAACACGGCGCTTTGCTTGCCGGATTTCAAGAGATGCGGTTTTTGACCTAGGGCCTCGGCGCGCGTATAGCCGGTGGTGTGCTCGAATGCTGGATTGACGTACTCGATGATGCCGTCGCGATCCGTGATGAGTACGGTATCGGCAGTCTGCTCCACGGCGCTCGAGAGTTTGCGCATCTGCGCCTCGGTGCGTCGGCGCTCGCTGATATCGTGCAAGAACACCAGGCCGGCGGGTTCACCCTGCCAGGTGGTTTTGGTGGCCGTGATGTCCACGGGTACAGACCGACCGTCCTTGGTTAAAAATACGGTTTCATAGACCGGCGTTGCGGGTTTCCCCTGTATGCGTTCACTAAAACGCGCCATCACTTTGTCGTATTCGTTGGGATGCACCAACTCCTTTACCCCGGTCGTGCATAACTCCTCCATGGTGTAAGCCAGCATTTTCAGGAGCTGGTTATTAGCGAACACGTGACGCCCACGGTAATTCACTAAAATCCCGACATTGGCATTCTCGGTCAGGGCGCGCAGATTGCTTTCGCTTTGGCTGAGTGCAAGCTCAATGCGCTTGCGCGCGCTGATGTCCGATAACATGGCGAACGCACCGACGTAACCACCCTGTTCATTGGCCAACGGACTGGTATTACACAGGGTCCATAATTCGCTACCGTCTTTGCGCCGGAATTTAAATTCGTGCTGTCCGCCTATGCCCTGGCGCTGACGTTCTACGGCGCGCAGGGCGATCTGCTGATCTTCGCTGTCCATGAATTCGAGAAAGGCCCGCCCTTGTATGTCTTGCATGGTGTATCCGAGCATATCCGCCATGGTTTGATTGGCGAAGGTAGTGGCATTGTCGGCATCGATCTGCCAGATGCCTTCCTGTGCGGTCTCAACGATCGTGCGATAGCGCGCCTCGCTGGTGCGCAAAGCCTGTTCCGCACGCGCGCGTTCGATTTCGGCGGCGGCGCGCGCGGCGAAGATCTGCAAGGTGGAAGCGATACGTTCGTGCTGTTCCACCGGCTGGCGGAATAAAACGGTAATCAGCCCGAGCGCCTGACCCGCAGAGTCGAAGAGAGGCGTACCAACATAGGCGTCGACATTCAATTCCTTAAGCATATGATCAGTGGGAAACAGTTTCTGTACATCTTGCGGATAGGCGCAGGGGTGGTGGCCAAGCACGCTTTCACACGGTGTGCCGCCTAGATGGTAGTCGAAGTTATTTAGCCGATCGCCGTTGGCGTACACCGCGATGGTGCGTACTCGGTCGCTCGTGCCGACTATCAACCCCCCCACAAAGGCGTAATCGGCGTTAAGTACCTTGGCCAGATGCGCCACCAGGGAATGAAAGAAGGAATCGCCGATGTTGGCGGACACCCCGCGTGCAATCTGCAGTAGATCCTCTTCCGCACGCCGACGCTCGGTCAGGTCGCGCAACACCGTGACCCGAACCGGGCGACCCTGGTATATGGTCTTGCGGCCCTGGACTTCCATAGGAAAACGTACCTTGCCGGCGCGCATACCGATAACTTCGTAGCGTTCCTCCGAGTCGGTGCGAATGTGCTGCAGGGCCAGCTCTTGGGATTCAGGTGCGCAGAAATCCATTGCGTCACGGCCTATGATCGCGTCGGGCGATGCTCCCAGAATGTGGGAACCGTGTTCATTGATATCGATAATTCGACCATCTACCACGAACACGATGCCCTCGAGGGCAACCTCGGCGAGACTGCGAAACCGTTTCTCGCTGGCACTCAGTTCCACGTGCCGATCACGTTCCATCGCCTTACTGTGACGGCGGTATATCAGGAGTAATGCCGTAACACAAATCAGGAAGATCGGTACCACTACCGGATCGCCGCCCGGCGGCCGCATCCCCCAGATCGGTAGCACGAGTGTTACTATAAGCAGCACCACCGCCGTGGTAAGCAAGATAACCGCCTCGTCGAACAGCAGTGATGCGAGAAATATGCTGAGAAACAGGAAGGCATAACTAAAGGTATTGTGCGGCGGAAGCATGACCGCGGCGAAACTGCCGAGGGCAGTCACAATAACCACCATTACTCCACCGGTTCGATAGTGACCAGCGCGTGTCAGGCCGTAGGCCACCAGCAGCAAAACCAGTCCGATGGCAACGCCGGTGAACGTAGGTGCAAAATGCGGTATAAGCAACAACTGCACCGCGATGGAAACGGCGCCGAGAGGCATCAACAACAGGAGCACGCTGGCCAGCAACTGAAATTGACGGGCACGCTCGGGATTGGTAATCGACTGAGGCGCGCCGGTTAAACGCTGCCACATGTTT
>JAYWDZ010000426.1:0-2768 GCA_043779595.1 Nitrosomonadales bacterium
GTGGATGGTGCGGTGCTTGAACGCTGCGAGCGTGGTTTCGACGAAGCCGGACTCGTTTAGCGTGTCGGTGTGGATCGCGACTTGGGTATCGGTTTCGTCGGCGACGGTTAAACAGTTGTCAATTGCGGCAGGCGTGGTGCCCCAGTCTTCGTGCAGCTTCAAACCAATCGCGCCCGCGGCGATCTGCTCGCGCAAGGGCTCGGGTTGGCTCACGTTGCCCTTGCCCAAAAAACCCAGATTCATCGGGAAGGATTCCGCCGCCAGCAGCATTTTTTGCAGATGCCACGGCCCCGGTGTGCAGGTGGTGGCGTTGGTGCCGGTGGCAGGACCGGTGCCGCCGCCGAGCATCGTCGTAATGCCGGACATCAGCGCTTCTTCAATCTGCTGCGGGCAGATGAAATGGATATGGCTGTCGATACCGCCTGCGGTGACGATCATGCCTTCACCGGCGATAATTTCGGTGGCCGCGCCGATGATGATGGTCACGCCGGGCTGAATGTCGGGGTTGCCCGCCTTGCCGATAACGGCAATGTAGCCGTTTTTAATCCCGATGTCGGCCTTAACGATGCCCCAGTGATCGACGATCAGCGCGTTGGTAATCACCGTGTCCATCACCTCGGCGGCCACGCGCTGCGACTGCCCCATGCCGTCGCGGATGACTTTGCCGCCGCCGAACTTCACTTCCTCGCCATAGACGGTGAAGTCTTTTTCAACTTCGATAATCAGATCGGTATCGGCCAGGCGGACGCGGTCGCCGGTGGTCGGGCCAAACATTTCGGTGTAGGCCTGGCGCGAGATTTTCATGTGTGGCTCCTCACAGCGCGCCCATCACCTGACCCTGGAATCCGTAGACGATCCGGTCACCGCTGAGTGCAACGAGTTCGACCGTGCGGCTTTGCCCCGGCTCGAAGCGCACCGCCGTGCCCGCAGCGATATTCAGCCGAAAGCCGCGCGCGGCGGCGCGATCAAACGTCAGCGCAATATTGGTCTCAAAAAAATGGTAATGCGAGCCGACCTGAATCGGCCGGTCGCCGCTGTTTGCGACCACCAGCGTCACCGTTTCGCGCCCGACGTTAAGCTCGATCTCGCCCGGCTGGATGAAGGTTTCGCCCGGGATCATGTGGGCGTGCGCCCAATCCACCAGGCACCGAGAATCATGATCACACCGCCGGTAATGCCACCCCACAGCGGATCCACGCCCGCGAACACATGCATTATCCACTGCAATGCACCCTCGTGACCGGGATGCGCATAGGCGCTGAGAGGCGCGAGCAACGCGCCGAGTAAGACAGAAGTTTGCAGTGTTTTCATGATGACCTCGCGTTAAGGAATGGGGTGATGGACGGTGACCAGTTTGGTGCCGTCCGGAAAAGTCGCTTCGACCTGGATGTCAGGAATCATCTCGGCGATGCCTTCCATCACATCGGCGCGCGTGAGTAGTGTTGCGCCGTAACTCATCAGCTGCGCGACACTCTGGCCGTCGCGCGCGCCTTCCATGATCGCGGCGGAAATATACGCCACCGCTTCCGGATAATTAAGCTTGAGCCCGCGCGCGCGTCGGCGCTCGGCGAGCAGCGCGGCGGTGAAAATCAACAGCTTGTCTTTTTCTCTTGGGGTCAGTTCCATTTCTTAACCATGTCTACATTAACGGGCTTGTAGCCCCCTCTCCCGTAAGCGGGAGAGGGCTGGGGAGAGGGTGGCTTCGCACTGAGATGTGTAATATTTTATGCACCGAAAGCTCCTCTCCCCCGGCCCCTCCCCCGCTTGCGGGGGAGGGGAGGTACGCTGTTCATGTGCTCCAGATGCGCGGTTGCTGGGCGTTCAAACCCAACATGTCAGGACGCAATAACGTCCATACGTTTGCAAAATATGCCCGTGCTGCCTCCACATCGTTCCCCATATAACGTGCAACCAATACACCAGGCAATTGCGTGATGCCTGCCAGTGAGTCGCATTGCACGGCTAACGCGCGGCACTCGACTAGCGTGTCTGCGCGCACTTTTTTGCCTGCGGCGAGCAGCGTACCTGTCACCCGGCAGCTGCGATACCCTGCAGGCGAATTCAAAAATGCATCGCCGCCCGCCAGTCGTGCAGTTTCAAACAATACCGACTGGCCGTTTATTAAAATCTCGCTGCGCTGCCGAAACACACCGCTCAGGTAATCTTCGCCGCTGGCAGGCCGCCCCATCACGCTGATGTCCCAGCCGATGAAAGTCGCGCCTTCGTCCAGTTGCACGTCCAGTACGCTGCTGCCATTGCAGCCATCAAACAAAATACTCTCCTGTGGCAGGTATTCCAGCACCGCACCCGCCGCGACCTGGCAGCGCACCTGCTGCGTCGCGACCGCGCCGAGGCTGCGATACCACTTGGCCGCGCCCGGCGTGGTAATCAGCGCGTGGCTGTCGGCTTCCAGCGTCAACGCAATGTCGATCTGGTCGCCACCGGCAATACCGCCCGGCGGGTGCAACAACACCGCATGACACACCGCATCGCCCTCCGGATACAGCGGCTTTTGCACCGCGAGCGGGCCGTATTGCTCGCGTCGCGTCAGCACGCTGCGCCCATCGTGCGCGGCAAAATCCAGCGCCAGCCGCGCATGCCACGGCGGAATCACGCGATCATTCACACCGCCAAATACCCGCGCACCCCATCTGCTTCCATGTTCGCACCCAAACCGCTTTTCACCACTTGTCCGCGTTGCAGCACCGTATAGTCGTCCGCCAATGATTTGGCGAAATCATAATACTGTTCGGTCAGCAGCACACCCA
>JAYWDZ010000427.1:0-6855 GCA_043779595.1 Nitrosomonadales bacterium
GCCTGAAGATCGACATGTTTGTCGATCTGATTAAGGTAGAGGTCCATGATAGGAAAACACAGGTCATAGTCACCCCACACCAGTTCACCATGCTCCAGGCGGAATGCATTGAAACGGTTTTCATCCAGATAGGCTTTGATATCAGGGTGCTGAGCCTTGCCAAGAAAAGTCCCAAAATCAACTTCCTGTACCACGCCATCATCAAAACTCAGGCGAAGCTTGTATTTATCAATCAGTGTGGCCGAGACGATATTGATCGCTTTTAAGTTCATTTCAATCTCCGTGTGATGTGCTCGGGCTTGACAGCTTTATGCAATACGAAGAAATCAATCCACTTGGATACAATTTCATCATTTCGAGCGCTAACAATCTCATTAAAAAAACGTATTTCATTGACATTTAACGGCAAGCGCCCAAGACATGAGAATAGCGTATCTCATTTACTTTACCGTTGATCACGATGATCTCGGCTCGCGATTCTCGCCCCTGGGATTTGCCGTGGACATGCACAGGTTCATGCTCATTTACATAGAACATGATGGTTAGCCCGAAGTATTCGTATAACTTAGGCACTGGCCTTACTCGTGGTCATACATGGCTTTGTAGGCATGCTTCTTTTGATGAATACCCAGGGAATGCCAACCCTGGCGGTGCCTGAGAGCATCCGTTCCCACCAGGCTCTTGCCTGCTTGTGCTGCGGCAAGTCCTGATTAACTGCATAGATCAACAAGTTGACATCAACCAGAATCACTTGCGTTGCTCCAGCTTGGCGCGCAGCGACACGTCTTCCAGTTCGTCTGCAAGGCGCAAAGCCTTGTCCAGGCCGACACCCGCCAACGGGGCGCCAAGCGCTGCCGGTTTCAGGCGATAGGCCTGAGACTTGCGCACATCTTTCTGCTGCAACCCGGTCAGCAGCGCCTCATTGACCACCTGCCTGAAAGGCTTGCCGGCTTCAAGCGCGCGTTTTTTGAGTTCGCTGGCAAGCGAATCTTCGATCGTGAGCGTGGTTCGCATCTTCATGTCCTTGTTTAAAGCATCAAAGCATCATTTACAATCAGATTCAACATTCACGACTCTGATGGTGCGGATCAGCGCGTGAAGCATTCTTGAGATTCTTCCGCTTCAGATCAAGACGCATGGGATTGTTCCCAGTAAAAGTCTTCCAGCTCGCGCCAGAAAGTGCGCCCAGGCGAGGGTATCTTCGCCCTTGAGTACACATCCGTTTTCAGCCGCATTGGCTCGCATGGCCAGGTTCGCGCGTGGGAGGTCAATCAGGTCAATGCGATCGAGAGATACTTTCAGCGTTTCTGCAATCCGTCTGCGCAAAGTCTCCTGGTCGCCCACCGTTTGCATCCAGGGCGTGGTGTTATGCCACTGCAGCGCAATATCCCAATCGCTATCAGAGCGAGGCCGATTAATGGCGCGGCTACCCACCAGTACAGCAAATTCCAGCCCGGTGGTAGTTGCCAGCAAATTTCCAAGCTTATTCAGTGGTTCCTCGGACGCGTCCATCCGGGGCGAAGCCACAATTTCATTCATGATAATCCATGGCCTTGTAGCCGTGCTTCTTCACCAGTTCGTCACGTTCGGCGGCTTTTAGGTCTTCTCGCACCATCTCGGCGACCAGTTCGGCAAAGCTGATTTTAGGCGTCCAGCCGAGTTTTTCTTTGGCTTTGCTGGGGTCGCCCAATAGGGTTTCGACTTCGGTGGGACGGAAATAGCGCGCGTCGACGGCGACGATGCATTTCTCGGTGGCACCCTCTCCCCCAGCCCCTCCCCCGCTTGCTGGGGAGGGGAGCAGATAGCCTTTTTCATCAATGCCCTGCCCTGCCCAGCGGATGGTCATGCCCAATTCTTGGGCAGCAGCGTTGACGAAATCGCGCACGCTGTATTGCACGCCGGTGGCGATGACAAAGTCTTCGGGCTGTTCCTGCTGCAGCATCAGCCACTGCATTTCGACATAATCCTTGGCGTGACCCCAATCGCGCAAGGCGTCCATGTTGCCGAGTAAGAGACAGCTTTGCAGGCCGAGTTTGATGCGGGCCAAGGCACGGGTGATCTTGCGGGTGACGAATGTTTCGCCGCGTACCGGAGACTCGTGATTGAACAGGATGCCGTTGCAGGCATACATGCCATAGGCTTCACGGTAGTTGATGGTGATCCAGTACGCATACAGTTTGGCGCAGGCGTAAGGGCTGCGAGGGTAGAACGGTGTGGTTTCCTTTTGGGGGATTTCCTGCACTTTGCCAAAGAGTTCGGAGGTGCTGGCTTGATAGAAGCGTGTTTTTTTCTCAAGCCCGAGAATGCGGATGGCTTCGAGTACGCGCAGCGAGCCCAGCGCGTCGGAATTGGCGGTATATTCGGGCTCTTCAAAGGAGACGGCAACATGGCTTTGCGCGGCCAGGTTGTAAATTTCTTCGGGCTGCACCTGCTGGATGATGCGAATCAGACTGGAGGAGTCGGTGAGGTCGCCATGATGCAGAATGAAGCGGCGGTCTTTAACATGCGGCTCTTCGTACAGATGATCGATCCGATCGGTGTTGAAGAGCGAACTGCGGCGCTTGATGCCATGGACTTCGTAGCCTTTGCCAAGCAGAAACTCAGCCAGGTAGGCGCCGTCCTGCCCGGTAATGCCAGTGATAAGGGCTTTTTTAATCATAGTGTTTAGTGGATTTGGAGCAATTGAAAATCGATCAGGTAGCAGGAACTGGGCGGCCGATGATGCGTTTTTTGCCATCGGGTGAGAGCGCTTTCAGCAATTCGCGCGAAAAACCATCTTGAATTTGGTAAGCGGCCTTATCGTCCGCCTGGAGGGTAGAGATGCGAAATAACAAACCATCCGGTATTTTGCCGGTTAAGCCATATTTGATTTTATTGAATTTCCATTTCATATCAGTGACAGCGACAGTATCGCCCACTGTGGTCCAGTAGGTAATGGGTTCGATGCGCTGTCCTTGGATAGCAAGCAGGCGTTTGACCGGAATATCGCCTGTGCCGGTAGAAAATGTCTCGGTCGTATTTTTTAATATCTGGAACCCCTGCGCGGGATAGCAGACTTCCGGTTTGTGTACCGCCATGTCGTCACTCTGATCGCCGCCATAGGCGATAGAAAGCATCACACGCTCGTCGCGTGAGTTGACATAGGTACGTGTCAGCGTCTGATTGTAAATCTTGTTGATAATAGCTTGCTGCTCAGGGTTGGCGATCAGGGGCACTATGGTTTCGTCTATCGTCCAGTCGCCGAAGTGTTTCGGAATCAGCGTTTCAAGATCAATTTTCGGTCCGGCATCAGCCACCTTGTGAGTGGGCTTGAGCGCCAGCGCCATTCCCGCGGCACCCAACATGCACAGACCGATGACGAAATGCTTGAAGCTGATGAGTTTCATCTCTTGTCTCCAGAAACCACGGAATCGACTCTACACTCGGACACGGGGGCGATCCGGGAAAATAAAACCCAGCACCCCGTCCAATGCAAACAAAAACAGCAAGCCAATCATGAACAGCATGATGCCGGCAAAGCCATGCAGGAAACCCTGGCCAGCTTCATCACCCAAGTGATAGGTCACCAGAATCAGCACCATCACGCGCACCACGTTGGCGACAAATGCAATCGGCAAAATGGCGGCCACAATGATGACATTGCGTGCGGCGCTGGTGTGCTGCATCAGGTACAGATACAACAGCCCCATGGCTGACAGGCTGAACATCGAATGCAGACCGGAGCAGGCGTCGGCCACCAGCAGCTGATACGGCCCTATGGTTAGGGTGACACCGCTCCGGGCAATGGGGTAACCCACCGCATACAGCACTTGTTCAGCAATGATCGAAATGTATTGCTTGAGCGGGCCGGTAGTGGCATCGACCACGAACCCAGGCAAGGGGACCATGAACAGCAGAAAGAACAACGCAAACCAGAGTGCTTTGACGGAACGCCAGCCCAGAGCAATGAGCAATGCCCCCAAGATAACAGGCACCTGGGAGCCCACTTCAATGAGCAGGATGTCCTGAGATCGACCTAAAATATAAGCCAGCAAGCCAAAAATAAGTAGCACCCAACCCAATACCTTGGTGGCAGAGCTCACGGTCTGGCCTGGAACGTCGTGGAGAAAAATATCGCGTTTCTGCCAAATCAAGAATAGCGTCACGACGAGCACAATCGGGCCATGGGCTTGCTCTTCGCTATTCCAAATTCCATGCGCCAGCATCCAGTAGGTGGGGGCATACAACAACACCAGGCCGAGTAATACCGGCCACCAGATTTTGAGTACAGGAAACGAATTACCCCATCCGGGCAATCGGGAAGTGAACGTATTCATGATCAGTCCAGCACCACAGCGCCAATGACTTGTGCGCCGGCCAGGAGGATTTTTTCTTTAAGTTCTGCAAGTGCGGCCAAGCGACTCACGTTGCGGCGAGCCGTGATCAGCACCCCCCCCGTTTTTGCTGCGATAGCCTGAAAATCGGAGACGTATTGCGAGGCTGGGGTGTCGATCAGGATGACGTCATAATCGCTTTCGAAACTGTTCAGCAACGCACCGAATGCCGACCGCACAAGCAACTCTGCAGGGTTGGGCGGCGGGGAACCTGAGGAGAGCACAAATAGCGTTGGGAAGGATTTTATCGGGCTGGCAATCGTGGCATCCGCTCGCCCCGCCAGGATGTCGGAGAGCCCTTTGCCATTGCCCAGATTGAATATCTGGTGTTGGCGGGGTTGCCGCATGTCGGCATCGATCAGCAAGGTTTTTCTGCCGAGTTGGGCAAACAATACCGCCAGGTTGGCGGCCAGATAACTCGCGCCATCTCCTTCTCTTGCACCGCCAATTGCCAATGTTTTGTGCCCCTCTTCAAACCAGCTCAACAATAATTGCGAGCGGACCGACCGCAGGGCTTCCGCCCCTTTGCCGTAAGGCGCAGCGGCGGCAACCAGTTCCTGACTGAGCCCGTCCCTGTCGTTGGATAAATAGGGGTATTCAAACTGGTAGGAGAGCGCATGCTGGATGTCAGCTTCTGTCACCAGGCCCAGCTTGATCGCGGCCTCGCCAAAACGAAGGTTCTGATCGTGCTGCAACTTCAGCACCCGCTCCATATCCTGCTGTTTAAGCTTGCCCGCATCCTGCAGCAACTTGCCAATTGCGGCGTCCGTGGTTTTAAGGGATGCACCGGCAATAATGTGTCCGCTGTCGGTGTTGCTGGAGGATGGATTCATATTATGGATTCAGGCCGTTTTAGAATTCTATTTAGGGGGCGGGTTGATAAACTTTTGTCATCCGGCCATTGCGGGGGGTGGACGGCGAAATAAGCGATGGAATACTGCAAAATGACGACCTGATTTTGAGACTTCGGCTAATACCGGAATCTCCAGTCCGGTAGCGATGTCCTGACCTGAACGCACCCGACGATCCAGCAATTCAACCAGAAAACCGATACCCACGCCCAGCAAAGTGCCCAAAAACACCGAGAGCAGCACGTTCAGAAACACTTTCGGTTTAGAGGGTCCGGTGGGCGGCGTGGCCGGATTCAATACTGCGATATCGGTCTGGGTGGACTGCGCTTCCATGCGGCTTTGGCCGTAACGCTGCAAGGCCGAGTCGTAAATGCGCTGCGCATTGTCCAGGTCACGTGCCAGCAGCGTGGCTTCTTCACGCTGCTGTTTCAAGCCAAGCACGCGTGCTTTCTGATTGGCAAATGCACCCCCTAACTCGTTGAACCGCTGACGCGCCGCAGTGGCACCCGCGCCCACCCCTTTTGAGGCTGTGCTCAGTTCAGTCGCGAGTTTGACCTTGTAGCTATCCGCCTCAGCTTGAATACGTTGGTATTCAGGGTGGTTATTTCCCACTCTTTTGGCCAAATCGGCCAACCTGCCTTCACTCTGCGCCACCAGAGATTTAAGATTCTGTACAGTGGGGTTACTAAACACCTCAGGCATGGACCGACTGTCGCGCGCCCGCGAGCTCGCTTCAAAAGCGGCCGACTGTGCAGCAACCATTTGCCCCGCTACGTCACCCAGGCGTCGCGTTTCCACATCTAGTCGTTCCTCGGATTCAACGATCCCTTTCTCGCGCTGATAAGCGGTAAGTTTTTGCTGCGCCTTATCAAGATTGGCGCGTAACTGGGTAATTTGCTGGTCAAAGAAAGCGGCCATCTGCCGTGCAGGTACCAATCGAAGCTCGAGACTGGTGTCAATATAAGATTTGGCAAAGGCATTCGCCATCAGTGCAGCAAATTGCGGGTCGGTGCCGGTGAATCCAATGGAAATCACGCTGGACTCACGCGAAGGCTCCACGCTCAGTTTGGCCTGCAGAAGGTCACCCAGCCACTGATCGATTGAGCCATTGCCTTGGGTCGCCTGCATGAATTGCTCGCGGGTACCGGGGCTGTCCGCCAGTTTCAGTCCACTGACCACTTTCTGTGAAACATTCGAACTCTTGATCACATCGATCTGGGTCGCCATGTAGCCGGGGAACATCTGTGACGGCAACAACTGGCCGGTCAATGGATCCTTGCTCTTGGAATCAAAGATCAAGGTGGTGGTTGCCGTATATTCCTTCGGCAGCAATAAACTGACTGCCGTTGTGACAGCGACAGTCAGTAGCAGGATGCCCAAAATGATCCACTTGCGCGCGTTCAGGATCAGTAAAAATTGGGTGAAATTCATACGTGTCCCCTGGGGTTTTAATATGGCTAGAACAAACTTTCCTTGACGTAAATCACGTCGTCCTTCTTTACCAAATCCGAAAGCTGTGTCGGTAGTTCCTGCATAACGCCCTTGTCATCGCGGCGCAATATCTTGATGCCGCGTTGTGTGCCGCGGGGAGTCAGTCCGCCTCCCATCGATAATGCCTGCACTACCGTCAT
>JAYWDZ010000428.1:0-17526 GCA_043779595.1 Nitrosomonadales bacterium
TATCCGTGAATCATTTGCACTTACTTGCCACAAAGCCCTGCGTTTATGCGCTTTGACAAGGTAAGCATGAACCTGAGTCACGGTTAATTCATGCCGGATCAATAGTCTCAAAAACCTTGTTGTAATCACGAGCGCCCTACTACCCCGGCCTATCCCCACACCAATCCTGTGGATATAAGGCCCTTGGGGTTAATTTTTACTCGAATTCTCCGTTATTTCGTTATCAATCATTACGAGATAGTCCCTATCTGGAGAGATCACATGACGACAACTCGAATCGTTAGACTGGTAGCAGGTGCCGTGGTCTGCTGTCTAGTGCCTTAGGCATGGAGATCAGCCCATTTTTTATCGATTCAAACTGGCTCTGGCTTAACGTCTTTATTGGATTCAACCTTTTTCAGAGTGGGCTCACGAATCTTTGCCCGCTCGAAGTCGTCCTCAAGGCGGAGGGCTGCGATTAAATTTGCAGTCATTTTTAAGAAGGGACGGGAAGCGATGTGGAGCAAATTGCTTCGAATGCTTCTGGCTCATGCCGTTGCTTTTTTGTTTTTAGCGCCCTTCGCTTGCGCTGTTGATACCCCTTTACGGCTTGTAATAGTTACGAGTGTACACAGCCCTGTCGGTACATTAAGTCCAGGTCAGCTCCGTAAAATTTATCTGGGATCATCGGACGTTACGCCCCAATCCATTCAGCCCGTGATCAACGATTCGGATCGGATGTTGCACGAAATGTTTTTGCAAAAAGTAATTTTCATGTCCGAAAAAGCTTACGAACGTTACGTGCGCCATAAAAAATTTCCTTCAGGCACCCTTATGCCGGTGACCTACCGATCCGAAGACAGACTGATCGAATATTTAAACGCACACCCGAACGCAATAACGTGTTTGTCGGAACAGACGGCAGCCGATGGCCATCGTTGAAAGTGGTGGCTCGCTTGTGAATCCCTTAACAGCCTGGCGAAGCTTCAATCAGGTGTTGCGATCATTGCCTGGCCGCATGACTATTTCTGTCCTTTTGCTGACGGTTTCGTTCGGTACCTTACTCATGGTCAGCGTTCTGTATTTAGCTGCCCAAACGTACAGAGATCAGTTTATTGACAGTATCCGCAGTCGTGCATTTTCGCTCAGCGAAATTGTCGGACACGACACCACTACGGAAAATATCCAGAAATTATTTCAAGGCATTCTGTTATCCGGGCGGATTGTGTATGCAGAGTTTCTGCCTGCCCCGCCCAATAGCTCAAACCTCACGCCGGTGAAATTGCGACGCGATAATAGCCTGACATTCGAAGAAGACTTTATGTTTGGCGCGCATGCAGACAATGTCTATTACATCGCCTCGCCTGTTAGCGCCAGTAATGGTGCCACGCTGGGTCAGTTGCGGCTTGGCTTTGACGAAGGCTTGATAGGCGAACAAACCGATCATTTGATTCATCGCAGTCTGGTGTTTGCGCTAGTCTATTTGTGGGCGTTATTGCTGGCCAGTATTTCGCTCGCATTGCGGATGAGTAACCCCATCAGGCTGTTGCAAAAAGCGTCGCGCGAGATTGCCTCGGGTCATCTTGAGCAGGAATTAAGCGTGTCGACGAATGTAGTGGAGCTCGCCGAACTTGCGCGCGACCTTGAGCATATGCGGGAAGAACTCGTCTCCCGCAGCCATAAATTGGCAATCAGCGAGGCGAGGTACTCCGCGATTCTGCGGCACGCTGCCGACGCCATGATTACGCTGGACCAAAATGCCCGAATTGAAGATTTCAACATGGCGGCCGAATTTTTATTCGGGTTTAAGGCTAGCGAAGTCGTGGGCGGTCATTTTTCGCAATTGATCGCGGAGTCGAATCTTCCCCCCAATATCACGGTAAAGGATTGGGCAAATTTGTGCGCCAGTACGACTTTTTGGGGGCGTCGCAATGATGGCTCCAGCTTCCATTTGTCGCTTGCAGCCAGATCTTTTGAATCCGGCAATGCGGCCTTGGTTGCATTGGTTGCGCATGACATCAGCGATCGCGTCGCGTACGAAAAAGAAATGAACGACATGGCGTTCTACGACACGCTGACTCAGCTACCCAATCGTCGGCTATTTAACAAACGCCTTCAGCAGGCTATCGATCAGGTTCGTAGCAGCAACCGGATGCTCGCGGTGCTGTTTCTGGATTTGGATGGGTTTAAAACAATCAACGACACCTACGGTCACCAGGCAGGCGACCTGATCCTGATAGCGGTAGCAGATCGCTTGTCGTCAATGCTCCGTGGTTCCGATACCGTCGCGCGATTTGGCGGGGATGAATTCACAATTATTTTGCCCGACATCAATCACGACTTCGATACCCGTTCGATCGCGAAGAAAATAATCTCCGGGTTTGCGTTGCCATTCGATATCGCTGGCTATGGCACGGTTACGCTTTCCACCAGCATAGGAATTGCAGTTTGTGGCGCTGATAATTGCGATTTGGCAACGGTTGTCGAATATGCGGATACCGCAATGTATTTTGCGAAGAATAGCGGTAAAAATAATTACAGGATTTACCTCCCCGAAATGTCGACTACAGTGAGTGAGTATATTCAGTCGAGACACGCGCTTGAAGGTCTTGAGTAACATCGAAAAGCAGGATGCTCGTGCCGTACGCTCTAGATGGACTTACGTTTCGCTACCCATCGAAAAAAGCTTGGCCATGACCTGCTGCAAATCGTCCAGCGCGGACCCCATGATCATGCCCGCGCAATGGTGATATAGCCAAAGTTCGCAGGCGATGGGCTGGAACAGATTATCGCGCGGATGGATTTGAAATTCGCGCCAGGTCATTACCAACATATCATCGGCGAAACTGTCGACGCAATACCAGCAGTCTTTGAATAGCACCACTTCAAGGCCACGATGTTTGGCCAGCACAATACGGTAAGGGTTCTCTCGTCGGAGCAGTGCAAGGCGCACCTGATTGAAGCACTGCGCCTCAATCTGCTTGGGAAAAATACGCCAGGGCTCGGCGTTGTGCGACTCGTCCATATTACGCAGACAGCGCAACGGTGAGCGAGTTCTGGATAGGTTTATTCGCGGACGTGTTTAATCCTCCTAGTCGTCGTGATCCTCATTATCCTCTGAGGGATCGATGTCTTCGTCGTGATTGCGGATCGCCAGTATTAGATCGCCTATCGTGTCATGCAAGGTGGCGATATTGGGATCCTGCTTTTGCTGATACTTCACTTTGGCCATTTCGCGCAACGCGTCGAAGGCCTCATGAATGAGGCCGTCCTTGTCGATCACGCCTTCCGCCCAGCTCACCGTGCTGGCGAAACGCTCGGCCTCCTTGGTGAGCAAGTCCACGTGGGCGGGCTCAATCGGTCCGTCCATCGCCGCGCGCATTTCACGATATAGCTCAGTCAGCGTCATGGTGCTCAGTCTATCACCGCGTCGCTGCCTTCGTCGCCGTCCAGATCGGGTTTGCCTTCGAGGAATACGCGGCTGGCGAGAATGTCTTCGGCTTCCAACGTCATCAAATCGGTTTTGCTTATCGACTTGCTGGCAGTGGCAAATAAACGATTCGCTTGGCGGAGCCGTGAGCGATCGAGCGCATTGCGTACCGAGCGCGCGTTCGCAAAATGCTCCAGCGTCATGCGGATGGCGATGTAGTCGAGGAAGGCTTTTTCGGCATCGGGGCTGAAGCGGTAATTTTGCGTGGCCAACATCAACTTGGCGATTTGCAGCAATTCTTCGGCGCTGTAGTCGGGGAAATCGACGTGATGCGCGATGCGGCTGCGCAGACCGGGGTTGCTGTGGAAAAATTTGTCCATGCGGTCTTTGTAGCCGGCCAGAATCACCACCAGATCGTCGCGATTGTTTTCCATGGTCTGCAGCAGAATCTCGATCGACTCTGCGCCGTAGTCGCGTTCGTTTTCGGGCTTGTACAGGTAATAGGCTTCATCAATGAACAGCACGCCGCCCATCGCCTTCTTGATAACTTCTTTGGTTTTTGGCGCAGTGTGTCCGATGTATTGTCCGACCAGATCGTCGCGCGTGACCGACACCAGATGGCCGCCGCGCACATAACCCAGGCGATGCAGAATTTCGGCCATGCGTAGCGCTACGGTGGTCTTGCCGGTACCGGGATTGCCGGTAAAGTTCATGTGCAGGGTAGGCGTTTCGGAGGTCAGCGCAAATTGTTTACGCAACCGATCCACCAACAGCAGCGCCGCGATTTCGCGGATGCGCGTTTTGACCGGCTTTAAGCCGATCAGCTCGACGTCGAGCTTGTTGAGTACTTCCTTGACGTTTGAGGCCTCGAACTCTGCCTCGAGATTCACTTGCATATCATCTGCCAAAACGGTGGCTGCTTCGTTTGTATCACTCATTGCGAGCTCCAATTTGTAGCGGTATAAAAAACAATGGCGGGTGAAAACTTCCACCCGCCACTGCGACAGTTCACGTATTAACGCAACTAGCTCATATTAAACGAGCCGTGAATTAATAACGCTCGCCTTCCGGTTTGTCGGTCGCATAGGAATGGATGGAGTAGCGGATGCAACGGCCATCGGTTTCCTGACGTACCAAACCGAAGCCCGGTTCAACCTTGGGACGGTTGACGATGAAGGACATACAGACGCTTTCCACACCCCGGATTGCGCTGAACGCGGTCAGACGGATGTAGTGATTCGGAAAAGTTTTACGGCAGTTGTTCACTTCAAGCAAAATCCCGGCGGGATCTTTCATGTCGAACATCGGGTTGCCAAACATTTCCCAATAGGTATTGCGCGGATGCGGATCGTCGGTGTATTCGACGCCCATCGCCCAGCCTTTGCCCAATGCATATTTGATTTGCGCAGTGATCTGGACATCGGTCAGCGCGGGCAAAAAGGAAAACTGCCCTTGAGTGACGATATTGCCATTGTTGGTCATCATGATTTATGTCTCCTTGATTAATTGCTGGCCGTGGTGGACGCAACGAAGTCGGGGCTGTCGGTGGACTCATAGTTGAAGGTAATGTCCTTCCATGTATCCAGACCGGCTTTGAGCGGGCTGCACCATTTGGCTGCGTCCATCAGAATCTGCGGACCTTCATTCCAGATGTCGCGGCCTTCGTTACGTGCCTGGATCATGACTTCCAGCGCGGTACGGTTGGCAATCGCGCCAGCCTGAATGCCGTCCGGGTGGCCGATGGTGCCGCCGCCGAATTGCAATACCACGTCGTCGCCCAGATAGGTCAGCAACTGATGCATCTGACCGGCATGAATACCACCAGAAGCCACCGGCATGCACTTGTTCAGCGAAGCCCAGTCCTGTTCGAAGAAGATGCCTTTTTCGAGTTGTACTGGCGTATGGGTATCAAGAAGCGTGTCGTAGTAACCCCGAATCATCATGGGATCGCCTTCAAGTTTGCCAACGACGGTACCTGCGTGAATGTGGTCCACACCGGCCATACGCATCCACTTGCAGATGACGCGGAATGCCATGCCGTGATTTTTCTGACGCGAATAAGTCGAGTTACCGGCACGGTGCAGGTGCAGGATCATGTCGTGCTTGCGTGCCCAGATCGCCATGGTCTGAATTGCGCTGTAGCCGATCACAAGGTCGATCATGATGATGATCGAACCCAGCGATTTGGCGAACTCGGCACGTTCGATCATTTCTTCGACAGTGCCGGCAGTCACGTTCATGTAGTGACCCTTGACTTCGCCAGTTGCAGCAGAAGCCTTGTTGACGGCATCCATGCAATACAGGAAACGGTCACGCCAATGCATGAAGGACTGCGAGTTGATGTTCTCGTCGTCTTTCATGAAGTCCAGACCACCCTTCAATGCTTCGTAAACTACGCGGCCATAGTTGCGGCCCGACAAGCCCAGCTTCGGCTTGGTGGTGGCGCCCAGCAGCGGACGACCGAACTTGTCCATACGCTCGCGCTCAACGACGACGCCGGTTGCGGGGCCTTGGAAAGTCTTCAGGTAAGCGACGGGGATGCGCATGTCTTCCAGACGCAGCGCCTTCACTGCCTTCATGCCGAACACGTTGCCGATGATCGATGCGGTCAGGTTAGCAATTGAGTTGGCTTCGAACAGGTCGATGTCATAAGCGATGTAAGCGAAGTACTGCTGCTCGGTCTTGGTGCCCGGTCCGGTGTTAGGAACCGGGTCCACGCGATAAGCCTTGGCGCGATACATTTCGCAGGCGGTCAAACGGTCGGTCCATACCACGGTCCAGGTCGCGGTTGAAGACTCGCCTGCAACGGCAGCGGCGCACTCGTCGGCATCTACCCCGGCTTGCGGCGTCATACGGAACATTGCCAGCACGTCAGTTTCTTTGATGACGTAGTCGGGCTCCCAGTAACCCATTTTTTTGTAGGGGATCACGCCCGATTTGTAGCGTTCCTTGCCTTTTAGCTCTTCACTCATGTCAATCGCCTCTCAACATAAAAAATAAAGCCCGCCGATCATGTCGGGGGGCGCTTCCGAAACCGAAAGGATTCGAATGGGGAGCACTGTATGCGCGTTTTAGTATAAGTAACAGTCAATTGTTATGATATAAACTATAAGTTAAATGATATAGACGATTAAGCCTTTCGAATGCATCTCACTTTACGCCAGCTAAAAGTTTTTGAAGCCGTTGCGCGGCATTTATCGTATTCGCGGGCGGCAGGCGAGCTCCACCTCAGCCAGCCGGCTGTCTCCATGCAGGTCAAGCAATTGGAAGGCGCGGTGGGACTGCCACTGTTCGAGCAACTGGGCAAAAAAATATTTCTCACCGAGGCGGGCCGGGAGTTATTCCATAGCAGCCGCACCATAGCCGCCCAATTGATTGAACTCGATCAGAGTTTGGCCCAACTGAAAGGGGGCCAGCGTGGACGCTTACGCGTTTCGGTCGCGAGTACCGCCAACTATTTTGCCCCGCAGTTGCTGGCAAATTTTAGTCAGAACCGACCCGAGGTAGCGATGAGTCTGAATGTGACCAATCGCGAGACGCTCTTACAGCAACTCGCCGCGAATGAGCTGGATCTCGCGATCATGGGCAAGCCGCCCGAATCAGAACACCTGCAAGCCGAAAATTTCATGGATAACCCGCTGGTCGTGATCGCGCCAGCACAACATGCGTTCACCCGCAAAAAAAAACTCACACTGGAAGACATGCGCGACACGCCGTTTCTGATGCGCGAGCAAGGCTCAGGCACCCGTATCGCGATTGAGCGCTTCTTTGCTGCGAAAGGCCTATCGATCAACACCAGCATGGAAATGAGTAGCAATGAGGCGATCAAACAAGCGGTTCAAGCCGGACTGGGGTTGGGGATACTTTCACTGCACACGCTGGAACAGGAGTTGACTTTGAAGCGTCTCGCCGTGCTCAAAGTCGAGGGTTTCCCGATCATGCGTCACTGGTACATCGTTCACCGCGCTGATAAACGCCTGTCTCCTGTTGCGCAAGCATTTAAAGAATTTGTGGTGGCTAAAGCGCGCACGGTAGTGGTGATACCGCATGCGTGATTGGCGGTAGGCCACCCAGCAACGCGCTGGCCTCAGACGGCGTCACTATTTTGAATCCTAGTCCGGCAAAACGTTTAAGCGCCAATAGCGCCTTATCTTTGCTGACGAGCCAATGGGCTTGCGTTGAGGCCGCCAGTTCCAAAAACATTTGATCATCCGGATCCGTGCAACGCGGCAGATTTAAGCGACTGCACAAAACTTCAGGCTCATCCAGCCAGGTTTGATAGCGCACGAATAAAGCTATCTGAGCAGCTTCATCCAGTTTGAACTCGGAGTAAGCCAATACCCGACGGAACTCGTGCAAGGTTTCCGTCGACGCATGGCAACGGGCAGTTCGTGCTGTCAACGCTTTTAAAATGGATAACACCGCGGCGTCTTTAAAGTGCAGCAGATCAAGCACGACATTGGTATCCAGGATTAAACACAGAGGTGTGGGCATTGCGGATTCAGCGTTTGAAAAAATATAGCTTATGCTCGGTCAACGCAGCATCCAGCGGGGTATCCCAAGGATCGTGCGGAATGGATTCCACGCGTTGACATTCAAAGCCCACGCCAATGAGCAGTGGTTTTTTCCACTGTTGACGCCGCGTTAAATACGCCAGAGTTGCGTCGTAATAGCCACCGCCCATCCCCAGGCGATGACCCTGATGATCAAAGCCCACCAGCGGCATAAACAATACATCGAGTTGACGCGCCCGCAACGGGTGGGAATCGAAGGGTTCAGGAATGCCGTATCGGTTAGCCGTCATCGCGTTGTGCCCATTCAATCGAGCAAAGCGCAGCACCCGCCCCCGCCCGGACGGAATCACTGGCAAACAGCAGACGCGTTGCATCCACAAAGCCTGATTCAGCAACGGACGCACATCAAATTCGGTGCCGTGGGGAAGATAAAACCCGATGCGTCGCGCGCGTAATAGCAGCCCATGACGTAACGCCAGCCTCAACGCGCGTTGCGCGGCAATGCGCCGGGCGTCGGGCTTGATGACAGCACGACACGCTTTTAACTGGCGTCGCAGCGTGGGTTTTTTTGGCTCGGGATTTTGCATGAGGAGAATGGGTGGGCTCCCCACCTGTGCCGACCGGCTACTATCCTTGAACCTGGGTCCAAGGAGGTTGCAGCGACACCGCCATCAGGTTCATTCACTTGGAACGTACACACCGGCAGATTTAAGTGCCACAACCAAGCGCAAGCGCATTGGTCCGAAGGAATTGCAGCCTTCGCGAACACCGCAGGGAGCGCTTTCAGTTTAAAAGAGATTGTCTTGTTTTTCCAGCGCTGCGTCTAATAAATTATTGCAGCGCTTCAGGCGTTCGCGCGCGTCAGCTTCCAGGCTTCTGCCGCCTTTGGTCAACAAGTCATGCGCCATATTCAGACCTGCCATGATGGCAATGCGCTCAGCGCCAATGACTTTCGACTCATCGCGAATTTCGCGCATTTTTTGATCCAGATAATCGGCCGCCATCACCAACGCAGTTTCCTGTTCAGCCGTGCAAGCTACTTTGTAGGATCGGCTGAGGATATGGATTTCTATAGAACGTGCGGCAGCCATCAAGCGTCTTCCGGGATTTTTTCCAGCAGCTTCTGCAGGCGCACGCTGGCTGATTCGAGTTTGGCATTGAGCTGCCGAACCTCTTGCTGGGCCGAAAGCAGTTGCTGCCGCAGCCCGACGTTGTCGCTCAGGAGCGTTTGACAGCGTTCCGCCACGAGATAAATTTTGGCTTCGAGCGTTTCAAGTTCTGCAATCATGGAGCAACTATAGGGGGCGGCATGGGGATGGTCAATGACCGGCTTCCGCGTAGGGTTGGCGGGCTATCGGGATTGAACTGCATGCCCTGTTTTTACAATGGAAGACGTGCAAGACGCGTTTTTTGTAATGGCGGAATCGGTATCATGCCGCATGAGCGAAGAAAACGAATTACCCATTGAGCTTACCGAAACCACATTAAGTAGCGAGACGGTATATCGGGGCCGTCTGTTGCAGGTGAATTGCGACCGGGTACGCCTCCCAAATGGCGGCGAATCTACGCGGGAATATATTGTGCATCCCGGAGCGGTAGTCATTCTGCCGGTATTTGAGAACGGCGATATTTTGCTCGAGCGGCAACATCGCTATCCCTTGCATCGCGACTTTATTGAATTCCCTGCGGGCAAAATAGACGCCGACGAAGATGATCTCAACTGCGGCAAACGGGAGTTGCTGGAAGAAACCGGATACGAGGCCAACGACTGGATGCACGTCACGACCCTTTATCCGTGCATTGGTTACGCTAACGAGCGCCTTGAGTTCTACCGCGCGCAGCAACTCGTCCATGTGGGCCACGCGCGCGACGCAGACGAGTTTATGGAAGTGATGCGCATCCCATTCGGCGAAGCGATGGATTGGTTGAAGCGTGGAAAAATATGCGAAACCAAAACCGTGGTAGGTTTGTTTTGGCTCGAAAAATTAATGGCTGGATAAGCTGCTTCCGTCGTAGACCAAAATTTTTCTAACAAAAAAGCCGGATTGCGTCCGGCTTAGGGAGGAGGCCGTGTTAGGGGAGTTTAAGGAAACGCGGGGATAGCAGGTTCCATTCCGTAATCCGTCACGTCGGCGGAATAGGCCGTGATCAAATGACGAATTTCATCCACTCGGCTGGAAGGCACATCGACCATTATCAGAATACGCCCGGCTTCAATCGGGGCTTCGAAGTTTTTGAGACGCGAATTGGGAACAGAACTGGCCTTCATACTTGAGACCCAAGTGCCAAATATCGCGCCTATCAACGCAGTCACCAATACCGTTACCATTTGCATATTGATACCCGCAGGTGGGAACAGCACCACGATTAAACCCGCGATAATGCCTATGCCGCCACCCAGGGTTAAGCCTATTTCGGCTCCATGTACAAAGTCCGATTTTTGCAGAATCGAAGCTTCATGCAGGTCTTTTAGTTGGGTGCCGTCTTTAGCCAACACATGCAAATGGGCATTTTCAATACGCGCGAGCAAGAGTTGATCACGCAGCTGTTGCGCTTGGCTTACGTCATCTACCAAAAAATACAGCCTTCTTCTCATTTTTATCTCCTTTTATGAAGCCATAAAGTCAGATGATTAGTTAGGTGTAGCAGACCACCTTAAACGTTCAAGAAATATATGTGGTGAACCCTATATACTGCGCGTGAGAAAGTGGGTCAGACAACCGCTGCCGGCGTCAGGCGGGAGAGGAAAGTCCGGGCTCCATAGAGCAGGATGCTGGCTAACGGCCAGACGCAGCAAGCTTTATGTTGCAAAACATAAAGGCCAAGGCGAGGAACAGGGCCACAGAGACGAGTCTTTGGGATTGAGCAAGTAGCAGTCACAAAGGGTGAAACGCGGTAACCTCCATCCGGAGTAACACCAAATAGGCAGGCGATGAAGCGGCTCGCTGAGTCTGCGGGTAGGTGGCTCGAGCCGGTGAGCAATTATCGGCCTAGAGGAATGGTTGTCCACGACAGAACCCGGCTTATCGACCCACTTTTTCACTTTCCATTATTTTCAATGTCTTAGCGTTTTTTCCTAAATTTTTAAGGAAATTACCTGCCTAAGCATCAGTTTTTCCAGAGACTTATCCACAAGCACAAAACTCATCTAAGTCGTTGAGCTTTCTGCGTTTTTTTGCGTTTCAACACTTGACCCCCACAAAACTATCCCCTATAGTGGCTGACGTGGTGATTGGTGGGAAATTGTGGGTAATTCCTCCCCACCACATCACGCTAAGGGAGAAGCATGTTTCGCGGTGCAACAACGGTCAATCTGGATAGCAAGAATCGGCTCGTCGTGCCGACTCGCTATCGCGACGCGCTACTGGTCAATGGGGCCGGGCGCGTCGTGCTGACTGCCGATCCAAGCCAATGCTTGCTGTTGTATCCCCTGCCCGAGTGGGAGCCGATCGAGAAAAAACTCAATGCGCTTTCCGACTTCAATCCCAAAACACGCAGTTTGAAACAGTTACTAGTCGGTTATGCACACGACATGGAAATGGATAGCGCGGGGCGTGTGTTGCTACCGCCGATGTTGCGTAAATTTGCCGAGTTAGAAAAAAGCGTGGTGCTGGTGGGACAAGGCAGCAAAGTGGAATTGTGGAATGAGGCGCGCTGGGAAGCGCAGGTGAGCCAGGCATTGACGTTTAGCGACAACGATATGCCGCCTGAGCTAGAGGGTTTTACTTTGTGACAACGGCTCATGTGCCGGTGATGGCACAAGAGGCGGTGGCAGCGTTGGCGATCAAACCCGACGGACTTTACGTCGATGGCACTTTCGGGCGAGGCGGTCATAGCCGGTTGATTTTGGCAGCACTAGGCGCAACGGGGCGGTTGATTGCGCTGGATCGCGACCCCGATGCAATGCGCGCTGGGGCAGCATTAAACGATGCGCGATTAAGTTTGATGCAACGCACCTTTTCGGAATTGGAAAAGGTACTTGCCGAATTGGATGTGGCTGAAGTGGATGGCGTATTGCTGGATATTGGCGTGTCGTCTCCGCAGCTGGATGACGCGACGCGGGGATTCAGTTTTCGATTCGATGCGCCGCTCGACATGCGCATGGATCCAGGTAGTGGTTTATCAGCGGCACAGTGGTTAGCCACGGCAAGCGAGGAAGAAATTGGTGAGGTTATTCGGGAGTACGGTGAAGAGCGTTTTGCTAAATCGATTGCACGTACCCTGGTGTCCGCGCGACAGCATTCGCCCATCGAACGCACTGCGCAACTCGCACAAATTATTGCGCACGCAGTGGGTTGGCGCGAAGCCGGACAACACCCCGCCACCCGAAGTTTTCAGGCGATACGGATCTATCTCAATCGTGAGCTTGAGGAATTGACGGCGGTGTTGCCGCAATGCGTCGATAGACTAAAACCGGGCGGACGGCTCGCCGTGATCAGCTTCCACTCGCTGGAAGATCGCATCGTTAAACGCTTCATGCGCGCAGAGTCGCAGGGCGAAAAATTACCCGATCGATTGCCGGTTCGTGCCGCTTCATTAAAGCCCGGACGCCTGCGTCTGGTCGGGCGAGCGCTTCACGCTACTGAGGCAGAAATAGCCACCAACCCCCGGGCGCGCAGCGCGGTGCTACGTGTAGCCGAGCGCATGGGCAATACGCTCGCAGCGGAGCGTGCGCGATGAACCGCATCAATCTTGTGCTGGCGTTATTTATCATCGCAAGCGCGTTGTTGCTGATCAACGCCCAGCATCAAGCACGCAAAAATTTTGTCGCGCTCGAAGGCCTGCAAAAAGAAGCGCGTGGACTGGACGAGCAATGGGGGCAACTCCGGCTAGAGCAAAGCACCTGGGCCGGATCGGCACGCATTGAGACGCTGGCACGCACACGATTGGGCTTGATAAACCCGCCCCTGGATCGCATTCGCGTGGAAAGTGTGCCCACCCGATGAATTATCACTCCAGGAAGCTCCTCAAATTGCACCTTGCGCCCTGGCGCATGGTCACCGTGGGTAGTCTGATCATGGTGGGCCTGGGCATTGTCGCCAGTCGTGCGCTTTATCTGCAGAGCTTGCACACAGACTATCTGCAAGGTAAGGGCGACGCGATCTCCAATCGTAATATGACCTTGCCTGCGCACAGGGGCATGGTGTCCGACCGCAACGGTGAACCGCTGGCAATTAGCACGCCCGTTGAATCGCTATGGGCGCGCCCTGCCGAAGTGAAATTCAACCCGGCTGAATTAAAAAAACTGGCCAATATTCTGGACATGGCGCCCGAGATGTTGACGCAACGTTTAGGATCGCGAAAAAAAGGCGAACTCAGTGTGCAGCGCCCGTTAACGCCGGATCAGGCGGCGCGCGTCGCGGCGATGGGTATATCCGGCCTTTATCTACGTCGTGAATATAGGCGGTATTACCCGGCAGCTGACGTCGCCGCGCATGTCGTCGGTTTCACCAATGTCGATGACATGGGCCAGGAGGGCGTCGAGCGCGCGTATCAAGACTGGCTGGCAGGAAAATCCGGCGAACGTTATGTGTTACGCGATCGGCGCGGCAACATGATTCGCGACTTGGCGCCGATCAAACTGGCGCAAATGGGTGGCAATCTGGCGTTGTCGCTGGACATGAAAATCCAGTATCTGGCGCATCGCGAATTGGCCGCTGCCGTCACCGCCAACAAAGCCCGTGGCGGCGGCATTGTGGTGATTGACGCAAAAACCGGCGAGATTCTGGCGCTCTCAAACCTGCCGGTGTTCAACCCCAACAACCGGCGCAACTACGATCCGCAACTAGTGCGCAATCGCACCGTTATCGACACGTTCGAGCCAGGCTCCACAATGAAACCGTTTACGGCCGCAGCAGTACTCGAACGTGGATTGTTTACTCCCCAGTCGGTGATCGACACCACAGACGGTTTAATAGTCGGCAACAAGCGCATCCGCGACGAGCATCCGCACCCGTTTTTAACGGTGACCGAAATCATTCAAAAATCCAGCAATATCGGCGCGGTAAAAATGGCAATGACACTCACGCCCGCTCAGTTTTGGGATACGTTGAATCGTGCCGGTTTTGGCCAAAAACCGGGCTCGGGTTTCCCTGGGGAGGCAGCGGGCCGGTTGCGCAATGCCAAAACCTGGAAGCCGGTTGAGCAGGCCACCATGGCTTACGGTCACGGTATTTCGGTGAGTTTATTGCAGTTGGCGCGCGCTTATATGGCGTTCGCTAACGACGGGGAAGTTGTACCGTTGTCCTTTCTGCGACGCGAGCCGCAAGAAGTCGTCGGTGAGCGCGTGTTCTCCTCAAGCGTCGCGCGCAGTGTGCGGGGAATGATGGAAACCGTGACGCATGAAGGCGGTACCGCCACGCGTGCGCAAGTGCCCGGCTACCGCGTCGCCGGCAAAACCGGTACTGCGCACAAACTGATCGACGGGCATTACAGTCCGGATCGTTATATTGCTTCGTTTGTGGGGATGGCACCCGCGTCGGACCCACGATTTATTGTTGCGGTGATGATTGATGAACCCTCAGCTGGTGCATATTTTGGCGGCAGCGTGGCCGGGCCGGTATTTGCGCAAGTGATGGGCGGCGCGTTGCGGAGTTATGGCTTACCGCCTGACGCGCCCCTCCCCGCCACGCAGCTGACTCAGCCCGCCCCCCTTCCGACTCCCCCTATCGATACCCAAAAAGCGGAGCGTTCCAGAAATGGTCACCCCGTATGAGTCGGTACCGCATATGCTCCAACGACTGGGTCGGCCAGTGAACGCCCTCGCTTGCGATAGTCGCAAAACCACGCCCGGTGTGGTGTTCGCTGCGTATCCCGGCGAGCTTAGCGATGGTCGCAATTACATTGCACAAGCGATTGCGAATGGCGCGGATGCGGTGTTGTGGGATAGCGAGTATTTTGCGTGGAACCCCACTCACACCTTACCCAATATCGGCGTGACAGGGTTGAAGGCGCGCATTGGCGAAATCGCTGCGCACGTTTATGGCGAGCCCTCTAAAAAAATGCACATGATCGGCATTACGGGCACCAATGGCAAAACGTCGGTAGCGCACTGGATTGCCCAAACACTCACGCGGCTGGGACAAAAAACCGCCATTCTGGGTACTACCGGAAATGGCTTTCCGCATGCGCTTACTCCCGCGTTGAACACCACGCCGGATGCAATCGAACTGCAGCAGCGGCTGGCTAATTATCTGCATCAGGGCGCGGCGGCCTGCTCGATGGAAGTGTCGTCGCACGGCCTCGCGCAAAGTCGTGTAAACGGCACGCATTTCAATATTGCGGTGCTGACCAATCTGTCGCGGGATCATCTGGACTATCACGGCGAAATGGACACCTATGCCGCCGTCAAAGCGCAGCTTTTTAACTGGCCGGGACTGGAATGGGCGGTATTGAATGTCGACGATGCATTTGGCCGACAGCTGGAAGGCTTGACCTGTCCTGCGCGCGTCGCAAGCTACGGCTTTACCCGTGGCACCGTTATCGCAAACAAACTCAACTTGTCGCAACACGGGCTGCATATGCAGGTGCACACCGACTGGGGCAACGCCGAGGTTGAAGCCTCGCTACTGGGGCGTTTTAACGCTGCTAATTTGTTGGCCGTTTTGACAACGCTGCTGGTGTCGGGTGTTGCGCTAAATGAAGCCTGCGCCGCACTTGCGCACATCGTTCCGCCCCCCGGGCGCATGCAAACTTTAGGCGGCGGCGCGCATCCCTTGGTGATCGTGGACTATGCCCATACGCCCGACGCATTGGAAAAAGTCTTGGCGACATTGCGCGAAGTTATCCCAGCGGGCCGGTTGATTTGCGTGTTTGGCTGCGGCGGCAATCGCGACGCAGGCAAGCGGCCGTTAATGGGGCGCGCTGCGTTGCAAGGCGCAGACGAAGTCTGGGTGACCAGCGATAACCCGCGCAATGAAGACCCGCAAACTATCATCGACGAAGTGCTACAAGATCAGTCGGCTGAGTGTCGAATAGAACCTGATCGCGCCAGCGCAATTTTTGAAGCCATCGGCCACGCACGCTGCGGGGATGTGGTGTTGATCGCGGGCAAAGGCCACGAGGATTATCAGGAAATCGCAGGCAAGCGCGAGCCCTTCTCGGATGTGGCTGTCGCACGAAAAGTACTGGAGGCCTGGGCATGATGACCTTATCGGAAGCCGCAGCAATGTTGGGCGTGGCCTTTGCGGGCACCGACGCTGAAGTGCGCCGCGTTTGCACCGACAGCCGCACGATCCAGCCCGGTGATTTGTTTATAGCATTACGCGGCGCCAAGTTCGACGGAGGCCTTTACGCAGTTAAGGCGTTGCAACAGGGCGCAGTCGGTGCGGTGCTGGATGCCAAACAGGCACCAGATGTGATGCAGGCAATTCGCGTCGACGACACGCGTTTGGCGTTGGGTGAATTGGCAGCGGAATGGCGCAACCGTTTTAGCATTCCGATGATTGCCATTACCGGGAGCAATGGCAAAACGACCGTCAAGGAAATGCTGGCGTCGATATTGCGGGCGTCGATACCTCCTCTCGCCCCTACTGGCGACGCAGTAACTAACGCGTCTACCCCGCTGGATCCCATACTCGCTACCGAAGGCAATTTCAATAACGACATTGGCCTGCCATTAATGCTGCTGCGCCTGACTGCATCGCATCGTTACGCGGTGCTCGAGATGGGTATGAATCATGTCGGCGAAATTGACTATCTGACGCGGCTTGCGCGCCCGGATGTCGCGCTGATTAATAACGCGCAGGCGGCTCACGTCGGCATGCTTGGCTCGGTAGAGGCAATAGCCCGCGCCAAAAGCGAAATATTCAACGGCTTGGGCGCGCAAGGTATTGCGGTGATCAATGTCGACGATAGCCATGCGCCGATGTGGCGAGACGCCAATGTAAATCGCCGCGTGTTGAGCTTTGGGCTGAATGCAGAGGCGGATATTCGCGGCGAGTATCCGGCAGACGCTGATCTTCGCGGCAATTATCAAGCAAGCGCCGCCTCTTCCGACCATTACGGCTCAGCCTTCACGATCATCACTCCCGACGCGTCCATTGCGGTGCAACTCCAGGTGCCCGGCAAACACAACGTACGCAATGCGCTGGCTGCGGCGGCAGCTGCACTGGCGCTCGACATTGCGCCTGCTCACATCCGCGTGGGGCTGGCAAATTTTGTCGGTGTCAAAGGTCGGCTGCAAAAGAAACCCGCACTGCATGGCAGCACGTTCATCGACGATACCTATAACGCCAATCCGGATTCGGTCTTGGCGGCGCTCAAGGTATTGGCGACTCGGCCGGGCAAAAAAATTCTGGTGCTGGGGGACATGGGCGAACTCGGCGCTGAGGCTGCAAGCTTACACGCGCAAATGGGCTTGGCCGCGCGCTTGGCGGGCGTCGAAAAGCTATTCACATTGGGCGATCAATCGCGCGAAGCGGTCGCGGCCTTCGGGCAGGGAGGCATGCATTTCGAGCGGATTCAGGAACTGCTGGCCGACCTGGAAAATGAACTCACAGCGGATACCACGGTGTTGGTAAAAGGCTCACGTTTTATGCAAATGGAACGGGTGGTGATGAGCTTTGTAGCGCAGGACTTTGAGGAGATGCACTGATGCTGCTT
>JAYWDZ010000429.1:0-2755 GCA_043779595.1 Nitrosomonadales bacterium
CTAAAAAATCGTAGTAAGCAGCTAAATGCACTACTGCAGCAATTTTTGCTCCATGATGCTCACGCAAGATGCGCATCCCTTCATACATACTTTCATCAGATGTAATATCAACGGGGATACGAACACATTTTGGCGGAGGCGGTTCGGGTGCTGTTTGGTCAAAGCCTACGACATTGTCGAAGTGCTTTCTTAGCCGCTGCATGACGGCACTGCCGATTCTTCCATTAGAACCAGTAACAAGGATTATGTCGCCTTTAGGTTTCATACTTAACTCCTAAAATTTACTTATTCGATTGAAAGTCACCCGAAAAAATGGCTCAATCGGATAATTAAGATAAATCGGTGATGCCAAAAAACTGATTATGACTTAAAGTATGCTACAAGCCTGATGTACGATCTGTTCCTTAGCGCACATAAGCAAGTAATAATCGTCAACAAAAAATGGGAATAAAATTACATAGAGCAAATAAAATATTTCAAGCAAAACAGAATTATTGATACATAAATACCCCACAACCAAAGCCACAGTTCTTGATTCCATCTACTACAAAATTAAGTTACACAGAAATTTGAACGGTCTCAAGAAATCACTAGTACATAACTCCCGAGAACGTAATTCCATTGGGACCTTTATCCACTTTAATGTTGCTAATCACTTTCTGCGTCGCCGTATCGATCACTGACACGGTACCGTCCACGATGTTGGCGATGAAGGCACGTTTTCCATCGTCGCTTATCACTACACCATGCGCACCCTTACCGGTTTTAATGGTTGCAATAACGTTGTTTTTTTCTGTATCGATCACGGACACGGTGTTATCAGGGTTAGTTTCCGTACCCTGATTGGCAACATAAACGTAGCGTCCGTCCGGTGTAACAAAGACCTGGATCGGATTGCGTCCGACGGCGATGCTCGCAATCTTCTTGCGCTGAGCCGTGTCGATCACGGCCACGCTGTTCTCATCACGCAAGGAGACATAGGCACGACCACCCTCCGGTGCGAAACCCACTTGCACGGGCGCTTTGCCGACTGGTATGCGTGTCACCTCTTTGGACTGAGCCACATCTATTACGGATACGCTGTTGTCGTTGACGTTGGCGACGTAGATTTCACGCCCATCCGGGCTCATGCGTAGACCGTGCGGAAATTTACCGGTCTTGATCTCTCCGACCACTTTTTTCTGCTCGACATCAATGATCAAAGCATTGTCATCCTCGGAGTTCGTTACGTAGATCTGCTTGCCCTGTGCATCAATGATGACATGGGCTGGATGACGGCCTATTTCTATATCTGCCGCTTTGTCTATGGCAAGCGTCTTGGCATCGATGATCAAAAGTCTGCCGCGCGCCATCTTGTCGGCATCAGGCATGTTCATTGAGGGTGGATTCGCGGCCATTGCGGCGACTGGGCCGACGGCGAGCAATAATCGGCCATCACGCGAGATTTGGACATTGTGTGGCGTGATACGCGTGGCAATATTTTTAACCTGTCCAGTGCCAACATCAATCACACTGATGGTATTGGCCTTCTCATTGGCGGTATAAACGAAGCCCTCCTTCGACATCACCTTCGGAGCAGGAGAGACAGCAGGCGAACTCATGCTGTTTGTGCGTTCCTGATTATTACTTCCGGACTGGGGGCAAGCAGTCAGAAGAACAATCAGGGACAAGAGTGGTGTCATGCTAACAATTTTATTCATTGGGAATCTCCAGGTTAAGAACGCTCAAGCAAGATGTTTTGCAACGGAAAAAACGCGAATAGTATGAATTGATGCCTCCTATAAATGATGCGTAGATAAACTGTTTTCGGTTGGCCGACTGCTTTCGGCTCCGCGCAACCCAAAGTGGAGGTACGTCGCTCCATCCACCTTTCCTGGCTGCATCTCATCCAGCCAGTTGACGATGGTTCTCAGGGACAAACCATAGTTGCCGACCTAGCAGTGGTTCTGTGCGCTCTCGCTACGCGTGAACAACCGTGCCGTGATCGAGCGCGCGTTCGTGAACATGCTTGTCTGGGCGTACCACTGTTCCAGCGGGACGTAGTGGTCTTCGCTTCTGGCCAGCAGCAGAACGTCCCGCGTGATGGACGCGGAGACATCCGCCGTCTCGAATTGCCTGAATTCCTGAAGAAATTCAAACGCCTAATCAGTACCGGTCACGTGCAAGCCTTCCTGAAGACCCCATTGCACCACCAGACTTTTTCTGGCAACTCTGGCGAGCATCCAGTTCACCACACTGGCCGCTCGGAGTTTCAGCAAGGCTTTCAGCAATCCGCACAGCAGCGCAGGGGTCTGGCGCAAAGTGATATCAAGGCCATTCGTAAAAATATCGAAGGTAACCGCGCGTTCGATGCGCGGCTCCAAGGCTGTGGCACGCATCATCAGACATCCGCACACTCGATGGAGCAGGCCGGGCAGGCATTCTTGCTATTCTTGCCTACCATCTGCGAGATATCGCCCCGCCGTCAAACCGCTCTCGATGGTCTTGATCACTTCTTGGCGTCGAAATAGGCGTGAAGCTCCGCTTCCGTCGGCTGCTTTCGGAACACGAGCTCATCGTCCACCACCAGGTTGGGCGAATGACGGATGTCAAACTTGTCGACAAGATCGGGACAGTCCTCGACAAAACAGACACGGTGTTCGATCTGCATGACGTCGAGTTCCTGTTCCAGACCGACACGGTGCGTGCAGGCCTTCGTCGCGATGATCAGTACGTCCATAACGGCATCCTATTAGATTCAATCGGGCAATGAACA
>JAYWDZ010000430.1:0-6826 GCA_043779595.1 Nitrosomonadales bacterium
TATCCAGATAACAGGGGGTAACAGCAGCAGCACAAACGCAAAAACACGAGCGTGCAAGGATTTGAAGTCGGGCATGTGAGCCTCCCTTGCTTTTGAGAAGTCATGCTAAACCCTATAAGCCGTCAGGTCAACCCGGGCGGGTCCGAGCGCCAATGCTCGATATTGTCGATCAAACGCGTGTGGCCTAACCATGCCGCCCCTAACACCACGATGTGGCGAGTGGTGGGGTCGGCAGTCTTTAGCGTGTCAGCGTCACGCACTTCGATGTAATCCACGCTCCAGCCCGCCATTTTCAGATGTTTTTTGGCTTGGGTCGTGAGCTTTGCATAGTCACGCTCACCCTTGACGACAGCCTCCCTTATGGAACCGAGTTCACGGTACAAAGTCATCGCCTGAATACGCTCCGTGGGGCTCAAATAGCCATTTCGCGAGCTCATGGCCAAACCATCGGATTCGCGTAGGGTTTCACCCCCAATGATCTCAATAGGCAGGTTGAATTGCTGCACCAATTCACGTACGACGTGTAGCTGTTGAAAATCCTTGCGGCCAAAAACCGCAACACGCGGCTGTATCAGGTTGAAAAGTTTCAATACGATGGTTGCCACTGCGCTGAAATGGCCGGGGCGGAATGCGCCACATAGATCATCAGCGAGTTGACTGGGGGGCTGCACGGTAAAAGTCTGCAACCGGGGATAGAGCGCTTCCACCGTGGGGGCAAACACTACATCACAGCCTGCCGCAGCCAGTTTGGCGCAGTCAGCGTCCAGCGTGTGGGGATAGCGTTCGAAGTCTTCATTGGCGCCAAATTGCAACGGATTGACGAAAATGCTGACCACCACGGGCTGACAGTGCTGTTTTGCAAGCTCGACCAAGGCTATATGGCCCACGTGCAGATTACCCATAGTGGGCACAAAGGCGGTAGCCGATTGCGCCCTTAACGCGGCGTGCAATTCAGCGAGGGTTTTGACAACCTGCATCAGAACGTATGTTCGATGGCCGGGAAAGTGCGTTGCTTGACCGCCGCAACGTAAGCACGCGTTGCTGCCTCGATGCTGCCTGCATCAGGAAGGAAATTCTTCGCGAATTTTGGCGGCTTTGGGTACAAGCCCAGCGCGTCGTATAACACCAGCACTTGGCCCGAGCACTCGATACCTGCGCCGATACCAATAGTGGGCACGCTCACCGTTTCGGTGATCTTACGGGCGAGCGCTGCAGGGATGGCTTCCAATAGCAACAAACCGGCGCCAGCCGTTTCGAGCACAGTGGCATCAGCCAATATTTGCGCAGCGGTCCCGTCATCGCGGCCCTGTACTTTGTAGCCGCCGAGTTGATTAACCGATTGCGGTAATAAGCCAATATGGGCGCACACAGGCACACCGCGCCGGGTAAGAAAGGCGACCGTATCTGCCATTACCTTCCCGCCCTCGAGCTTCACCATATGTGCTCCTGCCGCCAGCAGTTTGGTAGCGGAGGCAAACGCCTGTTCCGGCGAGGATTGGTAGCTGCCGAAAGGCAAGTCGGCCAGGATAAAGGCGCGAGTCGTGCCCGCCGCCACGCAGCGCGTGTGATAACTCATTTCCGCGAGCTTCACCGGCAGGGTAGAAGCATGCCCTTGAATCACCATGCCCAGCGAATCGCCTACCAACAGCACATCGACACCTGCAGCATCCAGAATGCGTGCAAAGCTGGCGTCATAGCACGTTAGCGCGGCGATTTTTTCGTCGCGTTCGCGCATGGTTAGCAAGGTTGAGAGCGTGACGGGTGTACTCATGCGGCCCGACTAAAAAACTCGCGTGGCCCACGCATTTTGTGGATGCGTTCCAGCAGCAATTCGAAATCGTCGTTGTTTTGTGCGAAGTTCAGATTTTCACTATTGGCGATCAATAGCGGCGCGGCGTCATAGCGGTGGAAAAAGTCGCTGTAGCTCGTAGCGAGTCGCCTCAAATAATCGGCTGCCATGCCACGTTCGAACTCCACGCCGCGGCGTTTAACGCGTTCTTGCAAGGATTCAATCGGCGCCTGCAAATAAATGACCAGATCGGGCGTGGGCGCTTGGGGAGACAAGTCGGCGTAGATTTTTTGGTATAGCGAATACTCATCGTCGTCCAAATTTAACCGTGCAAACAGCATGTCTTTGTCCAGCAAAAAATCCGAGACGGTGCCGCTGTTGAATAAATCGCCTTGTGCTAGCTCGCTGAGCTGACGTGACCGCTCGAAAAGAAAATGCAGTTGCGTCGGCAGCGCATAACGTCGAGGCTCCTGATAAAACTTGGGCAGGAAAGGATTATCACTGGCGTTTTCCAGCAGCGTAGCCGCCCCCAGCTTTTCGGCCAGCTTTTTGGTGAGGCTGGTTTTGCCCGCCCCTATAGGCCCTTCGACGACGATATATTTGTAGCGCGTAAGGCTCATAGTCCGGCGATTGCTCGCTGCTCCGGGCGTATCGGTAGCACTCTTTGATCGGCGCAGGATGTGATCCAATCCGCGGCGAGGCCATGGCCCGGGATACCAATGTGGGGGGCGATTTCGGTGAGGGGTAGCAGCACGAAAGCGCGTTCGGTCATGCGGGGATGCGGGAGCGTTAAATGATCTTCATCAAAATGGGCATTGCCATACAGTAGCAAATCCAGATCAAGCGTACGCGGGGCGTTACGAAAGCTGCGCTCGCGGCCGTGGCGTTGTTCTATGTCGAGCAATGCTCGTAGTAGCGCGCGCGGCGCAAGCCTGGTTTCAATTTGAGCCACCGCGTTGATGAAATCGGGCTGATCCACATAGCCAACAGGCGTGGTGGCATATAGCGATGAGCGTGCGACGAGACGGGTAGTGGGAATGCCGTCGAGTTCGGTGATCGCGTATTCCACCTGGGCAATAGGGTCGTGTAAATTCGCCCCCAGGCCGATATAAGCCGTCACTTTCATACTATTCCAACGCGGGTGCTGCGTGATCGGCAGGGGATTTGCGGCGACGTCGACGTGGCTTGGAGCTGGTATCCGTCTTGAGCATGGTTTGGCGGGTGGGCTCGTCGGCTTCCTGGAATCGGGTCCACCAATCGGCTAACTCCTGTTCCACTTCGCCAGAAGCTGCGCGCAATACTAAAAAATCATAGGCAGCCCGAAAGCGCGGATGCTCCAGCAAGCGATACGGACGTTGCCCGCCGCGTTGCTCAAAGCGTGGCTGGACGCCCCAGACTTCCTTCATCATGCCATCGTAACGCCGCGGAATAGCCAGCTGGCCGCGCTGGGCATCGAGGATTTCATCCATCGCCGTGAATAGCGCAGGCATAGGCTTTTCGCCTTGGGCTTCCAGGGCTTTCCAGCGCTGCGCGACTTGAGGCCATAAAAGTGTGCCGAACAGAAAAGCAGGGGAGGCGGGACGGTCTGCGCGGATACGCTCGTCGGTGCTTTTCAGCGCCGCGGTAATGAAAGGGCCGCCGGTAGGATCGTCGAGGATGGTATCGAGTAGCGGCAACATGCCATGGTGCAAACCTTCAGCCCGCAGTTGATGCACGCCGCGAAGCGCGTGACCCGAGAGCAAAAGTTTAAGGGCTTCGTCAAAGATGCGCGCACGCGGAATATTCGCCAGCAGCGGAGCCAGTTCTGCCACCGGTTTGCGCGTCGCCGGGTCTATGGTGAACTCCAGCTTGGCCGCAAAGCGCGCGGCGCGCAGCATACGCACCGGGTCTTCGCGGTAACGCGTGTCGGGGTCGCCGATAATACGCAGCACGCGCTTTTTGCAATCGGCTACGCCGCCAAAATAATCGTGGATTTCTTCACGGGCGGGGTCGTAGTAGAGCGCATTAACCGTAAAGTCTCGGCGCGCCGCATCATCCGCCATATTGCCAAAAATATTGTCCGTTAATAGACGGCCATGCGCATCGGTGGGCCGCTCTTCTTCTTCGTCGGCTTCTTTTTGGCCATTGGCGCGAAAGGTGGTCACTTCAATCGTCTCGCGCCCACACATCACATGCACGATTTGGAAACGGCGGCCTATGATGCGTGAGCGTCGAAACAGGCGCCGGATCTGATCCGGTGTCGCATCGGTCGCGACGTCAAAATCCTTGGGGCGAAAGTCCAGCAGCAGATCGCGCACGGCACCGCCGACAACATAGCCCTTGAACCCGGCTTCAGCCAGCTTTTCACAGACTTCCAATGCGCAGTCATCAAGACGGTTTCGATGGATGCCATGCTTGGCGAACGGCAATATTCGAGCAGAGGAGGGGGTAGCGCTCTGTTTGCGACCGAACACCTTTTTTATGATGCGACGGATCATTGAGTCGATAACGTGGGGATGGGAAAAATCAAGCCGCAATTATACAGGGTTGAGTATGGCTTCCCGGCGCAGAAGCAAGGCGGGTTGGTGCTGCACCTTGCTGCTTAGCGCAAAGGCTTACTGCAGGCGGCGCCGTTGAGATAGGAAAACTGGATATTTTGCGGCTGGGTAGACAGATTTACACGCACCACAAGCCGTGGGAACAACGCTCGAACCCGTGAGGCGAGCGTTGCGGGAGGGCAAATTATTTGACTACGTGCCACACATCCTTAAAAGCTGTCGCCGTTCATGTCGCCCGGTTTTTGGTCTTTAGCGAACAGATAAAGGGCTTACCCTTGTATGCCAGCTGCTTACTTCCATCATCGCGGGTGACTACAGAATAATCACCGCCAACCATCATGTCAGCAGGCACAATCGCCGGCCACAACGCGGCGCACGGGCCATTGCACGCACTTTTGCCGTTGTTGGCGGTGTCCTTATCAAAGGTATACGACGTCATGCCGGCGCTATTGGCCATTAGGCCATTGGACATTATGGTCGGGCGGTATGCATGCTGTCGGTAGCACAAGCTACAACGGACAGGGTGAGTGAAGCGGCGATCAAATATTGGGCAATACGGTTCATATTTCATTCCTAAAATTGGGTGGCAGGGGACTACAAAGGAGTAAACAGTGACGGGCTGCTTTTATTCTCAGCAACGACAAATAAATTTTTAGAGTGATGCCCTGGTACGCTTGGACATTAACGCGTTTGCCATAACGCTGCGCTACCCGCCCCATAAAGTGCTTCAAGTGAAGACGGATTGAGCAAGCTTTGCGGCGTGCCAATTTGCCAGCGGCCATCGCCAAATAAAAACAGCAGTCGGTTGCACTGGCAAGCCGCCCAGTTGGGATCGTGCAAGGTGAGTACGATGGATTTGCCCGCCTCAGCTTGGTATCGGACCCAGGTTAACAGCCGGGCCTGATGCGCGGGATCGAGATGCGTCAAGGGTTCGTCCAACAAATAATACTGGGGTGTTTGCGCGCTGAGTTGCGCCAATCGAACACGCTGACGTTCACCTCCCGATAGCGTAACGAGCGAGCGGTGAGCCAGTTCGACCAGCTCCCAGGTCATGAGATGAGACATCAAATCCCAAGGAGCGTTGTCGAAGGGATAACGCCCCAGCGAAATGAACTCACTCACGCTGCCAAAAAAACCGCCCTCATCGCACTGGGGCAACAAGCCAACATGTTGGGCTCGGGTAAGCGGCGGTAGCGTCAGCAGCGGTTGGCCATCGAGGGTCACATGACCTGTGGCGGGTGCACCCAGCCCTGCCAACGCTGTTAAGAGCGTCGATTTGCCCGCGCCATTGGCGCCTAGAACCCCCAATACCTCCCCTGGCGCCAGCGACAGATCAAGCGCATTCACGAGCGTATGAGAACCGCTGCGCAGACTCAATTGCTCCGTGCATAAAGAGGCGAGTAAAACGGTTTCCATTAAAGTGAGTTAGGGCTCAATTTTGACGTCACGAATAGGGCTTGCGTAGCAGCCACAGCATCAAAGGCACCCCGAGTAGCGCAGTCAATACACCGACTGGCAACTCGCGCGGGGCGATCACAGTACGCGCGAGCGCGTCGGCCAATACGAGCAGACTGCCACCAGCAAAGACCGAAGCAGGGAGAAGGTCGCGATGGGCCGTGAGGCCAAGTCGTCGCAGCGCATGCGGCACCATCAAGCCCACAAAGCCGATACTGCCCGCTTGGGCCACTACAAATGCTGTACACGCGCCGGAGAGCGCAAATAAAGCCCAGCGCGTGGGCAAGACGGCTACACCCAATGACGCGGCCTTTAGCGGCGAGAGCTGCAACACATCCAGTCGTCTCGCAAGTAAGCGCGCCAACCCTAAGCCTAGGATGAGGATGGCTGCTAGCCAAAGGGGATTTTGAACCCAGGTGAGATCGCCCATCAAAAAAAACAGCATTCCGGGTAATTGCTCAGCAGGCGCGAGGCTCAGTACCAAGGCTATGAGTGCCCCGAACCCTGCGGCCAGCATCACACCCGCGAGTAGCAGCGGGGTGTGATCGCGCGCGAGTAAATGTCTGCCAAAAAGTGCCGCTAGCGCTAGCGCCAGCAAACTGCCCCCAAATGCCAGCAGCGAGACCCACGGCCAGGTCATTCCGGCGGCCATGCCCAGCAAGGCCAGAAAACCCGCACCGCCCGATACGCCGAGCAGATAGGGTTCTGCCAGAGGGTTGCGAAATAAGGTCTGCATTAACGCGCCAGCCAGCGCGAGCAATCCGCCACAGGCGAAAGCCGCAACGACACGCGGCGCGCGTAAGTCCCATAGAATTTGTGAGGCGAGCCCGGGGTCTTGTGGCAGGATACCCGTGAGCATGCCCAGCGCCATGGCTAACGGGGCGGTAAAAGCCAGCAACAGAATTTTTAGCTTGGGGGACAAGACGCGTACGGCATGATCAGAATTAGTGTGCGGGGCACGGATGCGGTGAGCGTGAATCAGTTAAATGCGATTACCGGGGGCCAGAATGCAGCTGTGACTGCGGCACTGGATGGCCTTAATGTA
>JAYWDZ010000431.1:0-2751 GCA_043779595.1 Nitrosomonadales bacterium
GGGCTGCGATTTCTCGACAATCTCGCGGACAGTTTCAGCTGATTGCAATCGGCCCGTCTCTTCTTGAATCAAATGCTGATTTGTTCAGCGCGTCCCTAGGTTAATTTCTTTAGCATCGTCGCCCAGTTTCATCCCTATTGGTGGGTCAGAGTGTTGATACCACTCACTACGATGTTTAATTGTCCCCACCTTTAGCCACAACTTATTTCCTTTAGCAATCCGATGAAAATAGTCGATGACTTTTGCTTGGTCTGCTTTACGGATGTGGTAAAGATCGTCCAGTATCAAAAATGATGGGCCGTCCGAGAGTTCGGACAATCCTTGAAAGAAATTCTGAAAGCGAAGAATGTTTTGATGCAAATACTCCACTTTGTGAGAAATGTACGTAGATTGCTCCTCCATCGTGCCCGTCGATTTCAATCCAAGACTCGCTTTGCTTGCAACACCTGCCCCAAGGGCTCCTACGTTTGCGTTTAATTCAGCCCCCACGGTATGCTCGTCTGAGCGAGTTTGTTTGATCTGCTTTGCAGTCGACTCGGGAGCGCGAAGTTGATTTTCTAAATCATGGATGATCGACTCAAGAGTCGATTTTCTAAATCATGGATGATCGACTCAAGAGTACCGCTCAACGTTGTGGTTTTTGTTTTATTAAATGGCGGGCGTTTTGGAAGTGCACCAAATACCCGACTCCAGAATGACTTCTTGTTGGCTGGTGCCGTTGCGGCGCCTTCGAGCCATTTCTTGAATTCATGAAGGCTCTTTATGAGTACGCTTATTAGCACATCTGGATATGAGTGACCTTTGAACGTCTCCATATCTACGAATGCTATAGGACGCCGATCAATGGTTAAGTCGGCCACCGCTTTCCTCAGTAGGCTCGATTTCCCTGAGCCACGTCTTCCAAAAATTATATGGTGTGGATTCGATTTTGCCCGTGAGAGTACGCCAGGTGCTGGCTCAATAAACCTGCGGGCTCCTTCTGGAGTAGCACGCGTAACTTCTTCACACAGGACAAGCAGCCTGTCTACTGCATCTGAATTTAATAGAGAATCTATGGCAGAATTATTTTTCATATTGATTCCTCCCTGGGTTTTTTACCTAACGTCCGGTCAAACCTTTGCATTATTAAGAGACGATGGTACACCGCATTTATTAGCTAGAAATAGCAAAACATTGGAAACATTCCTCAGTTAATAACCCAGAGTCTTGGGATGCAACATATTTAATCGCAAGCCATTCACTCGTCAGCAACCGCTTTTCAATTTCTTCCCTTTCAGCTCCGCCGAAGAAAAACGCCCTCATAACGAGGGCGTTTTTGCACCACAAGTAAGCTTAAAGCCTACTCAGCAGCTGCTGCCACCGGTCCTTTAACCTTGCGTGCAGGCAGCTTCTCCTTGATGCGTGCCGACTTACCGGAACGCTCGCGCAGGTAATACAGTTTGGCGCGGCGTACGTCGCCGCGGCGTTTGACTTCGATCGCTGCGACCAGCGGGGAGTGGGTCTGGAAGGTGCGCTCGACGCCTTCGCCGGCGGAAATCTTGCGCACGGTGAACGCGGAGTTGAGCCCCCGGTTGCGCTTCGCAATCACCACGCCTTCATACGCCTGCAAACGCTCGCGCGTACCTTCCTTCACTTTGACCTGCACGACGATGGTGTCGCCGGGCGCAAAGTCGGGGAGGGTTTTGCCCAGGCGGGCGATTTCTTCTTGATTCAATTGTTCAATAATATTCATGATGTGTTCCTTAACATCGGGTGACAGAGGTTTATCCAGGATGGACAGACTTAACACCGTTCAACATAAGCCTCTTTCGAAGCACTTTATTATCGACGCTGCACTAATCTGCAGCATCGAGTAAATCCTGTTCCTGCGGCGAGATGCCGCGTTTTGCCAGCATGTCCGGGCGATGCTGGCGCGTGAGCTTCAGGCTCTGTTGCAATCGCCATGTGCCAATCGCCGCGTGGTGCCCGCCCTTCAAAACTTCCGGCACCGCTACGCCTTGCCACACTTCGGGGCGGGTGTAGTGCGGGCAATCCAGCAGGCCCGCGGCAAACGATTCTTCGACCGCCGAATCCGCATCATTCAACGCGCCCGGCAGTTGCCGGATGATCGCGTCCATCAACGCCAGCGCCGGCAACTCGCCGCCGGAGAGCACAAAATCGCCCAGCGAAATCTCTTCATCCACACGCCGCTGCAACAACCGCTCGTCGATGCCTTCGTAGCGCCCGCACAATAACACCAGCGCGGGCTTATCCTTTAATTCCATCACCCGCTGGTGCGTCAGCGGACGACCTCGCGGGGAAAAATGCACTACCCACGGCGTGGCCGCTTCACTCGCCAGTTCAGCCTCAATCGCGTTGATCGCCTGATCCAGCGGCTCGGCCAGCATCAGCATACCGGGGCCACCGCCGTAAGGCCGGTCGTCCACGGTGCGGTGCGGGTCGCTGGTGAAATCCCGCGGATTCCACGCTTTGAAACGATACAAACCGCGATCCAGCGCGCGCCGCGTAATGCCATGATCCAGAATCGCATCGAACATTTCTGGGAACAGGCTGATCGCGTCGAATCGCATCAGTAGTCTTCGCCCCACTCCACTGCGATTCTGCCTGCTTCCATGTTCACCGTGCCGACGAAGGCATCGATGAACGGGATCAAATGTTCCTTGCTACCCTTAATCACCAGCACATCGTGCGCGCCGGTTTCCATCAAACTGTCTACCCGGCCCAGCACCGCGCCTTGCTGGTTGACGACTT
>JAYWDZ010000432.1:0-2750 GCA_043779595.1 Nitrosomonadales bacterium
AAGCATGCTCTTATTCGATCCGCGTCAATATCAATTGTCACGCTGGCAGCCATCGTAGTGCCCGCTATTTCGTCCGCGACCAATTCATGGGGAGGCTACCATTGGGCTCGGACCACGCCTCAATTCACTCTAAAGACCGGGGACAACCTGACTACCGCCGACTGGAAAGGTCAACTCGCGCAAGCGTCGAGTGACTGGAACAGCCCGACCCTGTTCGGAGCAACGTCCACCCCGATTCTGACCGCAATCGTTGGCGGTAAAGCTAACAGGCGTTGTTCGATGGTCGCGGGCACCACGCAAGTATGCAATGGCAGTTACGGTAGTAATGGCTGGCTAGGGCTGGCTTCAATCAACGTCACGGGCGATGGTCATATTACACAGGGCTCGGCTAAGATGAACGACACATATTTTGCCACTGCCACATACAATAATCCCAACGAGAGGCGCCATGTAATGTGTCAGGAGGTCGCCCACACATTCGGCCTCGACCACCAGTCTACCGATGGGAGTTCACAAAATACTTGTATGGACTACTTTTCGAACACAGGTTCGAATGCAGGTAGCACGCTGAGCACCACCCCGAACACGCATGATTTCGACGAATTGAATATTGTGTACGCGCATCTCGACAGCACGACCACTGCCGCTGCGGGAACCCCCTCGAAAGCGGCATCCGCCTCGGATGTGACCGATGATCCTGCTAGCTGGGGTAACCTGATAAGCCAATCTCCTAACGGCCGCAGCTCGACTTACGAAAGATTTAACAACGATGGCTCCAAGACGATGACGCATGTCTATTGGACTATCGAAGCAGCATCTCGCTGTGCAAGCTGCGATCACCGGTATGAAGACCACCGTTTTAGCCACTAATTAATCCGGTAATAGAAAATCGGTTCTAGCCGATCCAGTCATTAGCAAGCCGACAGCCCCCAGCCTCGGCTTGCATTCAGCTTATTTGTACAAAACATCCAGTACTTCATACTGACGCACCCCACCCGGTGCTTGCACATCGACGGTATCGCCCGCGTACTTCCCGATTAGCGCGCGCGCAATAGGCGACGAGACGGAAATTTGACCGAGCTTGATATCAGCTTCGTCATCGCCCACCACTTGATACGTTACGGTATCGCCGGAATCAATATCCTCAAGCTCCACTGTCGCGCCAAAGACCACACGGCCTCCGGCATCGAGTGAGGTGGGATCGATCAACTGAGCGTTGGAAAGCTTGCCATCCAGATCGGCAATGCGGCCTTCGACGAAGCCTTGCCTTTCCTTGGCGGCATCGTATTCGGCATTCTCGGACAAGTCGCCGTGCGCACGCGCTTCAGCGATGGCCAGAATCACGGCGGGACGCTCGATGGTTTTAAGTTTATGCAGTTCAGCGCGAAGTTTTTCTGCGCCTTTCACAGTCAGGGGAAAGCTTGCCATGCCGTTACCTTTTAATTCAGTTTCTGATGAAGTTCCTGGAGCGAATACACCGCCAGTTCCTGGTCATGCTGCATACCCATGCACGCCGCTTGCGCACCCGCCAGCGTGGTGAAATACACCACGCGGCGCGCCAGCGCTTCGGCGCGAATGGTGTACGAATCCTTGACGGCTTTCTTGTCTTCGACCACGTTGACGATGAAGTCAATATCGCCGTTCTTGATCATATCGACAATGTGTGGGCGGCCTTCCTTGACCTTATTCACGACCGTCACAGGAATGCCTGCCGTTTCAATTGCCAGCGCAGTCCCCCGCGTCGCTACCAGACTAAAGCCAAGATCGCGCAAGCTGCGCGCCAATTCAACCACTGCGCCCCGTTCGTCGGCGCGCACACTAACGAACGCGCGTCCGCCCTGGCTTGGCAATTCGCAACTCGCTGCCAGTTGCGCTTTGACGTAGGCCTCGCCAAACGTCGCACCTACGCCCATCACCTCGCCGGTGGATTTCATTTCCGGGCCGAGGATGGTGTCCACGCCCGGAAATTTATGGAATGGGAACACCGCTTCTTTGACCGAATAATAAGGGGGGATGATTTCTTTTTCAAACCCTTGTGACTTGAGCGAAAACCCCGCCATGGCGCGCGCCGCAATCTTGGCCAGCGGCGCACCGATGGCTTTGGACACATAGGGCACGGTACGCGATGCCCGCGGGTTGACTTCGAGTACGTACACGGTGTCGCCCTGGATTGCGAACTGCACGTTCATCAGACCGACGACTTTCAGTGCACGCGCCATTGCGACCGTCTGGCGGCGCATTTCGTCCTGGATCTCCGCAGACAGACTATACGGCGGCAATGAGCACGCAGAGTCACCCGAATGTACGCCCGCCTGCTCGATGTGCTGCATGATGCCGCCGATCACGACTTGCTCACCATCAGAGAGCGCATCGACGTCAACTTCAATCGCGTCGTTCAAAAAACGATCCAGCAACACGGGTGATTTATTCGATACCTTGACCGCTTCGGTCATGTAGCGGCGCAGATCGGCTTCTTCGCGGACGATTTCCATCGCGCGACCTCCCAATACATAGCTCGGGCGCACCACCAGCGGATAGCCGATTTCGTTGGCGGCCTCGAGCGCCGCTTCGTTGGTGCGCGCGGTGCGGTTGGGCGGTTGTTTCAAACCCAGCGTGTGCAACATTTGCTGGAAGCGTTCACGATCCTCCGCTGCATCGATCATGTCGGGGCTGGTGCCGATGATCGGCACCCCAAAGGCTTCCAGATCGCGCGCAAGCTTCAACGGCGTCTGGCCGCCGTACTGCACAAT
>JAYWDZ010000433.1:0-6821 GCA_043779595.1 Nitrosomonadales bacterium
GAACGCACCAAGGCCGGGTTGTCGGCCGCGCGAGCACGCGGACGCGTGGGCGGACGGCCCAAGGGCCTGACACCTCAGTCTGAAGCAACAGCAATGGTAGCGGAAACGCTGTACCGGGAGCGGCGCCTGAGCGTGAACGCCATCGCCAAGAAGCTGAACGTTTCCAAGAGCACTCTGTACTGTTACTTACGACATCGCGGTGTTGAGGTTGGACCGTACGAGAAGTCGGCTCAGCTCCGATCCAACGGCCGGTCTGATCGGAGTGCTGGCGCCATCGACGCCGATTCTGTCAAGACCGCAACCATTCGCCTTTCGCTCATGATCGAAAACAACAGCAAGTTCGTGCGCGGCAAGAAGCGCGCACGCGAAAACATCGAGAGTTTCCAACTACGGGAGTACGGCGCGAAGCGTCGGCCATCCGGCGAGTACGAATTGAAAGTGCCGTATCGAACCGACGAAAACCTCGACAAGACCATGAACGACTTGCTGCGCGAGATCGAGAGAGAGGCAGACTTGCGGAACTGTTTTGTGGAGTCGGACGCCCGCCTTGAAGGAACCGAACGTTACTGGTGACGCGTGGCGCGGGCGGCCTTAAGTCGGTTCACTGTTCATTGCTCCCCGAATCCCAAGCTGCATCGAATGGCGATGGATGTCATTAACGGCGGGGCGCGCAGCCAAGTAGCCGAACTGTTCGAGTTTGCAGCGGAACTTGAAGATCAGGTCAATCACCTGATGAACTCATTGGAGCAGGTACAGGACACCCTGTCCAAGTTGACGGCGCTCTATCCTGAAGGCCTGTCCTACGCCGGGCTCGACGACGCGGAGGGGAAGGATGATAAATGGCGGCGGGTGACACGAGTGTTGGGTCTACCCCTATAACTCAAGTTCTTCTCTTTTCATACCAGCAAAGGTAGACCACCTTTCTAAAGGCGCTGCGTAACATCATTCACAGGACGGGGCGCGCGAGCCACGGCAATTCCGGTGGGGCCAGAGCACGAGCTGATCTTGCCCTGATTTCACGGACACCTGGATAAGCCGTTAAAATCCTAATCCAAGGTGGCTTATGAAAGCGAAGCAAGAAGTGAAGCACGTTCGAAAGACCTACAGTGCAGAGTTCAAGAAACAAGCGGTTGATCGGACGCAGAAAGACGGTGTTCCAGTGACGGCGAAAGATTTAGGCCTGCACGAGTCGCAGCTTTACGCGTGGCGGCACAAGGCACGATTGAACAGTCAGACCACCGAAGAGCAGAAGCTACAGCAGGGGGATAACGCTCGGCTGAAGCGTGATGTGGCGCGATTGGAAGATGAGGTCGCGTTCCTAAAAAAAGCGGCGGCGTACTTTGCGAAACTGCCCAAGTGAAGTACGCCCTGATGACTGCGAACAAAAGCCATTTCGATGTTGTCCTGATGTGCCGCGTGCTCTGTGTTTCACGCAGCGGTTATTACAGCTTCAGGCATCGCAAACCGTCGGCGCGAGCGCAAGACAACGTCACGTTGGATGCTGCGATCACCGACGTGTTTACGTTGCAGAAAGGCCGCGCGGGTTCCCCACGCGTCACGCTGGGCGTGCAGGCGAACGGTATTACGGCGGGTCGCCATCGTGTCGCCCACCGCATGAAAAAGCTGCGGTTACGCGCCAAAGCAGCGAAGAAGTTCAAGGCAACGACCAATTCCAATCACACCTTGCCGGTGGCGGTTAATTTATTGAAGCAGAACTTTCACGCTGCTGCCGCCAATCAGAAATGGGTGAGCGATATCACCTACGTACCCACCGATGAAGGGTGGCTGTATGTGGCGGTTGTGATGGACTTGTATTCGCGCCGGGTCGTGGGCTGGGCGATGGCGGAGCGGATGACGGCAACGCTGGTGATGGACGCCTTGCAGATGGCGTTATGGCGGCGCAAGAAACCCCAAGGGGTGATCCTGCATTCGGACCGCGGCAGCCAATATTGTTCACATGACTATCAGCGGCTCATCCGCGCGCATCACTTGATCTGTAGCATGAGCAAGAAAGGCGATTGCTATGACAACGCAGCAATGGAAAGCTGGAACCACAGCCTGAAAGTGGAAGCCGTGCACGGCGAACGGTTTGTCACCCGAGCGCTCGCCAAAGCGCATCTGTTTGACTACATCGAAGTCTATTACAATCGCCAACGCCTTCATTCGACGATCGGCTACCTCAGCCCTGAAGCGTTTGAGGCTAAAAAAATCGCTTAACTACGTGTCCGTCAGGTTGGGGCAAGATCAAGCAACCAGCCCGGAACAAACGTGGCCGCGTAGATCAGCGGGGGAGGGGCGATGACGCGTTGCATCAGAAGTACCACGCGAGTTCGAGTTGCAGGTAATCGTCATTGCGAAATACATACAGCGGATCGCCGGCCGGTGCGTTGGCGTACACGCGCGCCTCGATGCTCAACTTCCAGTCACTGCCGAGGCGACGACTGCCTTCGATACTAAAATTGCGCGCGCCGCCGTCGGTGTCGAACAACACGCCGGCCAGCAGATCGGAGCTTTGCTCATCGTTGAGCGCGAGACGGCAGCCAAGCAATACGTCATTAGCGAACGGCGTGGGCGCGCGGCGGCCGCGTTCGTCATACAGATACTCGGTAATCAGGCCCAGATCCATTCCGGTTTGGAGCACGCCGGGGAATGTGTATTCGAAACCGCCGGTGGCGGCGGAATAGCTGTCACTCTGCCCGGTGCGATAGATGGCTTCAAGTTTCCATAACCAGCCGCCGAGCGTCGCCTGAGCGTCGAGGCCGACTTGCGTAATAAGGTCAAAATATGGCACCAGGGTCGGCGCACCGTTCAGGATGCGCAGATTGAAGCGCGGATCGCGCGCGGTGCCGGTGAAGTACGAAACGCCGACATCCCAGTCACTGAGTGTATGGCGATAACGCAGCGCGGCGTCGATGTGTCGCTGCGCGCGACTCGATTGATATTCCGCGTGCTCGGTGTCCACCGGCAGCGCCAAGCGCGGTCGACCTTCGGCTGCTGGAAAGGTGCGCTCACGAAAGCCGGGCAGTACAAATAAATCGACCGTGCCCCAGCCGCGGATCAACGCGAGGTTGACCATCGGCTGGCCCAGTTTGTCTTCGCCGTCGGGATTTTCCATGCCATCGGTCTGATTGATGATGTCGACCAGATGTTGCGACTCGGTCACACCCCAGAACACTTTGCGGATGCCGACGCGCCATTCGTATGTGGGACTCGCCGACAGCCAAGTGAGCTCGCGAATGTCGGCGTGCGAGCGTTCTGCGTCGTATTGATCTACGCGCAAGAACGGCGCGAAGCTGAAGCTCTGCTGGTCGCCGTCCCAATGGTGGTGAAACTCGGGTTGCACGGCGACCGACAACGATGCGTTGCGTTGATCGGCATACAACGCATCCTGCGTGAATACCCGCAGCTCGGTACTGACGTTGCCAGACCATTCGGCGGCGTGAGTAAGCGGCGATGCCAAAATAATAAGACTCAACGCAGAGGCGTGGAGACCCGGAGGCAGATCGAGAGTTGCGGGAATAGTGCGCACAGAGTTTCGTATGGCGAGCGGTTGCTTTGTAGCAACGCCGCTCTCGCCGGGGGCGGCGCTGCTACATGTTACCGCGCCCGCGCCAGCGCCTCCTGACTGAAATCGCTCTCCGCCAAACCATTGCGGAATTTATAGTTCGCCCACTTGAGCAACGTGCTCTTGCCGGTCTGGTGATTCACCATTTGCATTTGCCCGGCGCGCCAGTATTTGTCAAGGTAGCGCTGGTAGTCATCGAAGTTCAGTGTCTTGAGCAGGGTATCTTTGCGATCGTAAAACTCGATCTGTTGCGAGCGGTATTCGGCCTGGTCAATCCACACGATTTGGCGTTTGTAGCCGGAGTGCTCGCTCACTGGATAGCGTTCGACGACGAACACCGGCATGCCTTTTAAAGTGTCGTCGCGCAGATATTTCCACGTATATTTTTCCACTTCCTGCGAGCCGATGTCCTCGAACGCGTACTCGCTACCCATGAACGAGCCGGATTTATTATTCGATGCGATGCGCTTCACGCGTTTCAGCGCCGGCAAGTACAGCCACTGATCGTCATCGTCCTTGAGGTGCGAGAACGTTAACATGGTGGTGCCCTTCACATCCGCCGGCTCATCGAAATACGCTAGCGCCTTGTCCCCGTCGTTTTTCATTTCCATATTACGAAAACGGATGTTGCGGCGGCTTTCGTCGCCCTGCTTGTTTTTCAACGACATCTGCATGTCAGCGGTGAAATCGCTGTAACCGTTATCGCGGCGATCTGCTTCTTTCGCGATGGCCAGACCTTTTTCTTCCGGCGTTTCCGCAAACAGATTAATCGACGGCAACGACAGTGCGGCCAGTAGCAAGAGATGTATCGTACGCATGTTTCTGTTCCTCCAATTTCATTAATAACGGCGGTAATAAAAAGTAGTCAGCAAGCAGAGCTAAAGCGATGGTGATTGCCGACAGCGTGCCCATGCCGTTGTTCTGCTCGAATGCCGACAGCATCAGTACCGAGAACCCGGCAACCAGAATCAGCGACGTCGTCCACATCGCCGAGCCCACCATGCGGAACGCATAGCGCACCGCGTCTTCTGGCGACAGTTTGTTCTCGCGTCGCGCGTGCAAATATTTAATGAGGAAGTGGATGGTGTCGTCGACCACAATGCCAAAGGTGAGCGCCGTGACCACCGACAGCGACAGACCGACTTGCCCAACGAAGATGCCCCACAACCCGAACGCCATTCCGATCGGAATTAAGTTGGGGATCAGACTGATCAGCCCGATCTTGAAACTGCGGACCGCTATCATGATGATCGCAGAAACAAGAATCAGTGCGGCCAAGTTACCAACGATCATGCTCTTAATGTTGCGCTCGCCGATATACGCGAACATTACCGTTGGCCCTGTGCCGGTGTTGACCATGGTGTTGGGTGCGTTGGCCTTCAGCCATTCACCCGCGTGCTCTTCCAGCGCGAGGATATCTTTGCTTGTTGCGTGCCCGAGCGTAACCGTTACGCGACTGGCGGATTTGTCGACGTTAATCTGATCATTCAAGTCCAAACCGAACGGCAACGACATTTCGTACAGCAACAAATACTGCGCGGACAACTCGCGTTCGTCCGGCACGCGATACCAAGCCGGATCATCGCCATGCATGTTCTCGTTAAGGCGTTTCATGATGTCCGAGATCGTGCTGACATGCGCCACGCCGGGTTGGCTGCGATACCACTGCGCAAATTCCTCCAGCTTGTGTAAATACACAGGGTTACTTACGCCGCCACTTTCACCCGCTCCCAATGAATAGTTGATCTGGTTGACGCCGGTAAGATTCGCCACCATGAAGTCGGTGTCATTGCGGAATTCCACGGACGTGTCGAAGTACTTCACGAAGTCATCGTTCAATTCGTTGCGCGGGATCGCCGCAACCAGAATCAGCGTACATACTGTAATACCCCAGAATAACGGGCGGCGTCGCGCGACGACAAAATTGCCAATGTGTTCCATCGCGCGACCCGTTTGCGTGCGTTGCGGTTTGGGGCGCACCTTGATGACGGCTATGAACGCAGGCAAGAAGAGAATCGAATACACCCATGCGGCTGTCACGCCGATGGCCACGATGTTGCCGAGATCGCGAAACGGCGGGACCTCACTGAAGTTCATGCTCAAGAATCCAATCACTGTCGTGATACTGGTGAGAAACACCGCCTTATTGTTGATGCGCATGCTTTCCACGATGGCGTCGTTTTTACTCATCCCTTCGCGCATAAATTGAAACATCGTGGACAGAATGTGAATGCTATCGGCAATGGCCAGCGTAAGAATGATCGTGGGCGCCGCCGAGCTCGGCCCGGTTAACTTAATGCCCAGCCAGCCCATCAGCCCCATCGCGGTCATGACGGAAAATAAAATCACCAGCAACGTGACTACCGTGCCCGAGAACGAGCGCAACGCCACCCAGCAAATCAAGGTGATTACCACGTACATCAGCGGCACCAGCGTCTGAATGTCTTTCACGGAATACTCGTCAAACGCATTGTTCAGCGGCACCATGCCGCCGAGACGAATTTCGAGCTGCGGAAATCGTTCTTTGGCTTGCGCCACTAGCGTGCGCGCGAAAGTCATCACCTTCGAAGTTTCGCCGTCCAATTCCTGTTCCGGCAACACAACAGTGACATTGATACCGGTGACGTGTGCACGGGAAGAGATCAGGCGATTAATCAGTAGCGGTTCGTTGAGCGCGATCTGCGCAATGTTCTGTAAATCGGCAGTCGACAACGCCGCAGGATTTTCGACTAGATCGTGCACTACCAGATCATCGCCGCTCGCGCTGGTGTGCTGAAAATTTGTGACTGAATCGACGCGTCGCGAGTATGGCGTCTGCCACGCTTCCTTCGTCAGCGATTGAATCGCTGCGAGCGTGTCGCGTGTGAATATCTTGCCATCTTTGGGGGCAATTACGAACATCACGTTGTCGTTCTTACTATAGGTATTTTGCAACTCGTCGAAGGCCTTGAGCTGCGGATTTTCAGTACTGAAGAAATCGCGATAACTACCAGAGTACTCAATGAATTGCCCGCCGCTCGCTGCTGCGAAAACCAGCGGAATCGTGAACGCAACGATCCACCAGCGAAAGCGAATTACACTTCGGTAAAAATTTGTCATGTAGGCGACCTCCTAGTCGGTTTTTGAGATGTGCGTGGCGCCGAGGTTTTTTTTGTGCTCAACGTGCGCAGCGTTTCTAAATACTGTGTCAAACCGGCGCCGCATTCATACAGTAAGCCGACGTCGTTCGCGCTTTTGGCCATGCCGATGCAGCCTT
>JAYWDZ010000434.1:0-2741 GCA_043779595.1 Nitrosomonadales bacterium
CTCTTTCGTGTATCGAACATGTTTCATCTTTCACCTACTTCCGCCCTCCACTTTTTTATTGAATCAATGGAGGCGACATCTAGCCTGACATGGAGGGAAAGCAAATTAAGAAGATAAAACTTGCGTAATTATTAGACGGTGTCGTCACGAGACATGTTAAAGTGGTTTTCTACATAAACTGCGGTAGACGCGAATGGCCGAGGCCTATCAAAGACATGACATCTCCGATGCTGCGTGGGCGCTACTTGAGCCGCGATTATTGGGGCGTAAAGGCGTGTGGGGCGGCATCGCACACGACAACCGACGATTTATCAATGCGGTGCTGGATTTTGAGAACGGGTGCGCCATGGCGGGATTTGCCGCCCTCGTATGGGGACTGGAAGAACACACACCGAAGGTTCTGCCGCTGGCGTGACAACGGAGCCTGGGAGGCATTGCTGGAGCAACTGATCGACGAGCCTGATTACGAATGGCTGATGATTGACGCCAGCCACATCAAGGTTCATCCGCACGCCGCAGGCGCCCGTGGAGGCAATCAAGCTATGAGTCTTACAAAAGGGGGTTCAACACCAAGCTACATCTGGCCGTGGATGCGTTTGGTATGCCGATCCGAGTCATTGCTACGCAGGGTACCACCGCAGATTGCACGCAGGCTGCGCAATTGATTGAGGGACTCAGCGCCGAGTACCTGTTGGCGGACAAGGGCTACGACAGTGATGCCATCGTCGAGCAGGCCATCGCTCAAGGCATGAGCATCGTGATCCCGCCCCGCAAAAACAGAAAGGCGCAACGAAGTTATAACAAGCACCTTTACCGGCATCGCCATCTCGTTGAGAACGCATTTCTGCATCTCAAGCGCTGGCGGGGCATCGCTACGCGCTACGCTAAAAACGCCGCATCATTCCTGGCTGCAGACCGCATACGCTGTCTTGCGCTATGGCTCTCAGTCTCGTGACGACACTATCTAGTCGATAGACTAATTATCACTACATCAATACCTACTCACGGTAGTCATTAAATCACGGCATAATTCAAGTCAGTGTTGGCCTATAGCAAATATCAATTACCCAGCCAGGAGATTATTTTGAACGTGTTATTAACGGGGGGGGCGGGGTACATCGGCTCGCATACGGCAGTGGAGTGCTTGGCTGCAGGGCATGAGGTTGTGGTATTCGATAACCTTTCTAACAGCAGTCCCAAGGCGTTAGAACGGGTAGCCCAGATATCGGGTAAGCAAGTTAAATTTGTGCAGGGTGACATCCGCGACCGCGCAGCATTACGCCAGCTATTTGCACAACACGCGATTGATACCGTCGTGCATTTTGCGGGGCTGAAGGCAGTAGGGGAGTCAGTAGAAAAACCGCTGCTGTATTACGACAACAATATTGGAGGGAGCATCGCATTATTTGAAGTTATGGCTGAGACAGGGGTGAAGACGTTGGTATTTTCGTCATCCGCAACGGTATACGGTGATCCTGCCAGCGTGCCTATTACTGAAAACTTTCCGTTATCAGCCACCAATCCGTATGGTCGATCCAAACTCTTTATTGAAGAGATGCTCACGGATATCGCAGCTGCAGATGCTAATTTTAATATTGCGTTATTGCGTTATTTCAACCCCGTTGGGGCACACGAGTCGGGTTTGATTGGTGAAGATCCCCAGGGCATCCCCAATAACTTGATACCTTATATTGCCCAGGTCGCAGTAGGGCGTCGCCCTCATCTGAATGTATTTGGTGGGGACTATCCCACCCCCGATGGAACCGGTGTGCGTGACTATATCCATGTGGTGGATTTGGCGCGAGGTCATGTGGCTGCGCTGGATCGTCTACAACAGTTGGGGCGAGGGGTGCATATCTGGAATCTGGGGACCGGGCGAGGGGTAAGCGTACTTGAAATGATCCGGGCATTCGAAGTAGCCAGTCATAAAAAAGTCCCGTATCAAATTGTTGCGCGTCGTCCTGGAGATGTAGCACAGTGCTGGGCTGACGCTACTCGTGCGATGCATGATCTGCGGTGGCAAACAGCTTTCGAACTTTCACAAATGTGCGAGGACACGTGGCGCTGGCAACAGATGAATCCTCAAGGATATTTGTGAGTCTATTAATATAAGAACATTTGTCCTACAAAATGTGTAGGAGGGAGCTTATAGCGCCAAAAGTTCCCTCACGATAAATTCTCCCAAGCGTGTGAATATTATGCATGGCTTGTTACATATCGAACTTAGGAGATAAATCGATGAACTCACTTAATAAAACAACCCTTAATAAAATAACCTCAGTGCTTGCAATCACAACTATGGTCATTGTTGCCACGGGATGTGATCGTAAGGGGGCGAATACTACTGCAGGAGAAAAGCTGGATAACACCATTGCAGCGTCCAAGGAGGAGTCGAAAGACGCTGGAAATCATGTAGCCAATGCTACGTCAAAAGCTGGTCAATCTATTGATGATGCTGCAATTACCGCATCAATCAAAAGCAAGCTGATTGCGGATGATGAATTGAAAGCAATTGATATCAATGTGGATACCTCTAAGGGTGTCGTCACGCTTACCGGTGCCGCTCCGAATGCTAAAACCTTAGAGCGTGCAACCACGATTGCTCGAAACACCAATGGCGTATCGGATGTTAAGAATCATTTAACGACGAACTAATTTAAGTTTAGCTGCAGATTAAATTTGGACCGTCATTTAGGTATGGCGGTCCCAGCTGTAAAAGGCCATTTGTATAGGCTATTCAT
>JAYWDZ010000435.1:0-47123 GCA_043779595.1 Nitrosomonadales bacterium
TCGTGCTGCCGCGCAAGTGGCCGAGGCCAGTGCGCAAATCAACACCGCGCGCCTCTCTGCACGCAGCGCGGAACAAAGCGCCGGGGCGGCCGAGGTGCATGCCGCCGAAGCGGCGTTGGCGCAAGCCGACTGGAAACTGACCCAAAAAGCCGTACCAGCGCCGGTGGCCGGGCGCGTCGAAGAGCGTTATTACCGGCCTGGCGAATGGGTCGCGGCGGGCAGTCCGGTGCTGTCTTTGCTGCCGCCGCAAAACATCAAGCTGGTGTTTTTTGTGCCGGAAACGGTGCGCGCGACGCTGCGCCCGCAGCAAGCGTTGCGCGTGCAATGCGACGGCTGCGCGCGCGAGTTGCAGGCCAGCGTGGCCTCTATTGCAACGCAAGCGGAATACACGCCGCCGGTGATCTACAGCCGCGACAGTCGCGCCAAACTGGTGTACCGGGTCGAAGCGCGGCTGTCACCCGCCGATGCGGTTCTGCTGCAACCCGGTCAGCCGGTGGATGTATGGCCGAAGTAAATGCGCTGGCGATAGACGTTAACGGCTTGACGAAATCATTCGGTGGTCGCCGCGTGGTAGATGCGATCACGCTGCAAGTCAAACGCGGCGAAATCTACGGCTTTTTAGGCCCTAACGGCAGCGGAAAGACCACGACAATACGCATGCTATGTGGGCTGCTCACGCCGGACGCCGGGGCGGGGCAATGTCTGGGTTACGACGTGATCCGCGAGACCACGCAGATCAAGCGCCATGTCGGCTATATGACGCAGAAGTTCAGCCTGTATGAAGACCTGTCGCTGCGCGAGAATCTCGATTTTGTCGCGCGCATGTACGGCATGGAAAATCGCCGCGCGGCAGTAGATGCTGCGCTGGATCGGCTGGGATTAGCGCCGCGGCAAAAGCAACTCGCGGGCACGCTGTCGGGCGGCTGGAAGCAACGGCTCGCGCTCGCGGCCTGCCTGCTGCACACCCCGCAATTGCTGCTGCTGGATGAGCCCACCGCAGGCGTCGACCCAAAAGCACGGCGAGATTTCTGGGAGGAGATTCACCAGCTGGCCGCCGACGGTATCACCGTACTGGTGTCCACGCATTACATGGACGAAGCCGAGCGTTGCCACCGTTTGGCGTATCTGGCGTACGGCAAATTGCTGGCGCAAGGCACGCCGCAAGACGTGGTGGATGCCTCAGGTTTATCGACCTGGCGTATCGAAGGCGAGGACATGGCCGAATGCGCGAGGCATTTGCGCAGCCAGCCCGGCGTCGAGCAGGTGGTCGCGTTCGGCAAGGCACTTCACGTTAGCGGATCAGATGCGGCAACACTCGCGCGTACGATTGAGCAGGTAAAAGCCAACCCGGCCTTGCGCGTGACGTCCGACACGCCCGGACTAGAGGATGTGTTCATCCAACTGATGCAGGGCGCCGAGGATAATTTCCCCGGCGACAAACACGCATGAACGCGTTTTCATGGACACGCTTTGTTGCAATGGTGCAGAAGGAGTTCATCCAGATGCGCCGCGACCGGCTCACCTTCGGCATGATGGTCGGCATTCCGCTGATGCAGCTGATGCTGTTCGGCTTTGCGATCAACTTCGATCCCAAAGGTTTGCCGACCGCAATGATGGTGAGGCAACCGAGCCCGTTTTCGCGCAGCTTTGTCGCGGCACTGGGGACGAGCGGGTATTTCAATGTGATCGCTCAACCCGCCAGTGAAGCCGCGGCGCGACAGCTACTAGACGAAGGCGAGGTGCAATTTGTAGTTACAGTTCCAGATGATTTTAGCCGACGCGTGGTACGCGGCGAGCACCCGCAAATTTTGGTCGAGGCCGACGCCAGTGACCCCGCCGCCACCGGCAATGCGCTTGGTGCGTTGGGCACCTTGAGCCAGAATGCACTGAATGCCGAATTGACCGGCGCATTAGCCAAACTCAAAAGCGGGCCGCCGCCTTTCGAGCTGGTAGTGCACCGCAAGTACAACCCGGAAGGCATCACCCAGTACAACATCGTGCCGGGCCTGATGGGCGTGATTCTGACGATGACGATGATCATGATGACCGGCCTTGCGATCACCCGCGAACGCGAACGCGGCACGATGGAAGCGCTGCTGGCAATGCCGGTAAGGCCGCTGGAAGTCACGTTAGGCAAAATCATCCCGTACATTGTGATTGCGTATATCCAGGTGTTTTTGATTTTGAGTGCGGCGCACTGGATTTTTGCGGTGCCGCTGGGGGGTAGCATGCTGTTGCTACTGGTCTGCGTGCTGCTGTTTGTGTTTGCCAATCTCGCGGTCGGGATAACGTTTTCTACGCTGGCCAAAAACCAGATGCAGGCAATGCAGATGACGTTCTTTTTCTTTCTGCCGTCGCTGTTGTTATCCGGCTTCATGTTTCCGTTTCGCGGCATGCCGGGCTGGGCGCAGGTGATCGGTGAAATACTGCCGCTGACCCATTTTTTGCGTATCGTGCGCGGCATTTTATTGAAGGGTAATAATTTGGCCCAGACCTGGCCGCACCTCTGGCCCTTACTGTTATTTTTATTGGGCGCGATGACGCTAGCGCTACTGCGCTACCGCCGTACGCTGGACTAGCTGATGTTAAAATTTCTCCACATTCAGGTCAGGTGCCACTCATGAACATAGAACAAGCCCGCTTCAACATGGTGGAACAGCAAATCCGCCCCTGGGATGTGCTCAATCAGGACGTGCTCGATCTGCTGCATAAAATCCACCGCGAGGACTTTGTGCCGCCCGAGCATGTCGCGCTGGCGTTTGTGGATATGGAAATTCCGCTGGGTGGCGGAGAAGCGATGTGGATGCCTAAACTCGAAGCGCGCGTGCTGCAAGAGCTCGACATTCGCCTCAACGACCGCGTGCTGGAAGTGGGCACCGGCAGTGGCTACCTCACCGCGTTAATGGCGCAGCTGGCCACCGAGGTTGTGTCGGTCGATATCGTGCCTGCCTTCACCGCTGCTGCCAGTGCCAAACTCCTCGCGCATGGTATTACCAATGTTCAGCTGCATAGCGGCGACGCCGCGCACGGTTGGGCCGATACCCACGGGGCTGATGCCGGGTTCGATGTGATCGTACTCACCGGCTCGACTCCGCTGCTGGCGGACCGCTTTCGCACCAGCCTGCGCACCGGTGGGCGACTGTTTGCGATCGTTGGCGAGGGACCGTCGATGTTGGCGCAGTTGATTACCTGCACCGCGCCCGGTGCGTGTCGCAGCATTACGCTATTTGAAACCAGCGTAAAAGCCCTGGTGAATGCCCCTCATCCGATCAGGTTTGTATTTTGAATTTGAATTTAATGTCTGTCCGATGAAACAATTTCGCCCCGCTGAATTGGCCGCCTATTTAAAAACCGGCGTGCAGCCTACGTTGCTGGATGTACGGGAAGAATGGGAATGGGCTATCTGCCATCTTCCCGGTGCGCTGCGCGTCTCCTTGCGCGAATTGTCAGCACGCGTGAACGAGCTCGATAAAGCGGATGAAATTGTCGTCATTTGTCACCACGGTGTGCGCAGTTACCACGCTGCAATGTTTCTGGAGAGCCAGGGCTTTGCTAACGTAATCAATCTGGCCGGCGGTGTGGCAGCCTGGGCTGACGAAGTCGACCCCGCCATGCCCCGTTATTAAGGATGTCTGAAATGCGCGTATTGCAAGTAAGCCGTTTGATCGCAGCCTTGGGGCTCGCCTTCAGCGCCTCGGCGCACAGCGCCACGCTGTCTGATATCTATCGTGATGCGTCCGCGTATGACGCGCAATATGCTTCTGCGCGCGCGAGCTACCAGGCAGTGCTGGAGCGCCTGCCGCAAGCACGCGCCGGTCTGCTGCCCAATGTGAGTGGCGACGCGTATTTGCGCCGGAACGATGTGGTTTCCACCTTACCGGGCGGGGACGCCAAATTCACTTCAGATGGACTCTCAATTCGCGCCGCACAGCCGTTATTTCGCCCGCAAAACTGGGTGCAGTACGAGCAGGCGAAAGTGCAGTTAAGGGTAGGCGAAAATCAACTGAAGCTCGCTGAGCAGGATTTGATTGTGCGCACCGCGCGCGCGTATTTTGATGTGCTGCAAGCGCAGGACAACATCGCCTTCATCCGCTCGCAAAAGGCCGCCATCTCCGAGCAGCTCGCTTCGGCGAAACGCAATTTCGAAGTGGGCACCGCCACGGTGACCGATACGCACGAAGCGCAGGCGCGCTACGACCTCACGACCGCGCAGGAAATCGCAGCAATTAACGAACGCGAAATACGCCTGCGCGCGCTACAACGTTTGGTGGGTAAACCTCCCGTCACGCTTGCCACATTGGGCGAAAAGACGCAATTGAAATTGCCCGAGCCCGTGGGCATCGATGAGTGGGTGAATCGCGCGGCCGAGCAGAATCTGCAAGCGCGCATTCAACGTGACCTGAAGCTGATCGCAGATCAGGAAGTGGAACGCAATCGTGCGTTGAATTACCCGACGCTAGATGCCGTCGCGAGTTATAGCGTCAACAACAATCAAAACTTTGGTTCGCAGCAAGTCGATACGCGTACCGGCGTGATAGGCCTGGAACTGGCGGTGCCGATTTATCAGGGCGGATTGGGTAATTCCAGAGTGCGTGAAGCCGTAGCCAATCAGGATAAGGCGCGCTTTGATCTGGACAATGCGCAGCGCGAAGCCGGCTTGCAAGCCAGCCAGGCCTATCTGAATGTGGCTAACGGCGAAGCGCAGGTAAAAGCACTGGAGCAGGCGCGAATCTCAACCCAGGCGCAGCTCGATTCGACCAAGCTCGGGTTGCAAGTGGGCGTGCGCACCAGCCTCGATGTATTGAATGCGCAGCAACAGGTGTTGTCAGCGCAGCGCGATCTGGCGGCGGCGCGTTATAACTTTATTTTGTCGGGGCTCAATCTGAAGGCCGCGGTAGGCGGGCTGAATGCGGCGGACCTAGCCGAAGTGGATCGCTATTTAACAGGGGGTCGATAAGCGAAAGCAGCCGCAACGTCGCCCCTTGGTGGCGTATCGCAAACGCCTTGCCTGCGCGGCCCATCGCTTGGCGCGCGGGCGTATCGGCTAATAATTCTTGTGCTACAGCGATCAATTCATCCGCATCACTAACTCTTTTTGCCGCCCCCATTTCGACCGCCTGCCGTGCGCTTTCTGCAAAATTAAACGTATGCGTGCCGATCAACACCGGGCAACCTACGCTACACGCCTCGATCAGGTTCTGCCCGCCATAAGGCAGCAGACTGCCGCCGACAAAGGCTATATCGCACGCGGCGTAATACGCGAACAGCTCGCCCAGGCTATCGCCCAGTATCACTCGAGTGTGGAGGTCTAGCGAGGCAGCGTGCGAGAGCTGGCTGCGCTGCACATACTGTAATCCCGCCGCGTGGATCAACTTGGCCACGCTATCGCAGCGCTGCGGATGGCGCGGTACCAGCACCAGCAGTACATCGGCGGAGGCGTGTGCGGCAAAGGCAGACAGAATGGCCGCTTCTTCACCCTCGCGCGTGCTCGCTGCCAGCAATACGGGACGTGTACGGCCCCAGGCCTGTCGCCACGCGTGCCCTGTTTGCAACTGCGAAGCGGGCGCGCCCACATCGAATTTGAGACTGCCGGTGACCGCGACATTGTGCGCACCGAGTTGGGTCAAGCGCTGGGCGTCGGCCTCGGTCTGAGCGGCGACCAGTTGAAATCGCGCGAGGCTATCGCGCGTCAACGCAGGTAGCCGCGCATAACCGCGCGCAGAGCGCTCGGATAAACGCGCATTAGCCAATACCAGCGGCACTTTCAATCGCGCCGCTTCGCGTATCAGATTGGGCCACAACTCGGTTTCCATCAGCACGCACACGCGGGGCTGCAAACGGCCAAGAAAGCGGCGCATCAACCCGGCGTAGTCATAAGGCAGATAACAGATGTGCGCAAAATCGCCGTACAAGGTTTGGGCAGTCGCGCGCCCGGTTACGGTCATGCAGGTGAGCAGCAGCGGCAAATGGGGGTGCTGCGTGCGCAGTGCCGTAATCAACGGCGCGGCAGCGCGCGTCTCGCCTACAGACACCGCGTGTATCCACAACGCACCCGTCGGCAGGCTCTCGGCCCGGCTGGCAAATCGCTCCGACCAGTGCCGCCAGTAGCCGCGCTCGCGTATCCCACGCCACAATAGTCGCAGCGGGATGGCAGGCAGAATCAGCAGCAAGGCTGCGCGGTACAAGCCCCAATCGATGCAGCGGCGTAAATCAGACATAGGGCCTGAAGCAGGCATAGGACGTAAACTCAAACATGGCGCGATTCTAGCCCGCCCTCGATGGAAACATTCTGGGTGAGGGAGCGGCGGTGCTAAAATCGCCGCCAATATTTGGAGATTCAATGAAAGTCCTGCTCACTGGCGCGGCCGGGTTTATCGGCATGCACGTCGCGCAAATCCTGCTTAAGCGCGGCGACGAAGTCGTCGGAATCGACAACCTCAACGATTACTACGACCCGGGGTTAAAACTCGCGCGTCTGGCACAACTTAAACCTTATTCCAATTTCAGCTTCGTAAAAGGCGACATCGCCGACCGCATAACGATGGAAGAACTGTTTGCGAAGGGACACTTCCAGCGCGTGATCAACCTGGCCGCGCAACCCGGCGTGCGCTACTCGCTGAAAAACCCGCATGCTTACATCCAGACCAATTTGGTCGGTTTCGGCAACATCCTAGAAGGCTGCCGCCACAACGGCATCGAGCATCTGACGTATGCCTCTAGCTCGAGCGTCTATGGCGCGAATACCAAGATGCCGTTTTCGGTCCACGACAACGTCGACCATCCGGTGAGTTTGTACGCTGCCAGCAAAAAAGCCAACGAGCTGATGGCGCACACATACAGCCATCTCTATGGTTTGCCGACCACCGGTCTCAGATACTTCACCGTCTATGGCCCGTGGGGGCGCCCCGACATGTCGCCGTGGCTGTTCACCTCTGCGATCCTCGAAGGCCGCCCGATCGACGTATTCAACCACGGCAAAATGCGGCGCGACTTCACCTTTGTTGAAGATATCGCTGAAGGTACCGTGCGGGTGCTAGATCGCATCCCGGCGGCCAATGCGTCGTTCGATCGCGCCCTGCCCGATCCATCTTCAAGCTATGCGCCCTACAAGGTTTACAACATTGGTAATCACCAGCCGGTGGAGTTGATGACTTTTATTAAAACCATTGAAGACTCGCTCGGGAAAGAGGCGCAGAAAAACTATTTACCGATGCAACCGGGGGATGTGGAAGCCACCTATGCGGACATCGAAGAGCTGAAGCGCGATGTGGGGTTTGAGCCGAAGATGGTGCTGGCTAAGGGTATTGCGCGGTGGACTGAGTGGTATCGGGCGTATAAGTCTATTTGAGAGACGATCTGGTACTAGCAAGGAAATAAATAATGAAGGCTGTGATTTTGGCGGGTGGCTTAGGCACACGGATATCGGAAGAAACCCACCTCAAGCCCAAACCCATGATCGAAATTGGCGGCAAGCCGATGCTGTGGCACATCATGAAACTCTATTCCGCTCACGGCGTGAATGACTTCGTGATTTGCTGCGGCTACAAGGGCTATGTCATCAAGGAATATTTCGCCAACTATTTTTTGCACATGTCTGATGTCACCTTCGATATGCAACATAACCAGATGGAGGTTCATCAGCGCAACGCCGAGCCCTGGCGCGTGACGCTGGTGGATACCGGCGACGAGACGCTCACAGGTGGACGCCTGCGGCGAGTGGCCGATTATGTGAAAGAGGATGAGGCGTTCTGTTTCACTTACGGTGACGGTGTCGCTGATGTGGATATCAGTGCCCTGTTGGCCTTCCACAAGCAGCATGGCAAACGTGCCACAGTCACCGCCGTTCAGCCACCCGGGCGCTACGGCGCACTGGACATGCAGGGCACTACGGTCAAGGGTTTTATCGAAAAACCCAAAGGCGACGGCGGCTGGATCAATGGCGGATTCTTTGTGCTCTCACCGGCGTGTCTGGACTATGTGCAGAACGACGCCAGCAGTTGGGAAGGTGAGCCGCTGATGCGCCTTGCCGCGGAGGGCGAACTCCAGGCATTTGAACACACCGGTTTCTGGCAACCGATGGACACCCTGCGCGACAAGAATCATCTGGAGGCGCTGTGGACTGCTGGAAACGCGCCCTGGAAGTGCTGGCAATGATTGCAAATTTCTGGAACGATAAACGCGTCTTCATCACCGGTCACACGGGCTTTAAAGGCAGCTGGCTGTCACTATGGCTGCAATCGCTGGGCGCAAAGGTGTATGGCTATGCACTTGAGGCACCGACCGATCCGCATTTTTTTGGTGTTGCCCGCGTGGGTGAAGGCATGGCGGGCAACACCCTCGCCGACGTCCGTGATGCGGATGCATTCACTTGCGCCATGCAGGCGGCGCAGCCCGATGTCGTTTTCCATCTGGCTGCGCAGTCTTTGGTGCGCTACTCGTATGCGGCTCCGGTCCAAACCTATGACGTCAATGTGATGGGTACAGTCAACCTGCTCGAAGCTGTGCGCGCCACCCCGAGCGTGCGCGCCGTGGTCAACGTCACAACCGACAAGTGCTACGAAAACCGTGAATGGGTTTGGCCCTATCGTGAAAGCGAATCCATGGGCGGTTTTGACCCCTACTCCAGCAGCAAGGCCTGTTCCGAGCTGGTCACGGCGGCGTATCGCCGCTCTTTCCTCGCGCCCGCCGGTATCCATCTTGCCAGCGCCCGCGCCGGTAATGTCATCGGCGGCGGCGATTGGGCTGTCGACCGGCTTATTCCCGATTTCCTGCGTGCGCTGGATGCAGGTCAGATACTTACCCTCCGCTCGCCGCTGGCCACGCGCCCATGGCAGCATGTGCTTGAGCCGCTCTCTGGCTACCTCATGCTGGCTGAAAAACTTTTTACTGGGGGGCAGAGTTTTGCAGAAGCCTGGAATTTCGGCCCTGACGAAGCTGACGCCAAACCGGTGCAATGGCTTGTCGAATACTTGTGCGGCCAAATGCCCGGCACTGTGTGGAAATGCGATGCTTCGCCGCAGCCACATGAGGCCCACATCCTCAAACTAGACAGCGCCAAGGCCCGTGCCCAGCTTGGGTGGCGCCCACGCTGGAACCTGCACACTGCGCTGGGTATGACGCTGGCCTGGCATCAGGCCTGGAAACTAGGCTCAGACATGGCCGCCATCAGCGTGCAACAGATTCACGCATACGAGGCGGCAGCAAGGCAGGCATGAGCACCCGCTTCGACATACTGGATACGCCGCTTTCCGGCTTGCGTATCCTGCAACGCAAACCCATTGGCGACAGCCGGGGGTATCTGGAGCGCCTCTTCTCCGCCGAGGAATTACAGGCGCTCGTCCCTGGCAAGGGCATCGCCCAGATCAATCACACCTTGACTGCAAACCGCGGCACCGTGCGCGGCTTGCACTTCCAGCATCCACCTCATGCCGAAACCAAGTTCGTGAGTTGCCTGCGGGGCGAAGTGTTTGATGTTGCCGTGGACCTGCGCCATAATTCGCCGACCTTTTTGCGCTGGCATGCCGAAGTGCTCAGCGCCGACAATCACAAAACCCTCGTTATCCCGGAAGGCTTTGCCCATGGGTTCCAAGCCCTCACCGACGACTGCGAAATGCTGTATTTCCACACCGCCATTTACAAGCCCGGTGCCGAAGGCGGCCTCCATATGCAGGACTCCCGGCTGGCCATCCGTTGGCCGCTTCCGATTTCTGGGCTGTCACCGCGCGATGCCGCCCACCCCTTGCTGGGTGGTGATTTCGCCGGGGTAGTACTATGAACTGCCGTCACTGCAAGACGGAACTCAAGCTGCCCCTGGTGGACTTAGGGAGTGCCCCGCCTTCTAACGCCTATCTCACCCAGCAGACCCTGCACTCGCCGGAGAAATGGTTTCCGCTCCGCGTGCTGGTGTGCGAGCACTGCTGGCTCGCGCAGACCGAAGATTTCGCCCAAGCCTATGAATTGTTTGATGCAGAATACGCCTACTTCAGCGGTTTTTCTAGCAGTTGGCTCGCACATTCCGAGCGCTACGTGGCCGACATGGTGGCGCGGTTCAATCTAACTGCCGACAGCCACGTTGTTGAAGTCGCAGCTAACGACGGCTACCTGTTGCAATACGTGAAGGCGCGCAACATCCCCTGCACCGGAATAGAGCCAACAGCCAGCACCGCCGCTGCGGCGCTGGCCAAAGGTATCCCGATCGTGGAGGAGTTTTTTGGGGTGCCTCTAGCAAAGGAACTGGCCGACCAAGGCAAGCAAGCAGACTTGACTGTCGCCAACAATGTGCTTGCTCACGTCCCGGATATCAATGATTTTGTGGCAGGCTTTGCAGTGCTGCTGAAACCGCTAGCCGTAGCCACTTTTGAATTTCCACATTTGCTCAAATTGATCTCCGAGAACCAGTTCGATACTATCTACCACGAACATTTTTCCTACCTGTCGTTAACGGCGGTCAACCTTATTTTTGCAGTCAATGGCCTTAGCGTGTTCGATGTGGAAGAACACCCTACTCACGGCGGCAGCGTGCGCGTGTTCGCACAGCGCAGCGATACCGGGCAGCAGACTCGCGCTGCCCGGGTAGACGAACTGCTTGAGCGCGAATCGCAGGCAGGCATGCTTACAATTGATTACTACGCCGATTTTCAGAACAAGACTGACCAGGTCAAGAATGACTTTCTCGCTTTCCTGCTGGAAGCCAAGCGTCAAGGCAAAACCGTGGCCGCCTACGGTGCAGCGGCCAAAGGCAATACGCTGATGAACTACGCGGGCATCCGTCCCGATCTCATCCGGTTCGCGGTGGATCGCAACCCGGCCAAGCAGAATAAATTTATGCCGGGGAATCGCATTCCCATCGTGGACGAGTTACTGCTGCAGCAAGAAAAACCCGACTACGTGGTCATCCTGCCGTGGAATCTGAAAGCAGAAGTTATGAAGCAGCTCAAATACATTCGAGACTGGGGTGGGAAATACGTAATAGCTGTGCCGCACCTGGAGGTGCTATGACAGCCCGCATTCACTACACCAAGCCCTCGATTACCGAAAAGGAAATCGAATACGCCACTGACGCCGCCCGCAACGGCTGGGGTGATCGCTGTTACGAATATATCCACCGCTTTGAGGAGCTGTTTAAGCAACACCTTGATGTGAAGTATGCCATCGCCACCTCCAGTTGCACCGGCGCGCTGCACATGGGTTTAGCTGCAATTGGAGTAGGGCTGGATGACGAAGTGATTCTGGCAGATACCAACTGGATCGCCAGCGCTGCCCCTATAACCTATCTCGGCGCAAAGCCGGTATTTGTCGATATCCTGCCCGATACGTGGTGCCTTGACCCGCAACGCGTTCGCGAGGCGATTACGCCAAAAACGAAGGCCATCATTGCGGTACATCTCTATGGAAACCTATGCGAGATGAATGAATTGATGGCTATCGGTGAACAGCACGGCATCCCCGTTATAGAGGATGCGGCCGAGGCAATAGGCTCGATCTACCACGGCAAGCGTGCCGGATCGATAGGGAAATTTGGTGCGTTTTCTTTTCACGGAACCAAGACGGTAACTACAGGTGAGGGTGGTATGTTTGTTACCAACGATGCCGACCTGTACGAGCATGTCCTAACTCTAAGTAATCATGGACGCGCCAGAGGGCAGATTAAGCAATTCTGGCCTGATATGGTTGGCTATAAATACAAAATGTCGAATATCCAGGCAGCTATTGGATGTGCACAAGTCGAACGGATCGAAACCTTGATTGGCCGTAAACGCGAGATATTTGGGATTTACCAGGATGGTTTTTCCAGCCTTGGTGCGACGATGAATCCAGAGCCAGTAGGTACGCTGAATGGCTTTTGGATGCCCACAATTGTCTTTGCACCGGACATGGGCATTACACGTCAGGCTCTCCAGACGGGGTTTGCCAACGATAATATTGATGCCCGCATTTTCTTTCACCCCCTGTCGAGCCTGCCGATGTTTGAGACTAAGGTAGAAAATACCTTGGCGTATGCTATTCCGTGCCGGGCGATTAATTTACCTAGTTACCACGATATTACTGGGCCGGAACTCGATAGAGTCTGCTCAGTAATGTCTGACATTTATAACTGTTGCAGAAAAGATTAATGGAAAAATTTTTGATGCCAGGGCAGGTTGCCCAATTTCTTCGGGACGGTGTATTGATTGTTAAGAATTTCTATCAGAACGCTGACATCCTCTCTATCCAACACGGGATTTACGATGTTATTGGACAAGTGATGGCAAAGAATGGGGTGGCTGATAATCGTGCGTCTTTTACATCGGCCGACTTCGACCAAGGATATATGGATTTAATCAAGCTTAACCGCCCTTGGGGGGGAGAGGTGTATGACGCCGTAAAACAGATCCCAGCTTTTATTCGACTGGTGGCCCATCCCGCCCATGAAGCAATATTCTGCCAATTGCGAGAAGGAGCATTACCTGGTGTAGCCGGTGGCGGTTATGGCATAAGGATAGACAATCCATTTGAGGATAAATATCGTGCAATGTGGCATCAGGAATATCCTGCGCAGCTTCGTAGTATGGACGGACTTGTGTTTTGGAGTCCCTTGGTACCAGTTACTGAAGAACTTGGTCCCGTAGTATTTTGTCCGAGCTCACAACTGGAAGGCCCCCTCCCTGTTTGTAATGCCGACCCGGAAAACGCAGGACGATCAGGTGCCTATGCACTGATGCTCAATAACGAAGAAGAGATATTGGCAAAATATGCCAAGGCGTCACCACTGACGGGGCCGGGCGATCTTATTATCTTTGATTTTCTGACGCTGCATGCCTCAGGTTATAACCGTAGCAACCGCCCGCGTTGGTCGATGCAATTTAGATACTTTAACTTTGCTGAATCGACAGGTCGATCGCACGGCTGGAAGGGATCGTACGCTGCCGGTGTCGATTTTAGGGCAATTCACCCTGAGTTATATGTTGAAAGAGCGAGGATAAATGGTGCGCTGTAATGTCTGCGACACCCCCCTTGAGGAACCCTTATACCAATCTAATTCAGATCGAGTATTGACGTCGCTCTGCGAGCTGCGGGAAGGTCGGATTCGGGTATGGTCATGCCCATCATGCTCGCATCTCTGTGGAGAAGCGCTACCGGATACTGAGGCCTATTATGAATCTGCGTACCGGATACTTCTAGATCAAGATGAAGAAGATCAAATTTACGAAGTACACGTTGAACATATCGTTTATCGGACCGACCATCAAGTCACCACCTTGCTAAATAAACTAGATTTATCTCAAGGGGCAAAACTACTGGACTATGGCTGTGCAAAGGCTTCAACACCCAAACGATTGTTGGAATCCCGCAACGATATACAAGTACATCTTTATGATGTCAGCTCAATGTATACAACTTACTGGGAGCGCTTTGTCGGGCCCGGTCAATATGCCATCCATAACACCCCCGCAAATTGGCGGGGCTATTTCGACCTTGTAACTTCTTTCTTCGCGTTGGAGCATATTCCTGTACCACTCAATACTGTGCTGCATATTGCAGAGCTGCTCAATGAGGATGGCGTGTTTTATGGGATCGTCCCGGACACATTTGGAAATGTGGCAGATTTTGTTGTTATCGACCATGTGAATCACTTCACTCCTGCCTCACTGCATACACTATTGCGAATGGCTGGCTTCATCGACATCCAGATCGATATCGAGGCCCATCGCGGTGCACTTGTATTTACGGCGAGAAAGACCGGTGTAGCCTCCTCTTGCCCCGATATTAAAGCTACCCATTTACGCTCAAAGCAACTAGCTAAATACTGGACACAACTTAGCGATCACATACAGGCCGCAGAACATGCAAGCCCAGATCAACCAGCCGCTATTTATGGCTCTGGCTTTTATGGCGCCTACATTTCTAGCGTACTCCAAGTACCCGGGCAGATAATATGTTTTCTCGATGCCAGCCCCTATCAGCAGGGCAAGCGACTATTCGGTAAGCCAGTTATAGCGCCCCGACAGTTACCTGAATCCGTACGTGTCTTATACATAGGCCTTAATCCGAGCATTGCACGCAATGTGGTGGCGGGTATGGACTGGCTACGAGAAAGAGATCTTGGGGTTATATTTCTTGATGAGGCTACCCAATGATTGAGGGTGTAGCAATTCGATTACGTGCTTGGCAGGAGGATGACATTCCCCTCGTAAGTGCACTTCGCAACGATATGGCACTCCAAGTGCAATTACTTAGCCGAGTAAGGGGCAGTGAGGTCGGGCAAGTACGTAACTGGCTACAAGATCGCTCAGGTCGCGCTGATTGTTTATTTTTAATTATCGCAGACCGCGAAACGAATGCGGCTCTTGGTTATTTGCAGATCAGTAGTATGGATTTGGTTGACCAGCGCGCTGAACTTGGTATCTGTTTAATGGGCGAGGCGCAAGGGCGTGGTATTGGATACGAATCAATGCGTCTCGCCATCTCCTATTTACAAAACACTTGGGGTCTGCGAAAGCTTAGCCTTAAAGTCAGGGATGATAACGTTGCCGCAATCCGGAGCTACCAGCGTGTTGGCTTTGTGAAATGTGGCTTGCTACGTGAACATGTCTTCATCGACGGGTCTTGGCATGACATTGTGCTGATGGATCTTTTTTTTCACTAAAGACAGATCATGCGTGTTGTTATTTCGCAGTCCATGTTTTTCCCGTGGGTTGGTATGTTGGAGCAGGTTCGTCTTGCTGACTTTTTTGTTCATTACGACGATGTACAGTTTTCCAAGGGTGGTTTCGTCAATCGCGTCCAGATCAAAACCCCACAAGGTATATGCTGGCTGACAGTTCCGCTGGTCAATGTACATTTGGGTCAACGTATCAACGAAGCAGAGTTGTTACCTACTTGGCAGTGGCGGGACACTCACCTAAGCCTACTTAAAAAGAGTTTTGCCGGGGCTCCCCATGCGGCTGATGCCATACAGCTGGCCGAGGCAATATACGCTATTGAGTATCCCAATCTAGGAGCATTAGCGCATGCCTCGCTACATGCATTAATTGATTATTTCGGTCTGAGTACGGGTACTCGATTCATGGACATCGACTCATTAGATATCCCCGGGTCCGGTAGTGCACGCGTACTTTCCGTTGTAAAGAACTTGCATGGTGATGTTTATATTACTGGACATGGTGCCGCGCGCTACTTGAATCACGACCTGTTCGAGTCTTCTGGCGTGAGGGTCGAATACATCAATTATCGCTGTAGGCCATACCCCCAACTTCACGGAGAATTCACGCCTTATGTCACCGGGCTGGACTTAGTGGCAAACTGCGGGCGCTCTGGCATCGAATATATTTGTTCCAATACGGTTTTCTGGAAGGATTTTATAAATGAATCCGAATGACGAATTTCTTGAGGAAGTGCGTCAAAACATCGAAGGTCTTGGTTTTGATCTTGATTTGCAAGCACTATCTCGTATTTGGGTTAGGGAAATTACTCGCCACAAATGGGCATATAACTTTAGCTGGTTGGGAAGACCGGCAATTCAATTCCCGAATGACGCTTGGGCCATGCAGGAGCTTATTTGGTCGATCAAGCCTGACCTGATTATCGAAACAGGTATCGCCCACGGCGGCTCACTCATCTTCAGCGCGTCGATGTTGGCCCAATTGGATATGTGCGAAGCAATTGAAGCTGGCATTAGTTTTAACCCCAAAGAATCGCACCGCAAGGTGTTAGGCATCGACGTTGATATACGTGCGCATAACCGTGCTGCCATAGAAGTTCATCCAATGGCTTCGCGCATACAGATGATTCAGGGTTCCAGCATCGCCCCCGAAATCATCGAACAGGTAAAACAAGTGGCATCCTCCTATAGTTGCATCCTTGTCTGTCTTGATTCCAACCACACCCATGACCACGTACTGGCTGAATTGGAAGCTTACGCCCCCCTTACGGCTGTCGGCAGTTACTGCGCGGTCTTCGACACACTTATTGAAGACATGCCAAAGGACTTAGTAGGCAATCGGCCGTGGGGGATAGGCAATAACCCTAAGACAGCGGTAATGGAATACCTCAAAATGCATCCAGAATTTGAAATAGACAAGAGTATTCAGCACAAGCTGCTGATTACCGTGGCACCTGATGGATATCTAAAACGGGTGCGATAAGGTATCCACCGCAGGCATCTCCCGTGTCACTTAAAAAGAACGTTATCGCCAACTACCTTGGACAGGGGTGGGCGGGCCTGATCGGCTTGGCCTTTGTGCCGCTGTACATCAAGTATCTGGGCATCGAGGCTTACGGACTTATAGGCATATTTGCCCTATTGCAAGCATGGCTCACCCTTTTGGATATGGGCATGACGCCCACTCTCAACAGGGAAATGGCGCGTTTTACAGCGGGGGCGCATACCCCACAGTCAATCCGTGATTTGCTGCGCAGCCTGGAAATCGTGTGTTTTGGTATCGCTGCACTGATAGGGTTGCTGATATGGGCCGCCTCCGGGTGGTTGGCATCGGACTGGCTGCGGGCTGATAAATTGCCTCTTAACGTTGTTGCACAAGCAATTGCCATCATGGGCGGCGTTGCTGCGCTCCGATTTGTAGAGGGCATTTATCGCGGAGCAATCCTGGGTCTGCAAAGGCAGGTGTTTCTTAACGTGGTGAATGCTTCACTTTCCACAGTACGTGCAGCTGGTGCAATTGCCGTGCTGGCCTGGATATCCCCCACGATTGAAGCCTATTTTGTATGGCAGGGGATTGTGTCGATTATTTCCGTTGCAGTTCTTGCTGTTGCCGCCCACGGAAGCCTGCCTGCAACTCCAAGGCCCGCACGATTTTCTCGGCAGGCGATATTGGAAATATGGCATTTTGCGGGGGGGATGATGGCGACTACTTTCCTGGCGATATTGTTGACACAAGTAGACAAAGTGCTCCTGTCGAAGCTGATCAGCCTGGAGGCTTTCGGCTACTACACGCTGGCAGGTGCTGTCACCACTGCTATTGGTCTATTGATCGTACCCATTACGCAAGCGTTTTACCCCCGTTTTACCGAGCTTGTCGCAAAAGGCGATGTTCAAGAACTTGTACAAATTTACCATCGAAGCGCGCAGCTCGTTACCGTGCTGGCAGCGCCAGCGGCATTGATGCTAATTTTCTTCGGCGAGAATCTGCTGACACTATGGACAGGGAATGCAATCCTCGCGCACGATGTTGCCCCGCTGCTAGCGTTACTGGCGACTGGCACGCTGCTTAACGGGCTCATGCATATTCCCTACATGCTCCAGCTAGCCCACGGCTGGTCGAGTTTTGCCGTACGGGTAAATCTGGTGGCCGTTGCCCTTCTGGTACCCGCAATTCTTTGGGTGACACCACGTTATGGCGCAATTGGCGCGGCATGGGTTTGGGTATTGCTCAATACTGGTTATGTATTGATCGGTATCCACTTTATGTATCGGCGTTTGTTACCAGGGGAGAAGTGGGTGTGGTATTGGAATGATATTTCACTCCCAATTCTGGCTGCCGCACTAGTGGCTGGATTCTTGCATCTAGTGCAACCTGCATATACCGGGAGGCTTGCAGAATTTGTATGGCTCATTGCTACTGGCATATGCATTATTCTCGCTGCCATTGCTGTAACGCCGAAACTACGAATATCGATGATCCACAATATTTTCGGAAGCATGAGCAAAAATGTCTGAAACACATCAGGGCCATCCTGTGGCGAAGGCTATATTACCTGTCGTCAGCATCGGCATGCCCGTGTATAACGGTGAGAAATATATCCGCGAGGCCCTGGATTCTTTGCTGGCTCAAACCTTTGTTAATTTTGAGTTGATTATCTCGGACAACGCATCTACGGACGCGACCGAAAAAATTTGCCAAATGTACGCCGCGAAGGACCCTCGAATTCGGTTTGCAAGGCAACCAGAGAATCGTGGCGCTTTAGCCAATTTTAAGTTTGTATTGGATGAAGCACGGGGTGAGTATTTTATGTGGGCGGCGGCTGATGATATATGGGACTCACTTTGGATAAGCGGGATGTTGGTCACAATGAAAAATACTGGCTCTAAGGCGGCCTTTGGAAGAATTCAATGCATCAACGAGCACTCTGAAGAGCTTAAACATTACGCCAATAACCTGATTTTTGATTATCGTGGCTCTCCTTTGGTTCGCCAGCTGAAGTATTTCTTGCAATTTGAAGGCGCCGGGAAGGCAAACCCAATCTATGCCTTATGGAAGACCGGGGATCTTCGGGAAATCAAGCTCAATGAATATCAGTATGACTATTTGATCGTTTTTGCTTTATTAAAGAATGCTGACATAGCAGGGTGTAGTGACTCAAAAATTTATAAACGCATCCACTCAGATTGTGGGGGTGGAGGGGTGGCCAAACCTACCAATAGGGGCATTGTCTGGACTTTAGGTTTTATGTGGGCACATTTGACCCGTCCACTCCCTGGCAGCCTTATCTCGGAATACTTGCGATTTGCCGGAAGTAATAAAGCATTGTTTATTGTTGCTCTTCCTATTAAATACCTTGTTGCATATTGGTTTTTCCTTTCAAAGAGTCGGTTTTATTTAGTAAGAATATATGAATAGAATGCTTTATTTTGAGGAAACTGTCGTTGGGTCAGGGGGCTAATGTGTCAGGATTTAATTGGCTTGCTTATCGGGCTGTGGATTACCTACGTCGACGCACGAGTGCCGATTACAAGCGTTCATGGTCTCAGTGTGGTGAAGACCTGATCACGCGCTTCATCTTTGATACGCTTCGAATTCCAGCACCTACCTACCTGGATATCGGTGCCCACCACCCCACTCGCCTCAACAACACAAATATCTTTTACGCTCAGGGTTCACGGGGCGTGAATATAGAACCCGATCCTGAATTGTTTTCCGCATTCCTCCCGGCACGTCCGCGTGACACAAACCTGAATATAGGTATCGGGGAGCATGCTGGCGAAATGGATTTTTATGTCATGAGCGTGCGCACGCTGAATACCTTCTCGGCGGTCGAGGCACATGCAATCGAACGGGAAGGTAAGGTGCGTATCGAGCGCGTGGTCGGCTTGCCGGTATTGCCAGTCAACGCAGTGCTTGAAAAGCACTGCTCAACAGGACTTGATTTTTTGTCTCTGGATGTGGAGGGTCTGGATTTGGCGATCCTGCGCGGCATGGATTTTTCCTGTTTTCGTCCAAAGGTCGTGTGCGTGGAGACGATCACATATTCTGAGCAGCGTGGCGGTAAAAAAATTCCAGAAATCGAGGCAGTGATGATTGACAACGGTTATTTTGCTTACGCGGATACCCACATCAACACTATCTTTGTTGATCGTCACATATGGTAGGCGATGCGCTGCGTGTCCTGTGTGTATTCGGTGAGCATCAATACGGCGATCCATCACGCGGATTAGGCACCGAATACGCGGCCCTTCTTCCAGCCCTGCGTCGGCAGGGGCACGAGGTTTTGCATTTCGAATCATGGGATAAGCGTATTTACCGTAACCTCGCGGCACTCAACAGTAAGCTGCTGGACGTGGTTGAAACGTTTCGCCCCGATGTCATGTTTACCGTGCATATGGAATATGAGCTTTGGCTGGAGACGCTGGAAACGATCCGTGCAAGGGGAGATGTGGCGACGATCTCCTGGGCTGCCGATGACTCATGGAAATACCGGGAAGTCTCACGTTTCGTCGGGCCCGCCTACCATGCGATGACGACAACCTACGCTCACGTAATACCGAGCTATCACGCAGATGGTATTCGGAATGTTCTGCTTACGCAGTGGGCAGTATCCGCTGATTGGTTGACGGAGCCTCTTCCTGCTAGCCAATGCATCTATCCGGTTAGTTTCGTTGGCGCGGCGCATGGCGACCGAAAATCGACGGTCGCCGTTTTGCGCGAGGCGGGTATCGAAGTGGCCTGTTTCGGCCATGGCTGGCCCAATGGGCCAGTGCTGATGGACGAGCTACTGGGCATCATGCGCAATTCGGTCATCAGCCTGAATTTTTCTAATTCTCGTGGCGAAAATCAGATCAAGGCGCGTACGTTCGAAGTTCCCGGGGCAGGAGGATTTTTGCTGACGGATGAAGCTCAGGGGCTTGATCGGTTCTATCGGCCCGGCGCGGATATTGCGGTTTTTCATGGGGCAGATGATCTGATCGGCAGGATTCGCCATTTCCTGTCGCATCCTGCCGAGCGCGATGCGATCGCCAGATCGGGTTATGAACGCACGCGTCGGGAGCACACTTACGATCAACGCATGGCCCGCGTGATCGAGTATGCGTTGAAAGCAAAAATGGACTCGTCTCCGAATACGGCCCCATCGTTTGACAAGGCTTTGATGGCCCACCGCATGACGCCTGGTCTTCGGCTACTGCGGGCTGTTTTGTTGGCGATCGGCAAGCTGATATTGGGTGTGGAAAAAGGTCCTAGGGCCGCACGCAGACTGGTGTTTGAATTGTCCTGGCGATTGATGGGCAAGCGCACCTTTACTGCTGCCGGTTGGCCTGGCCGGTTGTTTCCCCATATCTAAGCATCTTATCATGAGCTCAAACACGCCACTCGTCAGCATTGGCATGTCCATCCGGAACTGTGAATCTACCCTGGGAGCGGCGCTCCAGTCGGTCGTTCAGCAGACCTACCCGCATTGGGAGTTGTGGCTGCTGAATGATGGCTCGACAGACGGAACGCTGAATGTTGCACTCCAATTTAGTGACCCGCGGATTCGTTTGATGACGGATTGCAAAAACATGGGGCTGGCTGCACGCCTTAATCAGGCAACGGGTTTGGCGCAAGGTCGGTATTTTGCACGGATGGATGGCGATGATATCTGCTACCCCGAGCGATTCGAACGTCAGGTTGCCATGCTTGAATCTCGACCGGATATCGATTTACTGGGCTCTGGTGCCATTGTATTCACCGGTAGCGGGCAAGCTATGGGTAGGTTGCCGCTCAGGCTGGAGCATGCGGAAATCTGCAGACGGCCGTGGGCAGGCTTTTATCTTGCCCATCCTACGTGGATGGGACGGACAGAATGGTTCAAGAAACACCCCTATCGTCAGGATGCATTGCGTGCCGAGGACCAGGATTTGTTATTGCGAACGTATCGCTACAGCCACTTTGCAACCCTGCCAGATATCTTGCTGGGGTACCGCCAGGAAAGCGTGTCGCTGCCCCGTACGCTACGTGGGCGATATACTTTCGGCCGGGCCCTGTTCCGTCAAATGATTGAGGGGGGTGACTGGCAGCTTATTCGTGGCCTGATCGAGCAACCTCTGAAGGGATTGATCGACACGTTTGCGGTAGTAACGGGCCTGAACTATCGCCTGTTAAGGCATCGGGCAATGCCGATTGACGAGAAGGCCCGTGCCGAATGGGAGGGGGTCTGGACTACTATCAATATGCCTCTCCACAGTTCGCCCGCAACTCGCGATCAATCGCTCTGAGGGTTGACCCATGTGCGGAATTGCTGGGTTTTTAAAGTATCAGGGCGGGGCGTCGGCGGAAGTGGCAGCCCGGATGAGAGACACGCTTTATCATCGTGGCCCCAATGATGGAGGCTCATGGGTGGACGAGACGGTTGGTGTGGCGCTCGTCCATCGGCGACTGTCCATTGTCGATCTTTCCTCGGCAGGGCATCAGCCTATGCTGTCGGCATCGGGCCATTATGTGATCGCGTTCAACGGAGAGATATACAACCATCTGGATTTGCGAGAGGCGCTGGCTGGCTGCGTCTGGCGTGGCCACTCTGATACTGAGACTTTGTTGGCTGCAATTGCCGCTTGGGGTGTGGATGCAACACTCAAGCAATGCGTAGGCATGTTCGCTTTTGCGTTGTGGGATCGCCAAGCTTGCACATTAACATTGGCACGAGATCGCTTTGGCGAAAAACCTCTTTATTACGGGTGGCAGGGCGATGTCTTTCTGTTTGGTTCCGAACTCAAGGCGTTGAAAGCGCACCCTGCGTTCCGTGCCGAAATTGACCGTGACGCATTGGCACTTTATATACGGCACGGCTATATTCCCGCACCGCATTCAATCTACAAGGGAATTTTCAAGCTTCCGCCGGGCAGCTGGGTACAGATTAGCGCGGGGCTGGAGAGGGGTGAGCCTAACGTCTATTGGTCGGCACGTCAGGCTGCAGAGAGGGGGCAACGCAACTTGTTTGAGGGCGGTGAGGCGGAAGCGGTGCAGGAGTTGGAGCGTTTGCTACAACAATCAATCGCCGGACAAATGATGGCAGATGTACCGCTCGGTGCTTTTCTGTCGGGTGGGGTAGATTCATCTGCAGTGGTGGCATTGATGCAGGCGCAATCGAGTCGCCCGGTGAAGACTTTCACCATTGGTTTTAAAGACCAGGCTTACAACGAAGCTGAGTATGCCCATGCCGTGGCAAAACATCTCGGGACAGAGCACACCGAGCTCTACGTGACGCCGCAACAGGCCATGGCGGTGATCCCGCAATTGCCACACATCTATGATGAACCTTTCGCAGACTCCTCTCAGATTCCTACATGGTTGGTCTCGAAAATGGCACGGGAGCAGGTGACAGTAAGTCTTTCCGGTGATGGAGGAGATGAGTTTTTTGGTGGGTACAACCGGTATTCGCTGGGAGAAAAAATCGGGAAGATAGCTCGGTTGCCCTTACCCCTGCGTAGCGCTCTGGCTGGAATGATCACGGGCTCTTCACCAGAAAGATGGGATGCGGTCTTGGGATTGGTTTTACCATTGTTGCCGCGTAAAATGCGCTTCGCCAACCCTGGCGACAAGCTGCATAAGCTCGCTGGTGTGGTGTGTTCAGAAAGTAGAGAAAGCCTGTATCTCGGGCTGATTTCACTCTGGGATAATCCAGCCGCAATTGTTCTTGGAAGCAAAGAGCCGACTACCGTGATTACTGATCGGAGCGAGTGGCCCGAGATACCAGACTTGACGCAGCAAATGATGGCGCTGGATACGGTGAGCTATTTGCCAGACGACATACTTGCCAAAGTAGATCGGGCGGCCATGAATGTAAGTCTCGAGACTCGGATGCCATATCTGGATCATCGTGTCATGGCGTTTGCATGGAGTCTGCCCCTGTCGATGAAGGTCTCAAGAGGCCATAGCAAATTTGTTTTACGCAAGATGTTATATAAGCATGTACCAAAAGAACTCATTGAGCGTCCGAAAATGGGCTTTAGCATCCCGCTGGATAGCTGGTTACGCGGTCCATTGCGTGAATGGGCAGAATGCTTACTGGACGAGCGAAGGATCCGTAAGGAAGGTTTTTTTGATCCGCTATTAATCCGAAAAAAATGGCTTGAGCATATATCCGGAAGATATAACTGGCAGCATCAACTATGGGTGATTTTGATGTTTCAGTCCTGGCTGGGCACAACGAATGAATCACGATTGCATCCGTAAAGAATGTTTAAGCTAAAGAGTCTCGTCATGTCACCGGTGGCCCCTGCTGCAATCTTGTTGTACGGGATCGTTTTCGGATTTGCAATGTGGTCGTATCTCGGATTGAAGTGGCTGCGTATAGATACCATTACACTTTACGTTTCAATCGCAGTTTGGTCAGGCGTTGTCATTTTTCGCCGAGTTCGGTCAACCGGTTTTTCTTTAAATCTGCTGGATATTCTATTCGGCGTATTTCTGCTTTGGGTACTGGGGTCAGTCGCAACACATTGGTGGATAGGTACGATTCAATATCTGGAGTTCATGCCCTTCTTTGTCGTTTTGCCCTATCTATTGGGTCGATTGATGGCAATCCAGGAGTGGCAATTGTTCCAAAAGATATTGATCGGGATGGCAGTCGTTTTATTGCTATTGCTGTCGTTCGAGTATTGGAAAAATAGCCGACCTGGATTTCTGTCCGAAATTGCGTCAGTCCCGTTACTGTTTGGGCAAGGCCATGGCGTTATGCTTACAGGATTACTGCTTTCGGCTGCCTTTTTAGCGTTGGTCTCCCGGTTGCTATCCCCGTCTGAATCCACTGTGGAGTCAACAAATCATGCCACGCGGTATAAATTTCTTGGCTATCTAATGGTGGGCGCATTAGTTTCTGCGATGGTCTGGATTTCGTCTCGGGGATCGGTAGTGGGACTAGCCTTCGCAATGGGTGCGCTGCTCCTTTTTTCTTCTTTCTATAGCTGGAAAAGAAAGCTAGCCCTGTTGTTTTATATGGGCTTGATAGCGCTGGTGGCGTTCACATTTTCATTCCAGAATAAATACCACAAAGAATATTATCAGCAAGTTTTTGTGTCCCCATCTGCTTCGCTGAATGAGATGCCAAGCCAGGGAGTTCGACTGGAATATGGCAAACCCATACTGGGCGAGGCTACGTGTAAAAAAGTCTCGAGTTCAATATCGGATCGATGGATACATTATCGGACAGCTTGGGAGATATTTCGCGCCAAGCCGTGGACAGGGGTGGGTGCGAATGCATATGGTTTTTATTCCTGTACCGGTCCGGGCTGGTATCCACACACCACCGTATTGCAAGTTCTTGCGGAGTTAGGCGTCCTGGGCGGCTTGCCTTATTTTTTGCTGATCGGCCTTGTTTTTTACGTCCCCATCATGCGTTATAAATCCTCTACTGACATAATTTTCAGATCAAATATGGGTTGGCTGCTGGCTTTTATTGTTTTGCAATTTACAACCAGTCAATTTAACGGCAATTATTTCATGAGTGCCGGACTCTATTTTGTCATGGGGCTTGCGGCAAGCTTATTTGCTACTAATCAACAAAGGATGGAGACAAAACTTTGCGCATATTAGTGACCGGTGCGAATGGTTTTATAGGGAACACGCTTTGTAGTTATTTGAGTCAAGCCGGTCATGAAGTCTGTCGTGCTGGACGAGCGCGGGATGACAGGACAAATACGGTTGAAGTAAATGAGACCACTTCCTCGGTCAGGATGAGAGAGGTCATGTGTGGAATGGATTGCATTGTCCACTTGGCGGGGCGCGCGCATTATTTGGGCATTATTCAGCCGGCCAAGGCAGCAGCCTATAAAGAAACCAATGTCGAGTTTACAAAGCAGCTAGCCTCTGCTGCGCATAGCGCTGGCGTGCGACGGTTCGTTTTTGTAAGCAGTATCAAAGTATGTGGCGAGGAATCTCCGGACGGCCCGTTGACCGAAAATGCCGTCCCATCACCGGTGGATATTTATGCGGTTTCGAAATGGGAAGCCGAGCAGGCTTTACGAACGATTGAAAAAGAAACCGGTCTGGAGGTCGTGATTATTCGTCCCCCTCTTGTATACGGAGAGGGAGTTAAAGCCAACTTTCTCAAATTGCTATCAGCTGTACGTCTTGGTATTCCCCTGCCTTTCGCGTCGTTGACTAACAAACGCAGCTTTATATATCTGCACAATTTGATCTCGGCTTTGACTGTTTGCGCGGTGCATCCCAAAGCTGCGGGTGGGATCTTCCACGTATCGGATAACGAGTCGCTCACCTTGCCGCAACTCATGGCTGAGTTGGGGCTTGCGATGGGGCATAAGGCACGGATTTTTCCTTGTCCAAAATGGATATTATTGCTACTTGGCAAAATCATTGGAAAGCCTCAACAAGTAGGTAGTTTGGTAAACGATCTGGAAGTGGACAGCGCACATCTGTGTGGTCTTTTGGAATGGTGCCCTCCATATAGTTATCGCCAGGGCATACAAAAGACTGTTGATTGGTATGTGTCACAACACCATTCAAATCATGCTTTGCTTGAAGAAAAGATAAAGACAAAAGGGGGACTAAAAGTCTGTCAGCTATGCGCGGTGGACTTTACTTTGAAGCATCTGTTGCTGCCCCTGGTGGATGGCATGCAGGATAAGGGCTGGCGCATTACCTCGGTATGCTCGGATGGTAAGCATGCGACCGAATTACGACAGCTAGGGTATACCCATATTCCGATAAGTATTTCCAGAAACATTTTTGATATCTCTTCGCACATGCGCACGGTTTGGCTACTTTATAAACTCTTTCGTCGCGAGCGATTTGATGTGTTGCATGTTCATACCCCTATTGCTGCATTATTAGGACGCATAGCCGGGCGCTGGGCAAAAATTCCGTTGATTGTATATACGGCACACGGATTTTATTTTCATGATGAAATGTCGAAACTCAAATACCGTTTTTACGTCTTGCTGGAGAAAATCAGCGGACGCTGGGCGGACCTGCTCTTTACGCAGAGCAGCGAAGATGCCCGCATGGCAGTTTTAGAAAGGATCGCTGATAAAAGCGATGTGATCGATATCGGAAATGGTGTGAATACCGCCCTGTTTGTGCCGGTCGGATGCGCGCAAAAATCTCTTATGCGTGCCACCTTGAATATCCCGGAGGATGCGTTTGTGGTGGGCGTGGTATCAAGACTGGTCCGGGAGAAAGGGCTCGTCGAATTTCTCCAGGCGGCATTAGAACTAGGCAAGTCTTTTCCTCACGCGCATTTCCTTCTGGTGGGGGAACGGCTATCCAGCGATCACAATGCGGCTATCGAGCGCGAGTTGCAGTTCGCGCAAAATCAGCTAGGGTCGCGATTGGTGGCGGTGGGTTATCGCGCGGATGTGGCCGATTTGTTGGGCGCAATGGATGTTTTCTGTTTGCCGTCCTACCGTGAAGGGATGCCGCGCTCCATTATTGAGGCGATGATGATGGCCCTGCCTGTGGTGGCGACAAACATTCGCGGATCCAGAGAAGAGGTAGTTGCCGGGCAAACCGGATTATTGGTGCCGATACGCAACGCATCTGCTTTGGTGCAGGCTTTGAGGCAATTGATTACGAACCCGGATTTGTCTCGCAAGATGGGTCAATCGGGACGACAACGCGCGCTCGCATTGTATGACGAGCGGCGTGTAGTGGCGCGTCAGATCGATATCATAGCGGCCCGCAGTAATAAGGTATAAAGGTCAGTTGGGCTTCATCCTCCCTTGGCCTCCTTTAGTCGCCCCATGGAAATTCAGTGAAGAAAATTATTAAAGCCTGTCTAAGCAAATTCGGCATCATCGCCATGAAGCGCGCATCTCGCGTATATCTGCCGGAGGATGAGTCTTACCGGATCACGGTTGCGCAATGCGGCCGACTGGACCCCGTCATTATTGATGGCGGTGCGCACCGGGGAGCGTCGGTAGAAGCATTCGCGCAATATGCTCCAAAAGCTCAATTTCATTGTTTTGAACCAGACCCGTCACTGTCCCAGGAGCTCGCTGACATATTTTCAGGCAAACCAAATGTACGGGTAGTCAGGGCGGCGCTTGGCGAAACCCAGGGCAAGGCTCTATTCAACATCAATGCTTCTCGTCCGACCAATTCCTTGCTCCCGCCTGCGGAAGCATTGCAGGCGGATTTACAGTCCTTATGTCAGCTTGTGGAACAGGTTGAAGTCGATATTCTCACAATCGATGCCTATTGTGAGGCGCAGGCGCTGGACAGGGTAGACATTATCAAGCTTGACCTTCAGGGTTATGACTATAAGGCACTGCTCGGCGCGAAGACCACTTTACGCGATGCACGCGTAGTGTTGACCGAAGTCCTGTTTGTCGAAATATACAAAGGCTGCAATCTTTTCCATGACGTTCTGCGATTAATGCGGGAGTGTGGATATGCCCTCTACACACTCTGTGGGCTTCACTATGGTGACAATGATGAGCTGCTTTGGGCCGATGCTATTTTCATAAATAGCAACTCAGATGGGCGGGGCTTATTGCCGTCCGAGTCTTGATTATCGATAGCGATGGCGACACTTTTTCGTAACGCAGGCTGGAGTGGGATGGCCGCTGCTTTTCGCGCCGCTTCCGGCTTATTCAATGCGTTGCTGGCCGTCCGCTTACTGGGGGTGGAGAATTACGGGCACATTGCAACCATACTCTCTCTGTTCGTGCTCTATTTATCGTTGAATTCCAGCATTTTTACCGCATTGGTTGTGAAACTGATGTCATCTGGCCATGTCAGCGTGAGCCATTCCGTGATGCTTGCGTCGTCGGCGATATTTAGTGTTATATCGATTGTATTGCTGGGAATGGTGACTTTGCTCCTGAGGGAATTTGCGCCCCGGCTTATGTCGATTGAACCCGGTACTGTTCTCGATGCAGAAATCCGTCGTGTCATTTTGTTGATTGGAATGCTGACCGCGATTCAGATTATCGTTGCATTGAACTCGGCATTAATCGAAAGCGCGGGCAGGCTCGATCTCGCCATGAAATGGCAACTCGTCGGCCCTACGGTGGTACTGGCCTCGCTGGCCGCCTTCTTCTATGCAGGGAGGACTCTCTCCGCCTCCAACTATGTAACCGTACTGGGTGCCGGTGCGTTGACTGATCTAAGTCTGCTTTGGTTTGCCCGGCGCAAAGTGATGACCTTTTCGCTGTTTTGCTGGCCAACACGCAAACGACTGCAAGGCTTGGTGTATTTGTTCAGATCGGGGGGCGTACTTCAGGCAACTTCACTGATGGGTATGTTTCTGGAACCGCTAAACAAACTCTTGTTGAATCATTTTGTCGGTGCCGCCGCAGTGACAATTTATGATTTAGCGATGAAAATCATCTGGGGAATACAGTATTTATTTAGTGCGGCAATGCGGGTATTTCTACATTTGGGAAGTCAGAATCAGGGTGCGGTGGGACCCACTTTTACCCGAGTCATTGCTTTGATAGGCGTGCCCGTGCTGATCCTTCACACCATCGGTGCGCTCTTTTTATCCTGGATCGCGCATCATTGGCTGGCAATAGATGCGACGCAACTGATGATCTTTTTCGCGATTGCTACGTTGTCCAACTTGGGCATGATTTACATCACCCCGCTGTACATTAGTTTGATTGGGCGCGGCGATCTTTATTTTATTTTTCGAAGCCAGGCAATTCTTGCGGTCACGAATGTTGTTGTTACGCTTACCCTCATCCCTTACTTCGGCCTGATTGGAGCGGCCTTTGGTTTGCTGGCCGCAACTATTTATAACGTGGTGGCCATCTATGCCCGATGCAAAGCCAGTTCAGATATGTTTGACGGACCTAAAGATATTCTAAGGGGACGGCGAGTGCGTTACATCATGACGACTGCCCTTTTCGCCGCAGCAATAATATTGGGAATAAGAGGCGACGAGAATTTTGTGGGTGTTGTGGCGATATTATTTGGACTGATAGCAATCATGTTCCGGGAGCCAATGGTCGATATTTTGCTAGTGCGGATGGGGGTTAAGTCTTAAAGCCGAATGCCTATGTTTCTCACGATGTACGAATTGAGGTTGTAATGATTTGTGATGCCCTAGGCTCCGGCAGTTTTCGGCAGCGCTTGTTTCCGCTCATATGGACAGTGTTGTATCCCTTGCGGTGCTATTTGACTCGATTTCCGATCCAGCGTGGCAAGGGTATTTTGCTGCGTCGCGTCCTTACGCCCCTATTACCACCGGGGGAGGCAGAATTTGATCTTACAGTCCCTCCTAATAACGCACGAGTGGGCTTGCGCTACCGTGAAACGCTAGGCCTCTCGAGTTTGCTATACGGCACCTTTGAACGAGCAGAGCTAAACTTTGTTAGTCAATATTTAAGGCCGGGCGACAGCGCGATGGACATTGGCGCAAACGTGGGCATTTTTTCCGTAGTGATGGGAGCAACTGTTGGTTCCCATGGCTCTGTTTACGCATTTGAACCGGTGGCTGCAAATGTGCTGCGACTCGAAAAAAATCTTCAAAAGAACACGCTGGACAATGTAAAGGTTTTTCCTTTAGCGCTGGGAGTTTCGGATGGGGAAATGCAGCTGCGTATGGCTATTGACCCGGCATACGCGTCCTTGCGAGAGGTGGAAGCTGGCTTTGGCAATGGCACTGACGTGCCAATTCAGGTTCGTCGTTTAGATGGCGTATGGGAATCCCTCGGGAGTCCGTCTATTTCACTGGTAAAAATAGACGTTGAAGGCGCGGAGATGGACGTACTGCGCGGCGCAATGCGTTTTCTGACGACCTGCCGACCTACTCTGCTGGTTGAGGCAAACTCGGTGCGAGAGTTAGATTTATTGCGTAAGCACCTTTGCGGTCTTGGTTATCAGCATCTTCGGCCGGAAGGTTTTGTAGCGATGAATCATATTTTTATTTTCCCGGCATCGCTGCGCCCCGAGAAAAAAGAGGCGTCCTTAGTTTGAGGTTCAAAGGAAAGGGTTCTATATGTTCGGTGCTGCGCTGCTTTGCGCTCGTTTGGAACGGAGTAGGCGAGGTTCACATTGTCTAGCTCGCCACCAAAAATATCGGTGATAACGCCGAGCTTCAATCAAGTAGATTATCTAGAGCGCACGCTGCGTTCAGTGCTCGATCAACACTACCCGAATCTGGAATATATTGTGATTGATGGTGGCTCCACCGATGGTAGCGTGGAGATTATTCGCAAGTACGAACATCGTTTGGCTTATTGGGTGAGTCAGCCCGACCGTGGCCAGGCCGACGCGATCAATCAGGGGCTGCGCCGCGCTACGGGTGAGTGGGTGGCTTGGCAAAACTCGGACGACATCTATTTTCCGGGGGCCTTTCATGACCTGGCGATGGCTGCGGCGCGGCATCCCCAGGCGGGTCTGATCATCGGCGACATGATGCTGGTCGATGCCGATACACGTCCGCTGCGGGATATTCGCTATGTCACGCCCAGTTACCCGGCGCTGCTAGCCGAGGGCATGCTGCTCGCCAATCAGGCGAGTTTTTGGCGGCGCAGTGTTCAAGAGCAGATCGGTTTGCTGGACGAGTCGCTGCATTGCTCATTCGATTACGACTGGTTTTTGCGGCTAACCAAAGAGGTCGAGGCCGCGCACGTCAAGCGCATCTGGGGCGCGCTCAGACTGCACGGCGAAACTAAAACCAGCCTGCTAGCGCAGCGCTTTCAGCAAGAAAACCAGTGCATCCTGGCGGGACGTGAAATGCCCGGATGGCAAAAGAAACTATATAAATTACGCCGCCTTGGGCTGATGCTTAGTCAAGGGCAGGTGCGTTATGTGTTGCGCGGTTTGGTGCGCCGCGCGCGTGTGCAGGGCGAGGACCGCTACTGATGTGCGGGATTTTGGGCTGGTTCGGGCGACACAAGTCGGAGGATGCCGGGCGCTTCGTCGCAGCGCTGGATCTGCTTGCGCACCGTGGCCCGGACGACCGGGGCGTATTCGCAGCCCCCGGCGTTTTGCTGGGCCACCGGCGCTTGTCTATCCTCGATCTTTCGGCTGCCGGCCACCAGCCGATGGTGGAGCCGGGCAGTGGTGCCCTTCTCGTTTTCAACGGCGAAATCTACAACCACGTTGAATTGCGCGCCGAACTCGAAGCTTTGGGTCATCGGTTCATCGGGTATTCCGACACCGAAGTACTGCTGCACGCCCTCATCGAATGGGACGAGCAAGCCTTGCCGCGTCTGAACGGCATGTGGACGTTTGCCTGCTGGCAGCCCACGCGACAGCGGCTATTTATGGCGCGTGATCGCTTTGGGGTCAAGCCGCTGTATTACCGCCAAGGGCCCGATGGCTTGGCCTTCGCGTCCGAGCCCAAGGCGCTGCTGGCCTTGTTTCCTGAGCATCGAAAAGTGGCTGAAGCGCCGCTGCTCGATTTTCTCGGCAACAATCTGCTTTACGCGCGTGGCGAATCTTTTTATCAGGGAATCCACGTGCTGCCTCCGGCGCACTACGCGGTTTACCAAGCGGATACCGGCAAATTTATTTCGTCGCGTTACTGGGATTATCCGGAGGATACCGACGATGCGCTGACCGCCGAAGAAGCCGTTTCGCAATTTGATGCGCTGCTTACCGACGCGGTGCGCGTGCGGTTGCGCAGCGATGTGCCGGTCGGCCTGACGCTCTCGGGGGGCCTCGATTCAACCGGCGTGCTGGCCGCAAGCAGCCCTTATGTGACCCAGCCCTTGACGTGTTTTACCTCGGTATATGGCGAAGGTGAGCTGGGCGAATTGCCGTGGGCGCAACTTGCCAGCAACGCCGTGCACGCACCGCTGATCGCCGTATCCGCTCCGCAAGCGGATTGGCTGCAAACCTTGCGCCGTATAGCGTGGCATATGGATGGGCCAGGTTATTCTCCGGCGGTCTATCCATTGTGGCATTTGATGTTGCGTGCCCGCGCCGAAGGTGTGCCGGTATTACTGGAGGGCCAGGGCGCGGACGAAGCGTTGGCCGGATACCCCCAATACGCCGTGCTGGCGTTGTTGGGCTATCTTTCCGGCAAATCGGGTCAGCCGCGCAGCCTCGCTGGTGCTAGCGGGCGGATGCGCGCCTTGAGCCGGATCTTTTCGCTGCGCTGGACGCTGGCTTGGGCGGCACGCGAAATCTCGCCCACGCTGCTGAGCTGGCATCGCCGACGCGTGGGGTTTCAGTCGCTTATGCGTAGTGGCATCCAGTTGCCAGAGCTGCCTAGCACACTCATGCGAGCAGACAATGATCCCGTGCGCCGAAGGCTATTGGCAGATCATTCCCTGTCCATCCTGCCCGGACTCCTGCACTACGGAGACGCAATAAGTATGGCGCATGGCGTGGAAACCCGGAATCCGTTCATGGACTACCGACTGGTCGAGTGGATGTTCAGGCTGCCCAGCAGGCTACGATTCAATCAACATGAAACCAAATGGGTATTGCGCGAATATTTGCGTGCGCACGGCCAGCGGGCAATCGGCAATCGCCCAGACAAAAAAGGCTACCCCACGCCGGTGGGTAAATGGCTGGCTTCTGATGGAGGCCTGGAAGTCGAGCGATTGTTACTGGACCGACACAGCCCGTTGCAAGCGTGGTGCGATCCAGGCGAAGTCCGGCGTTTGATCGCACAGAACCGTCAGGGGGTGATGGCGGCAGAACACCATCTCTACAAATTGATATCTACGCAGTTGTGGTTGAATGAATGCATTGAAGGGACTCCCATTCGGTGAGCACACTCGCACCTGTGGTGGTATTCGCCTACCGCCGGCCCGATCATCTGCGTAATACGCTTGCAAGTCTCATGCGCTGCGAAGGTTACGAACAGAGCCCGGTCATTGTCTACTGCGATGGGCCACGCAATGATAGCGAAGTCGAGTCGGTCATGGCGACGCGCGAGCTCGCCAGAAGCCTGTTGGGTGAGCACGCTGAGTACCATTTCAGTGAGGTGAATCTGGGGTTGTCGCGCTCGGTCATCGCTGGAGTTAACCAAACCGTAGATCGTTTTGGCCGTGCGATCGTGGTAGAAGATGATCTGGAACTGCATCCTGCATTTTTGACATTCATGAATCAGGGGCTCGATCGCTACGCGGATGATGAAAGGGTTTTTCAGATATCCGGCTACCAGTTTGACGTGCCGGAATTGAAGGAGGCATCTTCCGCGCTGTTTCTGCCATTCACCGTGTCGTGGGGCTGGGCCACCTGGAAGCGTGCCTGGGCTCATTTCGATCCGCTGGCTTCGGGTTGGGAAGGGTTGCGCGCTGATAAGGATTTGCGCCGACGATTCAACCTGGATGGAGCCTATGACTATGCGGCCATGCTCGTGCGGCAGATGTCGGGATTGAGAGACTCGTGGGCTGTACGCTGGTACTGGACAGTATTCAAAGGAAATGGGCTTGTTCTGTTTCCCCCTGTTTCGCTGGTGCGCAACACTGGCTTCGACGGCAGCGGCACGCATGGGAGAGGTTTGTTGCGACAATTTTCGAAAGCCAGAACAGCCTTGAAAGTGCCAGAGATTGTCTTGCCGGAATCAGTCACTCTCGATGCTGGATATTATGACCGTGTTAAACGTGCGTTATGTAAGCAAAATGGCGGATGGATAGGCAAAGCTGTGGACACATTACGTTGGTGGAAAACGCTTTCTTCACGCAAGCATCAAGTACCGGCATGAGCTTAATCAACAAACTCATAGGAATGTACCTGCCCCGATTGGTCGCTGGAATTGGGCGAGCCACCAAAATCAAGGGCCGTATTGAGCGCCGACATTCCCTGGCCGTTGTGAAAATTGGGGAAGACTCGCTCGTGGCAGGGGTACTCGTAGTGGAAAGCGAAAATAGTCGACTGGTTATTGGCAACAGAGTCTTTATTGGCGGCAACTCTTTAATAGACTGTTTGCATCAGATAACGATTGAGGATGATGTGTTGATTTCGTATCAGGTACTCATCATGGATTCCGATAACCATAGCGTAAGGGCATCCGAGCGTATTGGGGATCTTAAGCGCTGGCGCAACCAGAAATACGACTGGTCAAGGGTCAACAGTGCGCCCGTTGTGATCCACTCCAAAGCCTGGATTGGTGCTCGGGCAATCATTACCAAAGGCGTAGTCATCGGTGAAGGGGGAATTGTTGCCGCTGGCTCGGTTGTGACTAAAAATGTGCCCCCCTACACCATCGTCGGCGGTAACCCGGCAAGAGTGATTCGTGAACTGGGCCTTGATGAACGCTGAAAACACTTTTTCCAGTTGGGAGGACGCGGTAGCCTGGTTGCGCATGCAACCGGACCAATCCCAGCTGGTTGCCGATTGTTACTACGACGATCCATTGATCGAGGCGGCAGATCGGTATTGGCGCAGCGACGAGTGGACAGCGGTGCGCGCGTTGTTGATCGGGGTAACAGGCGGGGCGCTGGATGTAGGGGCGGGGCGCGGCATTGCGAGTTATGCGCTTGCTAAAGAGGGCTTGGAAGTGACGGCGCTAGAGCCTGATCCAAGCGGCCTTGTGGGCGCCGCCGCCATTCGCGCGCTGGCTGTGGAAAGTGGTTTGCCCATTCAGGTGGTCGAGGAATTTTCCGAACGCTTACCCTTTGCCGAGGCTCAATTTGACGTGGTATTTGCCCGCGCTGTGCTGCATCACACCCGTGATCTGGAGGCGGCCTGCCGCGAATTTTTCCGGGTACTCAAACCAGGGGGGCAATTGATTGCGATTCGCGAACACGTTATCTCCCGGCAAGAAGATCTCCCGCGTTTTCTTGCCTTGCATCCATTGCATAAAATTTACGGCGGTGAGCACGCCTATCTGCTCGACCAATATGTGGGCGCGCTCAATCAAGCTGGTTTTAAGGGATCGAAAGTAGTCTCACCCTGGCAAAGCCCCCTCAATTACGCGCCTTATAGTTTGAGCGCATTGAAGGCCGAGCTGGCGCGGCGCGCAAGTTTGGGCCTTGTGGGAATGGAACGCATGATCAACGTGCTATTTGGTCTGCCTGGAGTATGGTCAGTGCTAAGACCTATCTTGGATCAGCTAGATAATCGTCCGGGCCGCCTTTATTCCTTCGTGGCTACCAAGCTCTGACTATGGCGCAGGTCTGGATTACCGGAGCGCACGGTTTTATTGGTCGCCATCTTGCGCGTGGCTTGGCGAGTCAGGGCCACACCGTGACGGGCATTGGGCACGGCGCGTGGCCGCAAGCCGAGGCGGCACGCTGGGGAGTCTCGGCCTGGATTAACGGCGAGATCTCAGCGAGCAATCTTAAACAAATGCAACAAATTGCCGGGTTGCCTGAGCGTGTGTTTCATCTGGCCGGAGGATCGTCTGTGGGCGCGGCTTTTGCCAGCCCGCACGAAGATTTCACGCGTACAGTCGTCTCAACCGCGCACTTGCTGGAATGGCTACGCCAGCACGCTCCCGCCGTGCCTATGGCGGCAATTTCAAGCGCCGCGGTCTACGGCGCCGGGCATGCGAGCGCGATTGCCGAGGATGCACGGCCCGCACCTTATTCTCCCTACGGGGCTCACAAGTTGATGATGGAAGATTTGTGCCGCTCCTACGCGGCCAATTTTGGTTTACCGCTGTTGTTGCCGCGCCTGTTCTCGGTGTACGGGGCGGAACTCAAGAAGCAACTGCTCTGGGATTTATGCAGCAAGCTTGCAACGGGTGGTGCGGTCGAACTGGGCGGAACAGGCAAGGAATTGCGCGACTGGACCCACGTACGCGATGTAGCGTGCGCACTTGATCGCGCAATATATCTTGCCAGCGATCAGGCTCCGGTGCTGAATATGGCTACGGGGCAAGCCACTTCCGTTCGTGATATTGCCTCTGCTGTGGCCTTGCATTGGGTCAGTGCGGACGCGGAAACAAGCATCAATTTCAATGGACGATCCCGCACAGGCGATCCGTTCAGCCTGGTGGCAAACATCGATCGGATGCATTCACAAGGTATTGAATGTTTGATCCCTGTGACTCAGGGGATTGCCGAATATGTTGACTGGTTCAGAGCCAGCGCGAATCCAATTTGATGCGCATCGCATTTACGCTGACTGGGGGGAGTAATTGGACCGGCGGCCACAACTATCTGCTGAATCTTCTCGATGTGCTGCTCCGGTATCAGTCGGCACAACTTACTTCCGTGCTATTTATGGGTGAGGATTGTGATGAGACGAGTGCGCCGTTCCATGCGATTAAAAGGCTGGAAATTGTGCATACCCCACATCTGAGCGCGCGGCGACGCAAGACTCCGCTAATGCAGGCGATGCTGTGGGATAGGGATGCCACCATGCAGTGATTGTTCACACAGCAGCGTATTGATCTGGTATTTGAGGCCGCCCCGATTCAAGGAAAAAAGTAATGACCAATGAAAATTTAAAACTTTCTTTTGTTCCAAACCAAGGCGTTAATTGTCCGATCTTGGTAATCGTGGTTCCATGTTTCAACGAGCAGGATTCAATTCCCCTTACCGCCAGCATTCTTGGAGATGTTCTAGATTCGATGGTGCGGCGCAACTTGATTTCTACGCAGAGTTATCTTTATTTTGTGGACGATGGCAGCACAGATGCCAGCTGGAGTTTGCTGGCGACTCTTCATGCTGAAAATAAAAACCTGCGTGCGCTGAAACTATCCCGAAATTTTGGCCATCAGTCTGCTTTGCTAGCGGGTCTGTTGGCTGTAAATGGTCGTTGCGATGCGGCAATCTCCATCGACGCTGATTTGCAACAGGACCCTCAAGTAATCCCTGAATTTGTTGAGCGTTATGTATCCGGAGCAGAAATCGTTTTTGGCGTTCGGAATGATCGTGCATCAGATAGTTGGTTCAAGAAAACTACGGCATTGGGTTTTTACTGGATTATGAAGGTCATGGGCGTTTCGATTATCCAGAATCATGCCGATTATAGATTGCTTGGTCGGCACGCTCTCAATGCGCTTGAGGAATACGCTGAGTCTAATATCTTTCTGCGCGCTATCTGTGCTCAGCTTGGCTTTAAGGCGGACACGGTCTATTTCGATGTGAAGGAAAGGAATCTTGGCGCGGGCAAATATTCGCTTACCAAAATGATGAAGCTGGCAGTTGAGGGGATTACATCGTTTAGCGTTGTGCCCTTGAGAGTGGTTGCAGTATTGGGTATTTTGATTTTTTGCATGACCGTTGTGATGGGGTCTTACGTTGTATTTCGTGCCTTGATCATGGGTGACACAGTACCAGGGTGGGCATCCACGACCTTGCCAATATATTTTATTGGCGGAGTCCAGATTCTTTGTCTGGGCATCATTGGTGAATATGTCGCTCAAATTGCTTCTAACGTTAAGCGCAGACCTCGATATATCAGCGAAAGCGAACTATTTTGAGCTTGTCTAAGGGGGTGGCTCTTTTTTGTATTTATGTTTTTGCAAGTTGCGCGGGGCTTTATCTTATGAAAGCCGCGGCTTCGTGGTTGTCGGCCAGGTTTATGGTTGGCTTGTTGCTCTATGGTTTAGGAGCAACCGTGTGGCTAATTATTCTCAGGCTATATCCCCTCTCGGTAGCATTTCCAGTCGCTTCTGGTACGTTGATGATAGGCACAACGCTGGCTGCATTTTTATTGCTCAAGGAGCCAGTGTCTATGACACATCTGCTTGGCATCATTCTGATCGGTATCGGGATAGCAATACTGGCCACCAAAATGCATAACACATGAAAAATTCAATTGAGCGTCAGCGCGAACATTTCAACGACATTTCGGCTTTGTATTGGACGGCGAGAAAGCATCCTAACCACATCCTGCTCAAGGAGTTGATTTGGTCCAATTTTTTTTTGGATAAGCAGAAATTTGCCACAGCAAATATGCGAGTGCTCGAACCTATGTGCGGGATGAGCGAAGGCTATCAAATAATCAAGCATTACCTGCAGTCGAATATTGATTACTTTGGTTTCGATTATAGCGAGGAGATGGTACGGATCGCGCGTAAGCAATACCCTGGGGAGAGCATCGAATGGCAGGATGCTACAACCTATAACCATCAGGGGGAGCTATTCGACTGGATCATTCTGATAGGAGGGTTGCACCATGTTTTTTCGAAAAGTGCCGAAGTTGTAGAGCGTCTCGGATCATCGTTGCGGACAGGTGGATATTTTCTTAATTTTGAGCCTACGCAAAACTGCTGGCTAACTCGCAGGATGCGCCAAAGGATATACGAGCGAAACAAGCTGTTTGATGAGCAGACAGAGCAAGGTTTTGATCTGGATCACCTGGATGCCATGTTCGAACGGGCAGGCTTTGAGAAAGTGGACCAAGTTTTCTCCGGATTGTTAGCCTATGTACTCTATTACAACCCCGACGCATTCCCAGCTTTGAATGTTGGAGGAAAGTTGGGTGTCCGTATCGCTTTCTTTTTGGATCGCTTGTTGTGGAGAACTTGGCTTGCCAAAAAACTTTCATTTGCCACGATTACCCTATGGAGGCGCAAGTGAAGTTGCTGAGTATGGAGTTGCGTCGTAGCTCGTTAGGCGCATTACTGTGTTTTGGCTTCGCGCTATTTTATAGTTTATACAATTGGCTGCCCTTACTTGATGCCAAGTGGTCAATCATTGACGATCATGAGATCGTGGCGACCATAGGGACAGGGGATAGATTGCCCTTCTCGGAGATTCCGGTAGCTCTGGGTAAAACGGAGGTGGGTAATGCAGGAATTGCCACACGCTTTCGTCCTAGTTATTACAGCCTTAGATTTCTTGAAGCGGCAACATGGGGGAAGCAACCGCAGATGTGGTATGCAGCTCGGATTGTGATTGCCGTTTTTTTTGCAATGGTGCTGACCAGTGCTGGTTTGCATTTAAGTGGGGCAATACCGACATTCGGTTTTCTGTTTTTTGAACTCTCGAGGCCGTACTGGGCGGATATCTTCGCGCGGCTTGGTCCCGCCGAAACCTATGCTGTTTTTGGAGTAAGTTTGATCATGCTGGGGTTTATCGTTGCGACTCAAAAAGGGTGGCGTGCATTACCTTGCATTTTTGTTGCTCTCGGGGTTGTGATTGCAGGGGGAAGTAAGGAAAACTTCATTATTCTTGCCCCTTTGCCACTCTGGCTGATTTTTTCACCCACAGTGCGTTTGGCTTGGGGATTGAAATCTATTTTTGGCATTGTGCTAGCGTATCTAGGATGGATTTCGATCACTGTTGTTAGGCGTTTGCAGCACGCGGGCCATGACGTTTATGCGAACCCCATATCGATCGAATCCAGGCTTGGGCTTTTGCACTCATTAATTACGAGATCGGATGTTCTGGCTTGGCTTTCTGTTTGTTTGCTTTTGCTCGTTCTCGTGCATACATGGAAGGTTAGAGACGAACAAAAAGGATTTTTGTTGAAGGGTTTAAATGGCTATATATGGGCGATGGTCGTGTTGCTCGCGGTATTTGCTAGTCAATATGTATTTTATTACGGCGTGTGGCCCGCTGGTGCCGTTCCGAGATACATGTTCCCTGGCATGCTCGCTAAACACTTTGCAATTTTTTTATTTTTTATAGTGGTCTCGAAAATAATCAGCATTAAACCCTTTAGATTGCGCGGAGTAATTTGGGTTGTTTACCTGATGGCTTCGTTGTATGTTATGAAGCTCTCGGTGCAAGACTTTAATGCCAATAGAACGGCGTCAAAAGAGATGGTCACCAATAGCATTTCCTTCACTACCAGGCTAAATGAAGCCTTAGATTTTCTGAGAGCGCACCCTTCTGCGGCATTGATCCTTAGTTCCAATAATGTGTTGGATTACGAACCACTTTTTTCAATAGAACGTTTCGTAAGGGCGTCCGGACTGACCAATCCCGTCGCGCTAAAGTTGAACGGTTACTCGTCGGAAAATTATTCTTATTCTAAGGATTCCGAACGTTTAGCTTTTATGCTTTCGGAATCCCTTGAGAAGATTCAGCATTTTGGTGGGAGTGGGTTTGTACCTATTCGTGCCGCAGATACTATTGTTGAGTGCTTCTCGATGGGCATGAGTGGACCTCCTCTTGCACGATGTAAGTCTGGCAATATTATTTGGCCTTGACGCATTAGCGCATATGAAATCTCGATTTTCATCGCTTGCTACAACGACGCAGGCTTGCGCAAAGAGGCGCTGTATTTTTTGGGGCGGCGTGGAGGCTGCGGCGAGGGTGAGTTTCAGCGGAAGATTCCGTGGGGGCAATCCGTTTAGGCTGGTGGCAGGCATTGGCCGGATGTGCTCACACGGTATTGAATGTCGCACCCCTGTGACAGGGGGGATTGCTGAATACGTTGACTGGATCCAGACGAAGGCGGCTTCCGCTTGATGCGCATCGCGTTTACTTTGATTGGGGGGAGTGATTGGACCGGCGGCCATAACTATCTGTTAAATCTTCTCGATGTATTGATCAGGTATCAGTCGGCTGGGCTCACTCCGGTGCTGTTTGTGGGCGATGATTTCGGAGTGGAGTCGCCTTTCAAGGCGATCAAAAGATTGGAAATTGTAAGCACGCCCTATTTGAACGCGAGCAGACGAAAAATCTCTCTTGTGCAGGCGATGCTTTGGGGTAGGGACGCTTGTTTACGGCGGTTATTAAAGCAGCATCGTATTGACCTGGTGTTTGAATCCGCACAGTTCTTCGGCTGGCGTATGAATATTCCTGCCATCGCCTGGATTCCTGATTTCCAACATAGAGGGCTACCCCACTTGTTTCCTTTGGGCGCCAGGTGGAAACGAGAGATCGGATTTCGCGCGCAGGTGGCGGGGGGGCGCACGATCATGCTGAGCAGCGAAGACGCAAGGCGGGCGTGTGAAGATTACTATCCGTCGACTCGCGGACGCACCCGTATAGTCCACTTTGCCGTCCCGCCCGGCCCGCTTGTTTCTTACGCTGACGCACGCGCGGTCGCGGATTCTTACGATTTGCCAGAACACTTCATCTTCCTGCCGAATCAGTTCTGGCGGCACAAAAACCATGGCTTGGTGCTTGAAGCTTTAACCATCTTGCGCGACCGAGGCAGGCAGATTGTGATTGCTGCTTCTGGCAAACAGGCTGACCCGCGGGATCCGGATTATTTCCCTGCCTTTCAGCGCGAGCTTGAAAAGCGAGGGCTGCAAGAGTCGTTTAAATTACTTGGACTGATCCCCTACCCGCACTTGGCACTCCTCATGCGCACCTGCACCGCGATGTTGAACCCTTCACTGTTCGAAGGATGGAGTACCACAGTAGAAGAAGCCCGGGCAATGGAAACCCCGATGGTGCTGTCCGATCTGGATGTGCACCTAGAGCAGATGGGTAAACATGCGGCCTATTTCGAACGAAATTCTGCGCAATCCCTGGCTAATGCGCTGGATCAGACCCAGGCTTTAGATCCGGTGCAACGCGAATTGCAGACGAATGCGGCTCGCGACGCTGCGTTGCAACGTGTCGAGCAATTCGCCAAGGATTTTTCGAGCTTGGCCCAGAACTGCCTACACAAACAAGCATGAAGATCAGCATTATTACCGTGGCCTTCAACGCCGCCCCTACGCTTGCTAACACGCTTCAATCGGTAGCCGCACAAACACATACGGATATCGAACACATTGTGATTGATGGGGGATCTTCCGATGACACGCGGGATGTTGTCGCCCGTTATGGCAGTCATCTTGCCAGGTTTGTTTCCGAACCTGACCATGGTATTTATGATGCGATGAATAAGGGACTCGGGTTGGCAACAGCAGACATCATCGGTTTTCTCAATGCTGATGATGTCTATGCTGATGAAAGGGTGTTGGAGCGGGTAGCTGAAAACATGGTGCAGCATGATCTTGATGCCTTATTTGGTGACGCAGAATTCGTTAATCACGTCCACCCCACCCGTTTCGTGAGACGTTACCGTTCGGAACGCTTCCGTCCGGAACGCATCGCTTGGGGATGGATGCCCGCGCATCCCGCCCTTTTTTTGCGCCGCAGTGTATACGAACGTTACGGCAATTTTCGAACCGATTACCGCATTGCGGGTGACTTTGAACTCGTGGCGCGTATCTTCCATACAGGTAAACTCAAATACCTGCACGTACCCGAAGTATGGGTACATATGGGAACCGGCGGGATCAGTACAGGGGGCTGGCGCAACACGGTATTGCTGAATCGCGAAGTATTGCGCGCATGCCGTGAAAATAACATTCCGACCTCTCTGCCAAAAATCCTTTCGAAGTATCCCGCCAAATTATTTGAATTCCTGCGTAGATGAAAATTGTTTCGGCATGGCTGGTGCCATTTATTGCATTTTGTATTTGTTGGCTGGCGTTGATTGTCTTGAGGCTGCGCGTGCTTCGTCTGCCTATGGACCACCCCAATGAACGCTCGCTACACATAATGCCGACGCCGCGCGTAGGAGGAATCGGCATCATGTTGGGAGTGATGGTGGCTTCATTGCTGATGAATCCTTCGGGACTGTGGCCTTTGCTTGTGGGGGCATTGATACTTGCTGTCATTTCACTGCTGGACGATTACAATAATTTGCCAGTGTTGTTTCGACTATTGGCGCATATGGGCGTAGCGGTCGCCTGCTTGATATTGATTACAAAAATAAGTGTTCTTAGCCTGGTTCTCGCCACCCTTGCCATCGTGTGGATGACCAATCTCTACAATTTCATGGACGGCACGGATGGCTTGGCAGGTGGCATGGCAGTAATCGGGTTTGGCGCACTTGCCGTCGCTGCGTGGTGGACCGGGGGAGCAGAATTGGCGCTGCTTTGTGGGGCCATCGCAGCTGCCGCATTGGCTTTTTTGCGCTTTAATTTTCCACCCGCTAAAATTTTTATGGGCGATGCGGGTTCTATTCCTTTAGGATTTCTTGCCGCTGCCTTAGCCGTGTATGGCGTAGCGCAACACTACTGGCCGGTGCTATTTCCGGTCATGGTTTTTTCCCCTTTTATCGCCGATGCCAGTGTGACCTTGATCAAGCGAGCCTTGCGCCGCGAAAAAATCTGGCGCGCGCACCGCGAGCATTACTATCAGCGCTGGGTGCGCATGGGGTGCAGTCATCGCCAATTGGCGTTAGCGGCGTATGCATTAATGCTAGGCTGCGCAGCGGCAGGGCTAGCTTTGACTAAACTCCCTTCAAACGCAGCAGCAATTACAAGCTTTTGGTTAGTGAGCTTAACGCTGATTTTTATCGCCACAGACTGGCGCTGGTCCCACTTCAAACATGACATTTAATCCGCGCACGCTAGCCGTCATCCTGCACGATCTGCTCGCCACCATGTTGGCCTGGGTGGCTGCCTATTGGCTGCGGATGAATTTGAGTTTACCGCCTGAATATGTATCAGCAGCACTGACCACGCTGGTGTGGGTAGTGCCGCTGCAGGCCCTGGTTTTCTGGGGCTTTGGCTTGTATCGCGGCATCTGGCGTTTTGCCAGCCTGCCCGACCTTAAACGCATCATGATGGCGATTGGTCTTGGGGCATTATTGATTCCGCTGGGCTTGTTTTTGTTTCGCGTCAGCGTGGTGGTACCGCGCTCGGTACTAATCCTCGACCCCCTACTGCTGATTCTTTTAATGGGAGGCAGTCGACTCGCTTATCGTGCGTGGAAAGAACATCGGTTGACAGGGGTGCTGCATCTGAACAGCAAGCCAGTGTTGGTGGCAGGCGCAGGTTCGGCAGCGGATTTTTTATTGCGCGAATTAGCCCGCAACCCTTCCGGCTTTCGCGTGGTGGGTTTGCTCGACGACAGTGCCCAAAAGCAGGGTCGCTTTATCCAGGGTATTCCTGTCATAGGCTCGCTCGATGATGTTGTGATTTGGGCCAAGCAGATGGCAGTGGATGATGTGATCCTGGCCTTGCCTTCGGCGGCTCACGAGGTGCGCAAGCGCATTACCCAGCTTTGCAGCGAGGCCAGATTAAATGTCTCCACCGTGCCCTCGCTCGAGGATTTGGTGGCAGGGCGGGTGTCAGTCTCCAGCGTGCGTCGGATCGAACTCGAAGATTTACTCGGGCGCGACTCAATCACGCTGGATGACACGGGCCTGCACCAATTGTTGACTAACCAAACCGTGCTAGTGACCGGCGCGGGTGGATCGATAGGCTCGGAGTTGTGCCGCCAGATCGCGCGCTTTTCGCCGCGCACTTTAGTGCTATTTGATCTCTCCGAGTACGCGCTATATATGATCGAGCAGGAGTTTTCGCAGCACTTCCCCGCGCTGCAAATCGTGCCCCTCATCGGTGACGTGAAAAACGCCAGTCGCATTACTCAAGTCATGGCTGAGCATCGCCCTACCGTGGTGTTTCATGCCGCAGCCTATAAGCACGTGCCGTTGATGGAAGACCACAACGCGTGGGAGGCACTGCGCAATAATGTGTGGGGCACGCAGGTGGTAGCGGCCGCGGCCCAAGCGCACGGTGTCGCCAAGTTTGTGATGATCTCCACCGACAAGGCAGTGAACCCGACCAACGTGATGGGCGCGACCAAGCGGCTGGCAGAAATGGCGTGTCAGGCGATGCAGCAACATCCAGACTCCGGCAAGCCGGGCGGCACGCGCTTTGTGTCGGTGCGTTTTGGCAACGTGCTGGGCTCGTCCGGGAGTGTGATTCCCAAGTTCCAGAAACAGATCGAAGCGGGTGGGCCGATCACTGTGACCCATCCGGACATCACGCGTTTTTTCATGTCGATTCCAGAAGCCGCGCAACTTGTGTTGCAAGCCGGCTTAATGAGCGAAGGCGGCGAAATCTACGTGCTGGATATGGGCGAGCCGGTCAAAATCGCCGAGCTGGCAAAACTGATGATTCGCCTGTCCGGCAGCGATGAAGAACAAATTCGCATCGAATACACCGGCCTGCGGCCTGGCGAAAAGCTATACGAAGAGTTATTGGCCGACAGCGAATCCACGCTGCCCACCCCGCACCCCAAGCTCTACATCGCGCGTGCGCGCGTCGCCAGCGCCGAGCAAATGCAGGATTGCATGGCATGGCTCGACTCGGTCGACAGCGCGGATGCGCTTGAAGTCAAAGCCCGGCTGGTGGGTTGGGTACCCGAATATCATCCGCAGTAGCGCCGATACCTCAGGGTCTCGCCCTGATACACTCGCAGCGTCTGCCCCCGTTCCCATTCACCGCGCCTCATGGTCTCCGCGTTTAAATTCCCTCTTCCCGTCGCGCTGATTTTCTCGTGTTTTGTGCTGTTCCCGTTTGGCCGCTCGGTCGAACTGCCGGTGCTGATCATGACCGTGTACGGCGCCATCCTTGCCTACCAGCAACGCGGCAAGTGGATGCAAATGCCTGCCGCGCGTCTGTTCAATTTACTCGCGTTGTGCATCTGGATTCCCATGGTGCTGTCTTTGCCCGACACCTATTATGTGAACAAAACCGCGGGCACGATTGTGGCGTTTGCCCGGCTGTATTTCACCGGTCTTTACGTGATATGGGCGCTGCGCGATCAACAAGACGTAAATCGTTTGATCAAACTGATTGCGGGTGTGACGGCGTTCTGGATCGCGGATGCGTTGCTCCAGGCAATGCTCGGTCATGATCTTTTTGGGTTTGCCCAAATTCCCACACGCCTCAACGGTATTTTTGGAGAAAAAAGTTTGACGCTAGGCGTCGCGTTGCCGATCCTCGTGCCTTTTCTATTGCTCGCGTTACGAGAAAAACCATGGCTCATGGTGAGTGCTTTTATAGCCAGCGCCGCCGTGCTCGCAATGGCGGGCAGCCGGGGAGGCTGGATTAGCTATGCGGTCGTCTGCGCGTGGGTGCTGTGGAACGAAATCCGTCGACGCAAACTTGCGGGCTGGAAAATAGGCATCGTGACCGCATTGGTGGTCATCGTGGGTTTTGTTGCGGTGTCGCAGAATCCAAACGCCCGGGCTCGCCTGGATCAAACCCTGCTGCTTTTTTCCGGCGACGAAGTGCTGATTGATAGAGCCTTATCCAGCCGCTGGACCTTATGGAAAGTCGCCGTCAGCATGATCGAGGCGCACCCTGTGAATGGTGTCGGCATACGCGCTTTTCGCTTTGCCTATCCTGAATATGCCGCACCGGGCGACGACATGGTTAAACTCGACCCTGTTACCGGCGGCATTACCGGCGCAGCTTATGCGCATCAAATGATGCTCGAAGTGCTGTCCGAAGCGGGTGTCATCGGGCTAGTGGGATTAGGCCTTTTTTATACGGCGCTGATACGCGCGTGGCGACGTGCTGACGTGAATGCTAAAAACCGCGCGCTGCCATTTGCGATGGCGGCCCTGGCGTGGCTGTTTCCGTTCAACACGCATACTTCGTTTTATTCTACGCAGTGGTCGCAGTTAATCTGGCTGCTGCTTGCGTTGTATTGCGTGACTTTGTTGCCGCGTGATGCGCCGCGTAAACCTCTGCCTGCTGGCCTTACTTAGCCAAATAATTTTCAGTAATCTTCAACAAAAAAATTACAGCTTGGCGCTGCGCCCGCCGTCCACCGCCAGCACCTGCCCGGTCACATACGGCGCGTCCAGCACAAAAAAACGCACCGCGCGCGCGATGTCGTCGGGGTCGCCCACCTTTTTGAGTATCGTGTGCGATACCACACGCTGACGCGAAACCTCGTCAAAATCCGAACTGTCTTCCGGCCACAAAATCGGTCCCGGCGCGATGGCATTCACGCGCACTTCGGGCCCCAGTTCCCGCGCCAGCGACTTGGTCAGCCCCACCACCCCGGCCTTGGCCACGCTATACACCACATAATTTTTAAGCGGGCGTTCGGCATGGATATCCGCAATATTCACAATACAACCGTGGCGTTTTTTTAACTCCGGCGCAGCGGCCTGGGCAATAAACAAAGGCGCGCGCAGATTGCTGCCCATCAGATTTTCCCAGTCGTCCATCTTGATATTGCCAATCGGCGTGGGATAAAAGCTCGACGCGTTATTTACCAGCACATCCAGACCGCCAAAGATCGTCACAGTCTGGCTGACTAAACTTGGCAATATCGCCACGTCCAGCAGGTCGGCTTGAATCAGCGCGACAGAATCCGCGCGTAGCGCATTCAGTTCATCCTGTAGCGCACGCGCTTCCACCGCTGAACTGCGGTAGTGGATCATCAGGTTCGCGCCCGCCGCATGCAG
>JAYWDZ010000436.1:0-2732 GCA_043779595.1 Nitrosomonadales bacterium
GAAGCCAGGGAATTCACGCTGCCGGCCATCAACCGTCGCTGACCACTGGCTGCTTGCGGGCATAGATTCAACTGCCTCCCGTTGCAGCGGGTACGTTGCGGCTCATTTTGAAGGCTCCGCCCCGGTACGTCTTGTGTCCCAGAACAGGGGTCGCCAGCTGATCGTTCGACCGCCAATGCTGACCTGACCGCTCAGCCAAAGTAGGGGAAGTGACGGTTTAGGGGAAGACGAAGCGAATACCACAGGTGATCCGAAATTCAATGCGCCGAGAGCCCATCGGCCAACTTTGTCATCGCCAACGACCCTTGGCGACCGAGCTTCCTGCTCTGCCTTCATGGCTTCACGCCGCTCTAAGAATGGACGCACCAACTGCGCACCAACTTCTGAGCAAAAGCGCCTTGCTGCAACCGCTTGACCGTTCCAGAGTGAGTCCGACTGAAAAACCTGCGGATTCACAGATTCATCTATCAACTTCCGAATTTCGTCGCTAGAGATCTCAACTCTGTGCGATATCTCGCGCTTGAATTCGTTTGGAAGAAAACAGTAGTGATTCTCTATAACGGAAGAGCGGAGAACAACATTCGAAATTCCCTGCTGCCGCAAATATGATCTGCCGGCAATTAGACCAGCATCGCTGGTAACGCCAAACACAAATTGAAACTGAATCCGGTTCAGGTCCCCAACGAGTCGATCTCGAAGTATCGATAGTCGATCCACGAGTTCAACACCGCTCCATAGTCCATCTTCAAATATATAAATTGAATCAAATGCCCTAAAGTCTCGCTGCAATAGTTCAGAGGCATTAACTTCAACTACGTCGCCATACTTCTTCAAGTGCTCAAGAATATTCCTTATACTAATCGAACTACTGCCAGCCTCAGAATCTCCGAAATATCCATAAAATACTCTATGGCCTTCGACGTCCTTTGGCAGAACAGTAAATGCATCGCGCAATTCACTGTCCGAGACAACTCTCAATTGCTTAAGTAATATTCGACCAATCCATTCATGCCCCAAGTCTGCAAATTGTTTAACCCATGCGTCTGGTGGCAGGTATTTATTCGTGGAATTGTCGAAATTATATTGGGCTGAAGTCAGCCAATGCAGGCGACGACGCTTGAGCTCTCGATTTACCTTATCAAAGGCATCATCCACCGTAGAAACCACATTGGACGGAATGAGTTGACTCTTTATGCGATCGAGGTCGAGGGCCAAGTCTTTCTGACATATCAGTCGCGAGTACTCCCCATCGAACCAACGCCGAATCATCAAATCAGTCGCCTCGTCGTTCGAGGCGCTACGCCGACGCTCCGGTATAGATGAGATCTCAATCGCATCCTCCCAACCAAGGCGTGACTGCTCACAGATCCTACGCGTTAGACCTGCAATGGCTTCGTATTTAACTAGAACAATAATTCGGTCGCGCCGCATGGGAGCTTGCCTAAGCCAAGCCAACGCTACCGCTGTTTCGCGCTCAGAACCCGAAGGACCGAGTCCACCAGCAGCCCAGTCGGCCATTGGATTCTACGAATGTCATCAAAGGTCATTCTAGAAATTGAATCAATCAGCACTGCTCGAATTAACCGTTCATCCGTTTCCAGGGTCGCGGCCGGAATTTTTCTGGTGGCGGGTGCCGCTTCAGCAATCTTACTTAGACGCCCGCGATTTGCGTCGACCTGCGCTACTTTCAGCAGGTTTGCGTAATATTCGACATCCTGCCCTGATTGACCAAGGGCTACTAGTCGCTGCTCAAACAACTTAGTTAATTCGTCGCGACGATAGACAGCCCACTGCTTGTAGATATCTGGACTAATTTGGTGAAGCCTTTGAAGCCAATCTGCGTAGCTAAGACTCGACTCAAGCGCGTCAATCTGAATCTTGAGTTCCGAGTCCGGCACCTGCTGGAGAAAGTCCTCTCGAATGGTTTCGAGCTCTTCACGAGTAACACTCGGAACGGTCAAATGCTCCGCGTGGCTTAAGTTTGCCCCTTTAAAAGCGACATCCAGGTACTTTTCATTCTTTGCGACAACCACGACTTCTGGGCTTGTGGGTGTTGCAAATGCAGTCCAAGCTGATGTGTGCGCGGCGGAATATTTCGGCGGAACTGTGGCAATTTCCCCGGTAATCTCATAAACTATATCTTGACCACTGCGTCGCACCGGACGAAGGAATGAACTCAAGTAGGACTCGATGAATTTGCTAAGAGCGCCGGAGCCAGTTGGCATTCCAACCGCATCTCGGATACTCAGATTCGGCGCAACTCTCCGCAAGTGTTCGCCTAAGACTGCTCCTGTAATCTCGCGCGACCCTCGCTCAAGAAGCGTCTTTTCAATGATTTCTACGTAAGCTGGAAGCTGATCTTCGGTCATAACTTACCTCTAGAAATGTAAAAGGCCCGCCGATATTTATCGGAGGGCCTTCTTATTGATTTCTCATTATAAGCAAAATCCTGGACAGCTGCCAGTATAAGAGTCCAGCTCATACTGCGGTACTGAGTCGTCGGAAGAGCCGTTCAGTCACCCGGCGCTTCATAGCTCCCGGGGATCAGAGTCCTGATCCCGCGCCGCATCCGCATGATAGCAGGGACTCGTGCGCCATTCATGCTCGTGCTGCGTGTTCTGCGTGAGCTCCTGTCTAGTGTTTAATTGCGTAAGTTAACGATAGTGTTGCGAAGCTGCGCGCCTCGGACCTCGCGCTTGCGCCATACGAAGGGCGAGGCGTTTTTGTTGTAC
>JAYWDZ010000437.1:0-17311 GCA_043779595.1 Nitrosomonadales bacterium
TTCATCGAGTTTCGCTTTCCACGCTACGGCAGCGTCGCGTATCAGGGCATCCGGCTGGAGCTGCGCCAGGCCATCGAGCCGTGGCATGTGCTCGGTGAAGAAATGGCCGTCGGCGGCATGGCGCGCTATGTCGATTCGTCGGTTGAGCGCATGCAAATCAAGGTGAGCGGCATGTTCGACAGCCGTCATCACATCGCGTGCAACGGCCGGCCGTTGCCCTTGCATCCGACCGGTGTGCCGGGCGAGTTTGTCGCAGCGGTGCGCTTCAAGGCCTGGGCGCCGCCGTCGGCCTTGCATCCCGCGATAGGTGTGCACGCGCCGCTGGTATTTGATGTGGTCGACAGCTGGAATGGCCGCGCGATTGGCGGCTGTACTTACCATGTGAGCCACCCCGGCGGGCGCAATTACGACACGTTTCCAGTCAACGCCAACGAGGCCGAAGCGCGTCGTCGCGCGCGATTCTGGGAGCACGGCCACAGCCCGGGCACGATGATTTTGAAACCCGAAGCGCTGAATCCACGCTTTCCGATGACGCTGGATTTGCGTTGGCAAGCCATTGCTACACCAAGAAAATAAGCGCAGTACCCTATGCTCAATTCAACTCATCACCCACGTTTTGGCGATAAGCAAAACTCCCCGTTTTTTGAGGAATATCTACCGCGTCTGCTGGTAGCGCGCGACCGCAGCGGGCTAACCGAGATGATCGGCGGCATCGAAGCGCTGATGATGACGGTAGAGCCGGGCAATGCGCTGGAATATATCGCCGAACTCGCGTTGATGACGCCGTACCATTATCTGGTCACGCTCGACAGCGCGAAACACCTCACGCACGTATTGCGCATTGATATGCACGCGCCCGACATTTTGCTGCGCGAGGCCAAAGACCCCGGCTACAGCGATATTTTTCGCCACCTGAATGACTTGTACCCGGTGGGCGCGCAACGCCCGCACAGCCGCTATCTGGGCGAAATTCTGCGCGTGACGAATCGCCACGAAGTGGTTGCGCAGCAGCAGGCGCGCGAGTTTCGTTTCTTCCCCATCGGGCAGCTCGCCGAACTGGATTTGCCGCTCAATGTGAGCTTGTCCAAGCCCTCGCCGTATACGCAAAACATGGTGGGTTATATGGAGCGCGCGGCGGATGGCATTCGTGTCTATCAGCACGGAAAAAGCCTTATCCTCGGCAGCGCGCAAGCGGCGTATGAACGCGGCAAGGAGATGCAGGAACGCATCGGCATCAAGGATATGATTCTGCCGATCGACCACCTGGCCACCCGTGTGTACAGCCAGAACCGCGAAGCCGCGCTGCTCGAATATCTGGCGCTGTCGAGCTACTACTACTGGGGCAGTTACGACATCGCGGATCAGAATTCCTCCACCAACGTCACCAAAAACGTGCGCGGCGTGCCTGAGTCCGCGAGCCCCGCCAAGGTGTTCACCGCCAACAATCACCCGTATTGCGTCAACCATCTGGATCAGTTGCCCAGCCCCACCGAAACCTTCGTGCGCAACTACGGCCCGCGCCTGCATCACATGGCGCTGGCAGTCAAAGATGGGCAGCACGACGGCCGCGAATATATCGATTTTGTGGTCGATGCCATTACCGCGCAGGGCAAAGGTTTTCTGCTCGACACGGTGGGTTCACGTGAAGAAGGACTCAAGCAGATATTTTCATCGGCGTCGGATTTTTCGTCGCTGATTATCGAATACGTGCAACGCTTTGGTGATTTTCAGGGATTTTTCACACGCAAAAACGTTGCGCTATTGACGTTCGCCGCGGGGCTGGAAGAAGGCAGCCAGGCAAAGGTCTAGGCCCAGTGCGCAGCTGGGTTCTGACATAAATGGAAGGAGGTCATTGTGATACGGCTAAAGTTTGATATCGAATTACGCTATGAAGTGATCGGGATCAATAGCGATTTTATTTTTAACCTGCATGCTGCTCAAACCGCCCAGCAGTCGGTGGTCAGTGAGCAGCTGGATATCAATCCCTCCCTGACGCCGACGCTGTATACCGACCCCAACACCCAAACACGCTTCATACGCTTACAAGCCGCGCCGGGTCTATTCAGCATTCGCTACGAGGCGACCGTGGATATCTCGCACTATGCAGAGGCGCCACACAACTTGCGGGAGGTGCCGATATCGCAACTCCCCTCCGAGGTGCTGCCCTATATTTATCCCAGTCGTTACTGCCAATCGGATCGACTCGGGAGACTCGCGACTTGGGAGTTTGCGCATTTCCAACCGGGGTATGAGCGGGTGCATGCAATACAAGACTGGTTACGGCGACGCACCACTTTTTTACCTGGGAGTTCCAACAGCAGCACCTCGGCGACGGATACCCTGATTAGCCAAACCGGCGTTTGTCGCGACTTCGCCCATCTGATGATCGCTTTGTGCCGGGCAATGAACATTCCCGCGCGCTTCGTCACCGGCATCGACTACGGTGCCGATCCAAAGCTTGGACCAACAGACTTTCATGCCTACGTCGAAGTGTATTTAAGTCACCGCTGGTATGTGTTTGATGCCAGCGGGATTTCACCACCGATGGGTTTGGTCAGATTAGGTACCGGCCGCGACGCTTCAGACACGTCGTTTGCTACGGTGTTTGGCGCGGTCACGTCTTTTATACCGGTCGTCAATATTGAAGCGATCGTCGATGCGGAGAAAGGTCTGGCACTGCCGCGACATTGCGACGAAATCCTGTCAACGCAGGCCCTCGCTTAGGGGCAGTCAATCTCTGACAAGGGCCGGTCAGCTAAATCACACAGTCGACGTAATAACACGGCTTGCCATCGATGACCTCATCGACCAGGCCGTGCACATCGGTCTCAAAGCCGGGGAAGCTTTCGTTGAATTTTCGAATGAACTGCAAAAACAAAACAATGGTGGCATTGAAGCGTTCACCGGGAATCAGCAGCGGGATGCCGGGTGGGTAGGGCGTCACTAGCATTGCGGTGATGCGCCCTTCGAGATGGTCGATTTCAACGCGTTCGGTTTCGCGATGCGCCATTTTTGCAAACGCGTCGGCGGGCTTCATCGCCGGGGCCATTTCTGATAGATACATTTCGGTCGTTAAACGCGCTACGTTGCTGGCTTTGTAAATCGTGTGGATCTGATCGCACAGCTCTTTCAAACCGATGCGTTCATAGCGCGGATGCTTGACGACAAACTCAGGCAGCACGCGCCATAAAGGCTGGTTCTGGTCGTAGTCGGATTTGAACTGCTGCAGCGCAGTCACCAGCGTATTCCAGCGGCCTTTAGTGATGCCGATGGTGAACATGATGAAGAAAGAATACAGCCCGGTTTTTTCGACAATCACACCGTGCTCGGCCAGGTATTTGGTCACAATCGCAGCCGGAATGCCCCACTCGGCAAACTCGCCGTTCACATCCAACCCTGGCGTAATCAGCGTGGCCTTGATCGGGTCAAGCATGTTAAAACCGGGCGCGACATTACCAAACTCGTGCCAGCGGTTTTCGGCGGTCAATATCCAGTCTTCGCGATCGCCCACGTCCTCGTCCGCAAACACTTCCGGCCCCCACACAGTGAACCACCACGAGTGGTCGCCAAATTCGGCGTCGACCTTGCGCATCGCACGGCGGAAATCCAGCGCTTCTTTGATCGACTCTTCCACCAGTGCCGGGCCGCCCGGGGATTCCATCATCGCCGCGGCGATATCGCACGACGCGATAATCGCGTATTGCGGACTGGTCGACATGTGCATCAAATACGCTTCGTTGAAGCAGTGGAAATCGAGCTTACGCGTCTCCGAATCCTGCACCAATATTTGCGACGCCTGACTCAAACCCGCGAGCAATTTGTGCGTCGATTGCGTTGAGAAAACCAGCGCATTCTTCGCACGCGGGCGGTCTTTACCGATGGCGTGCATGCCGTGATAAAAATCATGGAACGTGGCGTGCGGCAGCCAGGCCTCATCGAAATGAAGCGTGTCGATATAGTCGCCGAGCAACTCCTTGATCATGTCGACGTTGTATAAAATACCGTCGTAAGTCGACTGCGTGATCGTGAGTATGCGTGGGCGGCTTTTCACATGTTTGGCAAACGGGTGCGCGGCGATTTTTTTCTCGATGTTTTCCGGGCGGAACTCGTCCATTGGAATTGGCCCGATGATGCCGTAGTGATTGCGTGTCGGCGTCAAAAAAATCGGAATCGCGCCGCACATGATAATCGCATGCAAGATGGATACGTGACAGTTGCGGTCGACCACCACAATATCGCCGGTCGCCACGTTTGCGTTCCACACCATCTTGTTCGACGACGAGGTGCCGTTGGTGACAAAGAACAAATGGTCGCAGTTAAAGATGCGCGCCGCATTGCGTTCCGAGGCCGCGACTGGGCCGGTGTGGTCCAGCAGCTGACCGAGCTCATCCACCGCATTGCAGACGTCTGCACGCAACAAATTCTCACCAAAAAACTGGTGAAACATTTGCCCAATCGGCGACTTCAAAAATGCCACGCCGCCCGAATGACCCGGGCAATGCCAGGAATACGAGCTGTCGGCTGCATAGTGCGTGAGTGCGCGGAAAAACGGCGGCACCAGCGAATCAAGATACGCGCGTGCCTCGCGCAAAATGTAGCGCGCGAGAAACTCCGGGGTGTCTTCCAGCATATGAATGAAGCCATTCAGTTCGCGTAGGATGTCATTGGGTACATGGCGTGCAGTACGCGTTTCGCCGTGCAAAAAGATGGGGATTTCGGCGTTACGAAAGCGCACTTCCTCAACAAAACCGCGCAGTTTTTGCAACGCAGCCTGGGCATCTTCGGCGGTACCAGCGAGTTCCTCATCGTCAATCGACAAGATAAAGGCGGACGCGCGCGCTTGCTGTTGCGCAAACGAGGTCAGGTCGCCGTAGTTGGTAACACCCAATACTTCGATGCCTTCTTTTTCGATCGCCTCGGCGAGTGCGCGGATACCGAGTCCGGATGCGTTTTCAGAGCGAAAATCTTCGTCAATAATGACCACGGGGAAACGAAAACGCATGGCGGCTCCAAAGGGTGAGCGAGAAAAAAACGGATTATACGAACTAGAGGTGACGCGGAGAGGGTTGTGCCGTTAAATCTTTGGGAGTGTCACGCCGACCTGGCCTTGATACTTGCCGCCGCGATCCCGGTACGAAGTTTCGCACACCTCGTCCGATTCCAGAAACAGCATTTGCGCCACACCTTCATTCGCATAAATGCGTGCAGGCAGCGGCGTGGTATTCGAGAACTCCAGCGTCACGTGGCCTTCCCACTCGGGCTCCAGCGGGGTGACGTTGACGATAATGCCGCAGCGCGCGTAGGTACTTTTGCCGAGACAAATCGTCAGCACGTTGCGCGGAATGCGGAAATACTCCACCGTGCGCGCCAGCGCAAACGAATTGGGCGGGATGATGCAGGAATCGCCTTTAACTTCGACAAACGAATTCGGATCGAAGTTTTTGGGATCGACGATGGTGCTGTTCAGATTGGTGAATAGTTTGAATTCGCTCGCGCAGCGCACGTCGTAACCGTAGCTAGACGTACCATACGATACGATGGATTTACCGTCGACTGTCTTGACCTGGCCCGCCTCAAAAGGCTCGATCATCGCGTGGCTGGCCGCCATGCGGCGGATCCATTTGTCGGCTTTGATGGACATGTTTTGTGAGTCAGGAGCTAGGGACTAGGGCGGGATATGGGGTTGATCCTTCCTGACGCCTAGCCCCTAAGCGCTCAGGTATTGGAAATCACAATGCTTGGGAATTTCGCAGTATGGTCTTCAGCGGTTTCGCCCACTTTAACTGCTACGCGCCGTGCAATTTCTTTATAGATTTCGGTCACACGGCTATCCGGTGCTGAGACCACGGACGGTCTGCCTGAGTCAGTGTCAGAACGGATACTACCGTCCAAGGGCAGCGAGCCGAGGAATTCCACACTGTAGTCCTTGCACATGCGTTCGCCGCCGCCTTCGCCAAAAATGCGCTCCTCGTGGCCACAGTTGGTGCAGATATGCAGGCTCATGTTTTCGACGACGCCGAGGATAGGGATGCCAACCTTCTCGAACATCTTCAGCCCCTTGCGCGCATCGATCAGCGCGATGTCTTGCGGTGTGGTAACGATGACCGCCCCGGTAACCGGCACGCGCTGCGCCAAAGTCAACTGGATATCGCCTGTGCCCGGAGGCAAGTCAACGACAAGATAATCCAGGTCTTTCCAATTGGTGTTGTTAAGTAGCTGCTCCAAAGCCTGCGTCACCATCGGGCCGCGCCATACCATGGGCGTTTCGACGTCAATCAGAAATCCAATCGACATCGCCTGAATACCGTGTCCAATCAGCGGGTCGAGATTTTTGCCGTCTTCAGACTCGGGACGGTCGGTGATGCCAAGCATCGTGGGTTGCGATGGCCCGTAAATGTCCGCATCCAGCATGCCGACGTTCGCGCCTTCGGCCGACAGTGCCAACGCTAAATTTACCGCAGTGGTGGACTTGCCCACGCCCCCTTTACCCGACGCCACAGCAATGATGTTTTTGACACCCGGAATCAGCTTTACCCCGCGTTGCACGCTGTGCGAGACGATTTTAAAGCTGACATTAGCATTGACTGTCGTTACCCCAGGAATGCCTTTTAACTTGGCTTCAATCTGTTCTTTGAGGGTAACGACTTGGCTTTTGGCGGGATACGCCAGTACCACGTCCAACGAAACCGCATCGCCATCAATTTTGATATTACGCGCAGATTTGGTTGTAACGTAATCCTTATGGGTATTGGGATCGATTAATTCTTTGAGTGCGGTTTGCACTTGGAGCTCAGACACAGACATGCTATTCCAGCCATTCATATAGAGGAAAGACGCGATTCTAACGAATTATGCTGACTTAGGTGAGACTGTGCAGAAAACCTGGGCTTAATCGAGCAGCACAGGCCGTGATACAAGGCTAAATTAACAATGGGCCTGATTGGCTACCAGGATAGCTTCAGGCACAAGCAGCCTGATAGCCGCAGCGATTTCCGCCATAGCCCCATGTTTGGGCCGTAACGAAACCCATAATAGGTTAAGCGCCAGGTTTAGGTCGGCAAACACCACTTCGGAATGCAAGGTCAGTACGCTGCGGATATGTCCTGATGTACGCTCTACTTCGCCTAAAGATTTTTCTTTGAGCCGGGGGATAAGCATCATGAAATCTGTAAGCAAGTGACCATTTTCATCGCGGGTCGGTACGATGCTCCACAATGGTTGGCCAGGTTGACAAGTGCTAGGGGCGCTAAGCTTGGTTGAGGCGGCGTGTACACTAATTTTCATCAACTTAACGCCTCCTATAGATTCAAGTTTTGACCAAAGTTCTAAACGCCGGTTCCACATGCTCGTGTCGCGCCCGTGGCCGAAGATAACGCACATCTTTGTGCAGATAATGCTCAAGTTCGTTCAAGGCCAGCGCGTAGACTTCGCGTTTAAACTCGACTACCGCATCCTTGGTCACCCAGTAATCATTCCAGCGCCAAGCATCAAATTCGGGATGCGTTGAGGCACGGAGGCAAACGTCGCAATCACGTCCGGTTAAGCGCAACAAAAACCAGATTTGCTTCTGACCGCGATAAATACCTCTGTTATCCCGGCGTATCCAGGTGCTGGGAACGTCATAACGCAGCCAGTCGCGTGTACGCCCCAACACCCGAACATGCTCGGGTAATAAACCTACTTCTTCTTCCAACTCCCGGAACATGGCCTGTTCTGGCGTTTCCCCCGCATTCATGCCGCCTTGAGGGAATTGCCAAGCGTGCTGTTTGACGCGTTTGCCCCAAAAAACCTGGTTGTCCGCATTGCACAACACGATGCCTACATTCGGGCGGTAACCTTCTCGGTCGATCATGGCCGCCACCACATTAAAATTTGATTGCTTGTATTCTTTCACACCCCGCCAAAATTGCAAATGCGTTGTCGCTGGTTTGGATCACATGATCGCGTTAACCCGCTCGTGGCTCACTTGCGTCAGACCACTGAATGTCTCGGGCAAATCCCGCGAAATCCAGCCCGTAGTGCCCCGTCAGCTCCGCCAAATGAGGACGCATTCTTTCCATTTGTCGGCGGGCGCCCGTTTTTGCAAATGCAAAAACGATTACATTCGTTTTACCCATAATTGAGAGCCAACCCACTTCTCCCTCAAACGCGCGCACCAGCCGATTGAGGTATTCGGTGAACTGAGCATCCCGTCCCCACAGATTAACGACCAGCACGCCCTCTGACTGAAGGGCGCGCCGACAAGCGGCATAAAAAGTTTCGGTTGCCAAGGCTTCTACCTGGTTGCCGCCATCAAAGCCATCCAGCAGGATGACGTCTGCGCTGGCGGATGGCTGGCGCATATAAAGCGCGCCGTCGGCTTCTATTACCGTCAAGGTGCTGTCATCAGGCGGAACTTCAAAATGCGCCCGCGCGGCAGCAATCACGCGGTCATCAATTTCCACCGCAGTAATCCGCGTTTCGGGGCGATGCTTGCGAATAAACTTAACCAGCGATCCCCCGCCCAGCCCGATCATCAATACTTCTTGCGGCGCCGGATGAAATAGCAAATACGCCATCATCGCGCGCGTGTAGGCAAGTTCAAGATCCCAGGGCCGCGAGATTCGCATAGCGCTTTGAATCGCGCAGGTACCCAGATGCAGCGTACGGGTGCCGCGTTCTTCCGTAATTTCTAAAGGGTGAGCATCTGCAGCTTCGCGCCACAAACGTTTTCCGGATTTGAAGCGAATATCAAACTCCTTGGTGAAAGTCTATGTTCAACCCCCCTGGAATTCATGAACACGTGCCACAAAAACGGCTCAAGCGAGGGAAGCGGTAAAATCGCATTTTTAGCTTAAATCAAACAAAAATGCGCGTCTCACAATTTTTTCTATCCACCAGCAAAGAAGCACCCTCAGAAGCAGAGCTCATTAGCCATCAACTCATGCTGCGCGCCGGGCTGATTAAACGTCTTGGCTCCGGGCTGTATACGTGGATGCCGCTTGGATTGCGGGTATTACGTCGGGTAGAAGCTATCGTGCGCGAAGAGATGAACCGCGCGGGGGCGATGGAGCTATTAATGCCTGCCGTGCAACCTGCGGAACTGTGGGAAGAAACTGGCCGTTGGGCACAATTTGGCCCGCAGATGCTAAAAATCAAGGATAGGCATCAGCGCGATTTCTGCTTTGGTCCGACCCATGAAGAAGTAATTACCGACATCGCGCGCCGCGAAATCAAGAGTTATCGTCAATTACCGTTGAATTTTTATCAGATACAGATGAAATTCCGCGATGAAATCCGCCCCCGCTTTGGTGTGATGCGCGCGCGAGAGTTTTTGATGAAGGATGCCTATTCCTTCCACGCTGATCGTGAGAGTTTGTCTGACACTTATCAGGTGATGTATGAGGCCTATACGCAGATTTTTACCCGACTCGGCCTTAAATTTCGCGCTGTCGCGGCGGACACGGGCGCAATCGGCGGCTCGGTGTCGCATGAATTTCATGTGCTGGCAGATTCGGGCGAAGACCTGATTGCTTATTGCCCCGAATCGAATTACGCCGCCAACATCGAGCTGGCGGAAGCCCTTGGCCCTTTTTATACGCGCGCAGACGCGTCTGCCCCAATGGAAAAGATCGCCACGCCCAGTGTTAAAAGCATCGACGAACTAACGGCTTTTCTTAAGATCGAGAGTGATCGCACCGTTAAAACCCTCATTGTGGAAGGTGAAACTGGCGTGATTGCATTATTGCTTCGGGGCGACCACGTGCTCAATGAAGTCAAGGCCGAAAAGCTCCCCGGCGTGAAATCGCCGCTGACTTTTGCGTCAACCGCCAGCGTGCTTGCGGCAAGTCAGGCGACTCCAGGCTCAGTGGGCCCGGTGGGTCTAAATATCCCTGTATTCGCCGACCGCACCGTCTCATTGATGAGCGATTTTGTATGTGGGGCGAATCAGGATGGATTTCATTTGACCAACGTCAACTTTGGGCGAGATTTGCCCGAGCCTCAAGTGGCGGATTTGCGTAATGTGATCCCGGGGGATCTCAGTCCGGACGGGAGAGGGGCGCTTGCACTGCGCCGGGGGATAGAAGTCGGCCATGTATTTCAGCTAGGGACCAAATATTCAGAAGCGATGAATGCCACTTATCTGGACGAACACGGTAAGGCCCAGCCGATGGAAATGGGCTGCTACGGCATCGGTGTATCCCGCATCGTCGCGGCCGCGATCGAACAGAATAATGACGATAAGGGCATCATCTGGCCGCCCGCGATGGCACCTTTTTTGCTGGTAATTGTGGCTATTGGGTATGGCAAGAGTGAGATGGTCAAACAGGCAGCCGATAGTTTATACACTGAGTTAAGTGCGGCGGGTTTTGACGTGTTGCTGGATGATCGCGATGATCGCCCGGGGGTGATGTTTGCTGATGCCGAGTTGATCGGTATTCCACACCGCGTCACAGTAGGCGAGCGCGGCTTGAAGGATGGGCTGATCGAATATCAGCCTCGCCAGGGCGGTGAACCTCAAAAAGTGACCTTGAAGGGAGCACCAGAATTTCTAGCGAAGTTATTGAGCGATTGAAGATGCGTATCACCCTGATGCAGATCATTAAGAGGGGCATCAAAAGAATATTGCTCTACGCAATGGTCGTACTCTTCGCGAGCACGAGCGGTCTTGCGCTCGCGGGAGGGCAAAAAGAAGAAGCTCTATCGGCCAAGGTCCGGGCCTCATTGCAAAAGTCCATGGCCGATACTGCTTCAACGCATACAGCATTCCGCAATCCGGCAGATGAGCAGGCCTGGCTGAATGAAATGTCCAAACGGCTGGCTAAACGTATCCCTGATCCGACTGAGCGCATAGAGTTTTTGACCACCTTGCATTGGGAAGCCTCGCGCGCGGGAGTAGACCCACAATTGATGCTCGGGCTCATCCATGTTGAAAGCGGGTTTCGCAAATACGCTGTGTCTCCTGTGGGTGCGCGTGGCTATACGCAAGTCATGCCATTTTGGGTTCGCAGCATAGGCACGCCGGATCACAATTTATTTCAACTACGTACCAATTTGCGCTACGGCGCCTTGATCCTGCGTCATTACATCGATATGGAAAGCGGCGATCTCTATCGCGCGCTGGGCCGCTATAACGGCAGTTTGGGCCGCCCGGAATATCCCAATCTAGTCGTCGGCGCGTGGAAGAAACATTGGGATTACGTGCCGAATACTAGGACTGCCGAAAACTCCCCGCGTTAAATAAACCCATCGCAGCACGCTACCCTCATCCAATGTTTTAAGCGAATTGGGTACGTACAAGGCTAAAAATCATTCCGTCAAAACCCGCTACAACTCTGCCATTTCCCGCACGGGCTGCGGTTAGAATAGCGCGGATCCCTTTACTATTCGAGCCTCCCATGACGCAATCCGCTGCCAATAACACCGTCACTTCAGCCACTAGTGCCATCTGGCGCAACCATATTTCTGTTCCCGATACGCCAGCAGGTTTTACGGTCAGAACCACCTTCCCTACCAATCCAAACGGCGTTGAGGTCATGTTGGAACAATGGGAGGCAGGCACTGAAGAGCCGCCGCATTCGCATCCTGGCGATGATATGACCGTGGTAGTCGAGGGCAAAATGTCGATCCAGTTTTTTGTCAAAGAATCGGGCAAGCTGGTGCCGGATGGCGAGAAAATCATATTGAATCAAGGTGAGACCGGCTACATCAAAGGCGGCAGAATCCACGACGCCAAATATATCGAAGCCTGCAAACTCGTTTTTGTGCACGACAAAGGCTTTGAGTTTCATCCCCACGTTTAATCCATCGGTAACGCCTCCCTCGTTGTAGCGCATCAGCGGGAATGCGCGTCTTCCTGATTGCGTTTTGCCTGGGTATTTGGCTGCTTCAACAGCAAGCTGATTTACCCCCATTGCGCTGGCTGTGGATGCTGCCATTGTTGTCGGCCACTTTATGGGTGCGCCCTTACTCCCGGCCCATTCCGGAAACCTTGCGGCGTTTAAGCGTCGCGGTGTTGTGTATTGCGTTGGGATTTGCGTGGGCGGCCTGGCGGGCAGACCTGCGGATGCGCGAGCAGTTACCCGAACATTGGCAGGGTGTGGATGTTGAATTGCTGGGCACGGTGATTGATTTGCCGCAGCAGAATGCACGGGGCGAGCGCTTTGTGGTGCAAGTGGATTCAATATTGACTCCCGCGGCGCGCATTCCCTCACGGGTGCAGCTGGCGTGGTATTGGCCACACGGATCAATACACCCTGTGCCTAGGGTCCGTGCAGGTGAGCAATGGCGCATGACGGTGCGGCTCAAAAAACCGCATGGCACTTCCAACCCCAATGGATTCGATCTCGAAGCGTGGATGTTGGAACGCGGTTTGGGCGCATCGGGCTATGTACGCGACCAGCCGCCCCCACTGCGCGTGGCGCAATTAGCCGCTTCGCCCACTGCCTGGCTGGCGGCTACGCGCGATCAGATTCGTCAGCGCATATTTGCCACGCTGGCTGGGCGACCTTATGTCTATGTGATCACGGCCTTGGTAATCGGCGATCAATCGGCGATTCCCGCGCAACAATGGCGTGCCTTTACGCGCACCGGCGTTAATCACCTGATCAGCATTTCAGGCTTGCATGTCACGATGATCGCGGCGCTGGCCGGATGGCTAATAGGCGCACTATGGAGACGTTTTCCGCGACTTACCGAACGTATTCCGGCGCGCAAAATCAGCCTGGCTGCTGCGCTGTTGGCCGCGTTGATTTATGTGTTGCTGGCGGGCTTCGAGGCACCTGCACAGCGGACTTTATACATGCTGGCAGTACTGATGCTGGCATATTGGAATCAGCGTGAAACGCGCCCGACGGCGGCGCTGGCCTGGGCGCTATTCGGTGTATTACTGATCGATCCATGGGCGGTATTAGCGCCCGGGTTCTGGCTGTCGTTCGGTGCGATGGCGGCGATTTTATGGGTGACAGTCGGCCGCACCGGCGTAACCTCAAAACTCAACGCCTGGATTACTGTGCAAACCGCAGTGACGCTCGCGCTCGCGCCCGCTTTACTGCTGTTATTTCAACAAGTATCACTGGTGTCGCCGCTGGCGAATGCGATTGCGATTCCGGTGGTGAGCTGGCTCGTCACGCCGCTGGCATTAATCGGGGTAGCGCTGCCGTTTTGCCTGGTCTGGGCGGAGCAGATCATGGCGACTTTGGGGCAGGAGTTAAGCTGGCTGGCTGGACAGGATTTGGCGGTATGGTCGCTACCGGCGCCGTCGGTTCCGGCCGTGCTGTTAGCCCTCGTGGGCACGCTGTGGCTGTTGTTGCCACGTGGGTTTCCGTTACGCTGGCTTGGGTTAGTGCTGTGGCTGCCTCTATTATTCCCGCCTGTCGACATCATTGCGCCGGGCCACTTCCGCGCTGAGATCATCGACGTTGGGCAAGGCACCGCCATTTTGATCCGTACCGCCAAGCACACTCTTCTTTACGACACCGGCCCGACTTACGGGGACAGTGACGCGGGCGAACGCATTGTCGTACCGTATTTGCGCGCGACAGGCGTCACCGCCTTGTCCGGCATGATCGTCACGCATGACGACAATGATCATACCGGCGGCATGCTTTCGGTTTTGCGTGATATCGACACCCCCTGGCTGCTACACGGCTTGCCGCTTACCAGCGCATTGCTGCAAGGTGCGCCCCAGCCGCGGCATTGCGTGCACGGGCAACACTGGCGCTGGGATAATATCGATTTCGAGATTCTGAATCCTGCGCCGACTGCGTATCTGGAGAGCAAACGCAAAGATAACAATTACAGTTGTGTACTGAAGGTGAGCGCCACCAAACTAAGCTTGCTGCTCACCGGCGATGGCGAAAAATTAGTGGAGCAGGAGTTACTCCAAACTGCACCCAACCAATTACCCGCCAGCGTGCTGGTAGCGGGGCATCACGGCAGCATGACTTCATCCACGCCTGCGTTTGTCACGCAAGTGCATCCGTCTAATGTGATATTTACCATGGGCTATCGCAATCGCTTTGGTCATCCCAAGCCGCAGGTGGTCGCGCGTTATCGGGACATCGGCGCGGCGATTTATCGTAGTGACCGCGATGGATTGATTCGTATGGATTTTGGCGACGAGCGCATTCGCACGTCACAATACCGCCAACCGCATCGCCACTATTGGCAATATCAATTTAAACCCGACGCCGCCGCTTATGCATTCGACTGATACCGCACGCCCACGCTGCCACGACGCGCTAGACCTTGAAACCGCCCGGCAGGCACTGGCACGTGTGCTGCCGGTAGCCGAGAACGATGCGCCCTGGCAAGCGCTCGACTATGCCTGGCAGCAGCTGGGTGCCACGCCGGTATTCGCGCATAGCGTGGGCACAGCATTGATTGTGGCTGAGTTGCGCGTTGGCGCCGATGCCGTTGTCGCGGCGTTGTTATTCGAGTGTTTGGACGAGGGTCCAGAGTTTCTGGCTCAATTTGGCAGCGCTGCCAAATTGGCGCAGGGCGTGGTCGCGATGGCGCGCATCGAAACATTGGCAACGAGTTCCACCGACAAAAGCATAGACCCACACACGCATCTGGAAGCACTGCGGCAAATGGTGCTGGCGATGGTCGAAGATATCCGCGTGGTGTTAATCAAACTGGCCGAACGCACGCACGCCTTACGCTGTGCAGCCTCGCCGCGGTCTGATGAAACGCACCCTGAAGCGGTTAATGAAGCGACGCGTCAAGCGCTGGGCCAGCAAGCGCGCGAGCTGTTTGCGCCGCTGGCGAATCGACTGGGCGTGTGGCAGATCAAATGGGAAATGGAAGACTGGGCGTTTCGCTATCTGGAACCCGACACCTACAAAACCATCGCCACGCAGCTCGACGAAAAACGCGGCGATCGCGAAATATATATCAAAGACATCATCGCTCAGCTCGAATCTGAAATGGCGCTGCACGGCATTGTCGGCGAAATCACCGGGCGCCCTAAACACATCGCCAGCATCGTGAATAAAATGCGGCGCAAGCATGTGCCATTCGATCAGTTATACGATATCCGCGCGGTGCGCGTGCTGGTCAAAAACGAGATTGATTGCTACACCGTATTGGGCCTCGTGCATAACCTGTGGCAGCCGATTCCCAGCGAGTTCGACGACTACATCGCGCAACCCAAGGGCAACGACTATCGCTCGCTACACACCGCTGTCATCGGCCCTAAAGACCACGCGCTGGAAGTGCAGATACGCACCTTTGATATGCATGGTCATGCAGAACTTGGCGTGGCGGCGCACTGGCGTTATAAGGAAGGCGGCAAACAGTCGCCGCAATACGAAGAAAAAATTGCCTGGCTGCGGCGCATTCTGGATTGGAAAGACGACGTTGCCGACAGCAGCGAATTCACCGAGCAGTTCAAAACCGAGCTCTTTCATGATCAGGTCTATGTATTAACTCCGCAGGGCCGCGTGATCGCGCTGGATCGCGGCGCGACACCGGTGGATTTCGCCTACGCGTTACACACCGATTTGGGCCACCGTTGCCGCGGCGCAAAAATCGACGGCGCGATGGCGACCTTGAGTACGCCACTGGAAAACGGCCAGCGTGTCGAAGTGATTACCGCCAAGGAAGGCGCGCCGAGCCGCGACTGGTTGAACCCGGCACTGGGCTACCTCGCCACCCACCGCGCGCGCTCCAAAGTGCGCGCGTGGTTTCGGCAACGCGACATCGGCGAGCAGGTCGGCCTCGGGAAATCGCTGCTCGAAAAAGAACTCAAGCGACTGGGCCTTAACGACGTCAATCACGAGAAACTCGCTCAGCGCCTGAAATTTGGCAAAGTTGAAGAATTTTTGGCAGCATTGGGGCGCGGTGATATCGGCCACCGCGAACTCATCAATGGCTTACAAGAGCCGGGTAAACCCAGCCCGGCACTCGCTCCAACCGCGAAACCGCGCGTGCAAAAATCCTCCGCTAATCCAGTGTCGATTCCCGGCCTGGGCGATGTGCCGCTGACGTTGGCACGTTGTTGCAAGCCCCAGCCGCCGGATGCATTAACCGCCTACACCACCGTCGGGCGTGGCGTCACCGTGCATCGCACCGATTGCGCCGCACTCAAACGCAGCAACCCCGCGCGCATCCTGCCCGCAGAATGGGTGACAGAAGCCGGCGCCGCGTTCGAAGTCGACATCCGCCTGAAAGCCTTCGATCGGCAGGGCCTACTGCGTGATATTTCGGACGTGATCGCGAAAGACAAACTCGACGTAATCCGCGTTAATACCCAGTCACGAGGCGAGTACGCCAGCATGCAAATTACCGTGCGCATCAAGGAGCTGCAGCAATTATCGAAACTGCTGGTGCGGCTACAACATGTGCAGAATGTGGTTGAAGTGAGACGAGGCTAAAATGCAGCGTTGGTAGAAGTGCTGAATGCGTGTATTTGCTTGCATCAACCCCCTTGACGCTAATACCACGCTGTGGGCAAAAAGTTGCGCCCGAGTAAAGTCTTGTTGGACGTTGAACTGAGCCGATTCCATTTCGCTAACATGTAGGGGATATTTTTTGGAGTTCATGATGCTCGTTAAGACTGGGTTTAAGAGAACTGGAAAAAGGATGTTTCTTTTTTCCTTCATGGCTTGTTTGGTATTGCATGCAAGTGCCGCCACGGTGCAAATAGTGTCTGAAGCCCCGCTAGCTAATGCAAAAATTACTGAAATACAGCGCAACGGATCGACTTACATTGGTGAACATTTCATCGGCATGGTAGGCGATACGATGGAGCTGAGTGAAGGAGTACATAAGCTTTCGCTGGGTGCCCCAAATCACTACATATTTGAGTTCTCTATTTCCGTTGGCAAAGCCAATGTAACTATCAGGGATGTGAGTATTCGCCCAGAAAATTGCAGTCCTGAGTTGAAAGCTTCCTGGGCAGACCCGAAAGCAACCTTGAGTAAAAAGGGAATAGCCATCGTTGTTTTGCCTACGCCACATTTCGGTTTACCTACTGGTGGTGGCTGGTGCGCCCGCCCACTCTTAGTACCTTGCGATAAGCGAAAGATTGCTCTAGACATCCGCACCACCCCACCCGGCGCAGAAATCTGGATCAACGGCGAGAAACAACCATCTCGCACAAACCAACTCGTGGAAACAGAGCTAGAACTCTGCCAAGACGCAGTCAATGTTCTGCTTCGCCTTCCTGGCATGCCAAACTGCGATACGGAAGTGCTGTTAACCGGAACTTCAAAATCAAATGTGACTTGTGGGCACTTCTATAAATCCCCCAATTCAGGCACGCTTTTACCATGCAAAACAGCCTATTTGACCTTGAGAAGCGTTACGCCAATTTGAGCGAAGCGGG
>JAYWDZ010000438.1:0-2724 GCA_043779595.1 Nitrosomonadales bacterium
GGTGTGCAGCACCAGACTGAAGGCAGGCGTGCCACCGGCCACGCCCAGCCAGCGCGGGTTGGCGGCAAATTCGGACAGGGTCCGCGCGGTGCAGGCAAACAGTGTGTTGATCACCCATTGCGGGTGCATGCAGTACAAGCCATTGAGGCTGTATCATGGTCAACCAGCGGCGCTGGGTGACGCTAGACGCCCAAGGTGCGTCTGCAGCATGAGCAAAGGGGGAAATCTCCCCGAAAAACGAGGCATATCGTCTATGGAAACGTATAAATCCGAGATTTCCCGCTGAAAAAAATGTGCAGGCCGGGCCACGCGATGAAATTAAGGGTTTTTAGAAGTTCCCGATTGATAAAGTCAATTACTGGCGCGGCTTCTGGCGGCATTTTGGCCTGCGAACCGCGCCAGTGCTTGTGTTCTCCGAAGGAAGTACTGCCAGAATAGCAACACGCAGGCCACGCCTTTGCCGAACTACTTCCTCGCCGACACCACCTTGACAGCAATGTCCTGCAACTTCTTCGGCTGGATAATGTGTCCGTCCAGGCCGGCTTCCTTCGCGGTCCCGCCGTAAGCGACGGTCATGAGTTGCGAGTAATAGAGCACCGGCATGTTGAGCTTGGTGCCCTGCTTGCGGTTGATCTCGGACTGGTAAACCTCGACATTGGCCTGACACAGCGGGCACGGCGTGACGATCATCTCGGCACCGTGATCGTATGCCGATTCGACAATGTCGCGGATCTGCTTCTGGCTCTTTTCCGGTTCGGAGAAGGCCAGCGCGCCGCCACAGCAGGTTACTTTCTGGTCATAGGCCGCAATCGCCTCGCCGCCCACGGTTTCGACCAATTTATCCAGATACACGGGATTTTCGAACGACTCGCCATCAATGCCGAATGGGCGGTTGGTCTGGCAGCCAACATAGCCGGCAAACTTGATACCCTCCAGCGACTTCACCACCGGTTTCTTTAGTTCGTCGTAACCAAAATCCTCGATCAACACTTCGACCATGTGACGCACCGGCACGTTGCCCTTGTAATTGAGCCCGGCTTCTTTCAGCGCCTCGTTGGTGTCGGCGCGCAGTTGCGCGTTGCCGTCGAGCTTTTCCTTGGACTCGCGCGCGTTTAGCCAGCAGGCGGCACAGGTGGCAACGACATCCTGACCCGGCAGGTGCGTTTCTGCCAGCGCAAAGTTGCGCGCGTTCATGACCAGCCGTTCGAGCTCTCCGCCACCCGCATAACCGATCGACGCGCTGCAGCAATTCCAGTCCGGGATCGGCGTCAGCTTGACGTCAAGCGTCTTGCACATCGAATTGACCGACACCAGGTCATTGGCGGCGGATGCCTTGAGCTGCGACGAGCAGCCGGGATAGAACGCGTATTCCTTTTGGGCCATGAAGGGATCCTTTACGTGGTAGCGCGCTTGCGCTGGTCTTCGATTTCCCGGGCCTTCTTCAGCATCGCTGCAATACCCTGCTGGTCCTTGCAGCGGTGGCCCCCGAACAGTTCGAACGGATTGAGCCGCTTGGCCAGTAGCAGGCCAAGACCGATATTGCGCATGCTCCAGGCCGTTTTGACGCCTTCGATCAGGCCATTCTTGAAGTACAGCCCCAACGTCAGCCTGAGTTCATTGACCCGGCCAGTCCTGGTGCAGTTGTTCCAGAACTGAAGGGAAAAATCGCGCGTTGGCTGCATCTTGGGCACCAGCCCCAGCTTGTGCGCATACGCTGCAAGCCCATGCATGATTTGCGTGATCGGCAGTTTGCGCGGACAGCGCACCACACAGTTGTAACACGACGTACACATCCACATCGCATCGGACTTGAGCACCTCTTCGCGTTTGCCCGCGCGGATCATCTGGAAAATTTTTTGCGGCGTGTGTTCCCAGTGCGCGCCCAGCGGGCAGGAGCCCGCGCAAACGCCGCACTGTATGCACATCTTGACCCATTGGCCATCCTCGACGTGCGCCTCGACTTCGGCAAGGAAGTTGTTGCGGTAGCGTGCTGATGCGGCGCTATTGGCATCGCTTGTCGTCGTTGTCACTTTCAGCGCTTCCATCAATTGAACCCCTTCATCGGCGACATCCCGATTTCCTTGATCCTGGCTGCGTAGTCGTTGATCAGTGCCGCCACCCGCTGGCTGTCGGTAATCGCAACCTCATAGGTGGCCACGCGTTCGGTCTCCAGTCCCAGTTGCTTGAGGGTATCGCCGATCTTGCTCATGCGGTCGTGCGCCAGCTCCGATCCCTTGACAAAGTGGCACTGGTAATCATCGCCCTTCTTGCAACCCATCAGCATCACGCCGTCCCAGCCGCTGTTAAGCGCATCGGTGATCCAGATCGCATTCACCGAGCCGAGACAACGCACGGGAATCGCGCGCACGAAGGCGGAATAGACGGTGCGCGACATGCCTGCCATGTCGAGCGCCGGATAAGCGTCGTTCTCGCAGGCCAGCAGCAGGATGCGCGGCCTTTCGGAGAACTCGTCGGGCATGTCGAGCGACTTGATCTGACTGCCCACCGTGTCTACCGAGTAGTTCTCGAACGAGATCACGCGCACCGGGCATGCGCCCATGCAGGTTCCGCAGCGGCGGCAACGCGATTCGTTGAATACCGGGAAGCCCCGCGCATCCTCGTCGATCGCGCCAAACGGGCATTCCACCGTACAGCGCTTGCACTGCGTACACCCTTCAAGCCGCACGATCGGATACGACAAATCACCTGAACGCGGATGCGCGG
>JAYWDZ010000439.1:0-6745 GCA_043779595.1 Nitrosomonadales bacterium
GAATCCGATTAGCTATGTCGATCCGTTGGGATTGGCTGGGATACTACCTGGCCCAATTCCATTACCGTTGCCGCCATTGCCAATTCCTCCTATCCCTGGTGGTGGTTCAGGTGCCACTGGTGGTGAGGTAATTCCCTTTCCGGCGGGAAGAGAGCGGCCAGAACGCGGACATGAGCGTGAGCGGCCAGAGCGACCAGCGCGGGAGCAGTGTCTGCCTAAGCCTGATCCGGAGTGCCCATTCACGGGGATTGCTGGATACACCCAAACTGGAGAGCATCGATATGTTTTGTCGTGCCAGTATGCGTGTCCAAGAAAGGGAATAAAGTACATCGATACTTCGCTTCCATTCCCGTCCGAGAACCCGGCATTCTTATGCACACGTTCGGAGCCAGAATCTTCGTTCTCATGGAACGGGCGTTACTGATATCACCAAGAGGTTATTTGGGTCGTAAGTAATGTCGATAACCTTATGGTTGAGGCGTTCGAAATTCTCGTCTTGGAGAACAATGAATTGAAAGTCTTGGGCAATGCCCAGCCATCCTTCATTAATTTCGGCACGCTCATAAAGGCCAATCCTCCATTTGTGTTCGGGCTCCCCGCGTACACGAGCCCAGTAAATACTCACAATAGGATTGTGAAGTCCAGATGTTAACTTGTAGCTCTCGATCCACTCTTTGGCACGTTCCGTGAGCGTGATATCTACGTGTTGTTCCCCGAACATTTATTTCTCCAACGTGAGGTTTGAAGACCTATCCCCACCCGCCTTCGGCGGGTGGTTGCCGAACTGAGGACGCCTTGAGCGACCCTTTTTTCGTCTGATTCAGCCAATGATCTGCGCAACTGTCTCCCTGAGCGTGCGCAGATCACTGGTCGAGAGCGTGCCCATGGTTCGCACGACGAGTCCCTGCTCGATGGTTGCGAACACCGGCTTCATCACCGAAGGTTTGATGAGCCCTGCGGCCTGCCAGTCGGCCACCAACGCCTCGCCGAATCCCGGCGGAGTGCGTACTTGGCTCGTGATCGCCATGATGATGAGGTCGCGCCGGTTCGCGTGGTAGCCGCTGCTGGACACGACGACCGCAGGCCGTTTCTTCACGCCCGACTGATCGGTGAACGGAAACGGCACCAGCACCACTTCGCCAAAAGCATGCACCATCGTTACAGCCGGTCGTAAACCGCGTCTTGGTCGTTATCCCATACCGCCGCAAAACTCGCTTCGCTGGCACGGGCGGCGGCTTGCGTAAGGCGCTGTTCATCCTCGCGCGTGCGCAAAAAATCCACGAAGTCTTCCACCTCAGCCAGCCGCTGCGGCGGCAATTGCCTGATCTTCTCGATCAACACCTGTTCGGTTGCGCTCATTGCATGTGCTCCTGTTTAGGTTCAGCGGCTACTCGCTTTGGCGACGCCTTCCATCACGCCGGCGACCTGGTTCTTGACGATCATCGCTTCCAGCATCGTGCGAATGGCGTCTTTCTCCTTCTTCGGCATCCGCGTCACCGCCTCGAACTGAAAGCGCAACTCCTCATCCGGCCCGCGCTCCGCCGTATCGAAAACTAACGCATCCGCACTCACGCGCAGAGCCTGCGCGAGCCGCTTGATGACCTCCAGCGTCGGTTGCGACGTGCCGCCTTCGTAGCGGCGGATTTGCAGCACATGACAGCCGACTAGATCGGCCAGCGCCTGCTGTGTCAGTGCGCGCTCCTTGCGGAGCGCAGTCAAGCGTTCAGGGAATTCCATGTGCCAGAAAGCCATTTGATTGAATGCCTGCATTGTCCAGCCCCTATCTGTAGCGATTGGTATAAACTAACACATATGATATTGTAAGTATATCCGTTCTGACGGTTGACGGCTTTTTACAAGGAAACGAATTCATGGCACGCATTCCCGAATCAGAGATCGAGCGACTAAAGAACGAAGTCAGCGTGCAGCGCCTGGTCGAAGCCTCGGGCATCGAACTCAAAAAATCCGGCAAAGACTTCATCGGTCAATGTCCGTTCCATGAAGACGCCACTGCTTCACTGGTCGTGACTCCTGCCAAGAACCTGTGGCACTGCTTTGGCTGTGGTGCGGCGGGTGGTCCCATCGACTGGATCATCAAGAAGAATGGCGTCTCGTTCCGCCACGCCGTCGAACTGTTGCGTGATGGCGTTTCTTCTTTAGCTGCTGGGCCGGTGAAACGCAGTACCGTGCGCGCGCTCGATGCGCCGGTGTCGTATGAGGCCGACGATCAAGCCTTGTTGAATCAAGTCATCGATTACTACCACGAGACCTTGAAACAAAGCCCGGAGGCCTTGGCTTATCTTGACTCGCGCGGCCTGACGGGAGAGGCCATCGACGCTTTTAAGCTCGGCTTCAGTAACCGCACGCTAGGTTTGCGCCTGCCCGAGAAGAACCGCGTCGCTGGTGCCGACATCCGCGCGCGGCTGACGAAGATCGGTATTTACCGCGACAGTGGCCACGAACACTTCAACGGCAGCCTGATCGTGCCGGTGCTGGATGAAGGCGGCAATGTGCTTGAGGTCTACGGCCGCAAGATCACCGACGGATTACGCTCGGGTACGCCGAAGCATTTGTATTTGCCGGGCGCGCATCGCGGCGTGTGGAATGTCAGAGGACTGATGACAGAAGACAGAGGACAGAAGGAAGTCATCCTGTGCGAGGCGCTGATCGACGCCATGACATTCTGGTGCGCGGGCTATCGCAACGTGACGAGTAGCTACGGCACCGAAGGTTTCACCGACGATCATTTAGCCGCGTTCAAACAGCACGGCACCGAGCGCGTGTTGATCGCGTATGACCGCGACGACGCGGGCGAGCGCGGTGCCGCCAAGGTCGCCGAACGCCTGATGGCGGAAGGCATCGAGTGTTTCCGCATTCAGTTCCCCAAAGGCATGGACGCCAACGCGTACGCCTTGAAAGTTGCGCCTGCGGCGAAGTCGCTGGGCTTGGTGATACGGCGCGCGGTGTGGCTGGGTAAAGGCGCGGCTCCCGCCGCGCCGGACGGGGTGTCGATGACGAGCACGCCGCCAGTTGCCGCAATGGCTGCGGTAGCCGAGCCGTCGGGCGTTCCGCCTTTCTCCCCTTCGGGGACAGGCGCTGCTGTTCCCGTGTTGCCCGCCAGTCCTGTCCCCGCTACTGCGACGGAAAACATTCCGTGCGAGGTCAAAGACAACGAAATCCTGCTCACCTTGGGCGACCGCCGCTGGCGCGTACGCGGTCTTGCGAAGAACCTCAGCTTTGAATTGCTCAAGGTCAATCTCTTGGTCTCGCGCCGCGAAGCCTTCTACGTCGACACGCTCGACCTCTACGCTGCGCGCCAGCGCGCGAGTTACCTCACGCACGCGGCTATTGAATTGCAGATGCAGGAGGACATGCTGCGCGCCGATCTCGGGCGCGTGCTGTTGAAACTGGAAGCCTTGCAGGAGGCGCAGATACAAGCGGCCTTGAAACCATCCGTGCCGGAAGCGGTGACGATGGGTGCCGCTGCGCGCGACGCGGCGACCGCGCTGCTGCAATCGCCGGATTTGATCGAGCGAATACTCGCCGACTTTGCCGCGTGCGGCCTGGTGGGTGAGGAGACCAACAAGCTTGTCGGCTACCTCGCCGCTGTCTCGCGCAAACTCGACAAGCCGCTCGGCGTGGTGATCCAGTCGTCAAGCGCAGCGGGCAAGTCGAGCCTGATGGACGCCGTACTCGCCTTCGTCCCCGACGAAGAAAAAGTCAAATACAGCGCGATGACCGGGCAGAGCCTGTTCTACATGGGCGAGACCAATCTCAAACACAAAGCGCTCGCCATCGTCGAAGAAGAAGGCGCGAGTCGCGCCAGCTATGCGTTAAAGCTGTTGCAGTCCGAGGGTGAGTTGACCATCGCATCCACCGGCAAAGACCCGCAAACGGGCAACCTCATCACCCAGCAATACCGCGTTGAAGGCCCGGTGGCGTTGCTGGTGACGACCACAGCGACCGACATCGACGAAGAGTTGATGAACCGCTGCCTGGCGCTGGCGGTGGATGAGGGACGCGCGCAGACGCGCGCGATTCATCAATTGCAGCGCGACAAACGAACGCTCGAAGGTTTGCTCGCGCGCCGCGAGAAAGAAGCCCTCATCACCCTGCATCAAAACGCGCAGCGCCTGTTAAAACCGCTGGCAGTATTGAACCCTTACGCGCAGCACCTAACCTTCCCAGACCAAACCACGCGTCTACGCCGCGATCACGAAAAGTACCTGACCCTGATCGACGTCATTGCCTTCGTGCATCAGCACCAGCGACCCGTGAAGACCGCGCGGCGCGGCGAGCAAGTGATCGAATACATCGAAGCCACCCTGGCCGACATTGAACTCGCCAATCGCATCGCGCACGACGTGCTCGGTCGCAGCCTGGATGAATTGCCGTCGCAGACGCGGCGGCTGTTGCAACGCATCGATGCGCACGTCAAAGGCGAAGGCACGCGGCTGAGTGTGCGACGTTGCGACGTTCGCTTTAGCCGCCGGTCGTTGCGTGAAGCGATCCACTGGGGCGACACGCAGTTACGGCTGCACCTCGCGCGTCTGGTCGATCTTGAATACGTGCTGACCCGGCGAGAAGGCGCAGGCGGCCAATACGTGTACGAGCTGGTCTACGAAGTCGGCGACGAAGCACGGGCGCAGGTTGCGGGCTTGATCGACATGGCCGCGCTCGAAGCGCTGGCTGCCGCGCAAAAGTCTGCGGCTATTCATGCCCTTCAGGGTACGACTGCAAAGTCGCGGGGTTACACCCCCGAAGTCGCGGGGCGTTCGCGGGGCGATAGCGGGGCAGTAGCGGGGGGTTCGCGGGTTGACGATTCCCCACACAACCCACCATCCATAAGGTTTACAGACGATCACCCCGAGCCGGACAGCAAACCGCACTGCTCCCGCCCAAACGGTAAAAGTCCGTCGTACACACAGATCACCGTCCAACCCTTAGCCGCTGCTGGTGCCTGACATGCCCGTCCGTCATCCGCCGCCCGCGCAACGCATCAAGCGCGCCTGGGGCAAGCCCCGCACATCTACGCCGACTAGCCGACCCGACCCCGCCGCCGACAACCCCCTGCACAATTACCGCCGCGCCTTCCACGAATGGGCCGCGGCCTGCGGCTACTCGATGACCACCGTGCACACCCGCGACCGCTCGATTACCCGCTTCATCCGCTGGTGCGACGAGCGGGGCATCACTCGCCCGGCCGACATCAGCCGCGCCGTGCTGGAGCGCTACCAGCGGCACCTGTTCCTCTCCAGAAAGACCGACGGTGCACCCTTGAGCCTCGCCACCCAGCAGAGCCTCCTGAACCCGCTGCGCGCCTTCTTCAAGTGGCTTGCGCGCGAGCACCACATCCTCTACAACCCCGCGTCCGAACTGATCCTGCCGCGCCAGCCCCGGCAATTGCCCAAGGTGCTGTTGAGCGTGCAGGACGTGGAAGCCGTCCTCAACGAGCCGGACGTCAGTACCGCCTGGGGCATCCGCGACCGCGCCATCCTGGAGACGCTCTACAGCACCGGCATCCGGCGCATGGAACTGACGCGGCTGACGCTCTACGACGTCGACCTGGCGCAGGGCACGGTGATGGTTCGTCTGGGCAAGGGTGGCAAGGATAGGTTGATCCCCATCGGCCGCCGCGCGTGCGCGTGGATCGCTCGTTACATCGCCGAGGTCAGACCGGAACTCGCTGTCCGCAGCGACGAGTTGGCGCTCTTCCTCACCGACTACGGCGAAGCCTTCGAGAAAAACCGCCTGGGCGACCTGGTGCGCCGCTACCTGCGCCATGCCGGCGTCAACCAGGGGGCGTGCCACGTGTTTCGCCATGCGATGGCGACGCACATGCTGGAGAACGGCGCCGACATCCGCTTCATCCAGGCCATGCTCGGCCACTCGGAACTGTCGACCACGCAGATCTATACGCAGGTGTCCATCGGCAAACTGAAGGAGATCCACGCAGCGACACATCCGGCGCGGCTGCACAAAGCAGACACAGGGTCAGCGGCGGACACAGCGGCAGCAGCGGACACAGCGGAAGCCTCCTGACCGCTCCGATCACGGTGCTTGCAAAGGCAAGCTCCGCGCCGTCGCTGCTGTCGTGGGAACTCGACCCGCGGTGGCTTCGCTCACGTCCTGCCCCGTCGTTCCGCCCGTCACGCCGCTTGCGGTGACAAGCCGCGTGCCCGGCTGCAATAGTGGAAGCGTCGGCGACGGTGGCGTCGAGGCCGTCGGTGGAATGGGTGTTGTACTTTGTGCCTGCCGTCTGTCCGCCCATGCGGGACGGCCAGCCGTCAGGCACAAAGGCCGAGGGTTTGCAGGCCGAAGGGTAAATCGGCTTTGCCGATTCAACATAACAGGCGTTATACAAAATGCGCAGGCCGCACGCGGCCTCCCACGCGCACTTCGTATAACAATGTTATGTCTAGCCCCGGCCTGCGGTCTTGTGCGGCAAGCCGCGCTTGTCTTGATGCGGGGGAGGCTTGCGCCACCCCCACACCCCCCGGTGTAGTGCGGCCAGGCTTCGCCTCGCCGCGTTGAATGTTTCCCCCGCCCGCCCGCGTGTCGCATTCGCGCGCTTCAGCCCTGCGGGCTTCCGTTTCGCGCTCGATGCGCCTCGCTCCCATCCGCCCCAAGGGGCTCCCCTAAGTCAAAAGCAAAAGCGCGGCTAAAGAAAAAACCGTTTGCCTTCGCGCGTGCGCGTGAGACAGAATGTGCCTCTAGCAAAAAACCAAAACGACAGGGGAATCCG
>JAYWDZ010000440.1:0-2712 GCA_043779595.1 Nitrosomonadales bacterium
GCGTCACGACGAGCACAATCGGGCCATGGGCTTGCTCTTCGCTATTCCATATTCCGTGTGCCAGCATCCAGTAGGTGGGAGCATACAACACCACCAGGCCGAGTAATACCGGCCACCAAGTTTTGAGCACGGGAAGCGAATTACCCCATCCGGGCAATCTGGAAGTGAACGTGTTCATGATCAGTCCAGCACCACAGCGCCAATAACTTGCGCACCGGCCAGGAGGATTTTTTCTTTAAGTTCAGCAAGTGCAGTCAGGCGACTCACATTGCGGCGAGCCGTGATCAACACCCCCCCTGTTCTTGCTGCGACAGCCTGAAAATCGGAGACGTATTGCGAGGCGGGGGTGTCGATCAGGATGACGTCATAATCGCTTTCAAAACTGTTCAGCAACGCACCGAATGCCGACCGCACAAGCAGCTCGGCAGGGTTGGGCGGAGGCGAACCAGAGGGGAGCACTGACAGAGTGGGAAAAGATTTTATAGGGCTGGCAAACGTGGCGTCGGCTCGTCCCGCCAGGATATCTGAGAGTCCTTTGCTATTCCCCAGGTTGAATATCTGATGCTGGTGCGGTTGCCGCATGTCGGCATCGATTAGCAAGGTTTTTCTGCCGAGCTGGGCAAATAACACCGCCAGATTGGCGGCCAGATAGCTTGCGCCATCACCCTCTGTCACACAGCCTATCGCCAAGGTTTTGCGTCCCTCCTGAAACCAGCGCAACAATAATTGCGACCGGACCGACCGCAGGGCTTCGGCTTCTTTGCCGTAGGGGGCTGCGGCGGTCACCAGTTCCGGGCTGAGCCCTTCGCGGTCGTTGGCTAAATAGGGATATTCAAACTGAAAGGACAGCGCGTGCTGGATATCGGCCTCGGTGACCAGCCCCAGCTTGATCGCCGCTTCGCCAAAACGCAGGTTTTGATCCTGTTGCAGTTTGAGCACCCGCTCCATGTCCTGTTGCTTGAGCTTGCCGGCATCCTGCAGCAGCTTGCCAATTGCGGCGTCCGTGGTTTTAAGGGATGCACCGGCAATAATGTGTCCGCTGTCGGTGTTGCTGGAGGGTAGATTCATGGGGTTTAGGCCGTTTTAGAATTCTATTTAGGGACGGGTTGGTAAACTTTTGTCATCCCGCCATTGCAGGTCGTGCACGACGGAACAAGCGACGAAATGCTATCAAGCGATGCTCTCGTTTGGACACTTCGGCCAATACCGGAATATCCAGTCCGGCAGCAATGTCCTGACCAGAACGAACGCGTCGATCCAGCGATTCAACCAGAAAACCGATACCCACGCCCAGCAAAGTGCCCAAAAACACCGAGAGCAGCACGTTCAGAAACACTTTTGGTTTAGAGGGTCCGGTGGGCGGCGTGGCCGGATTCAATACTGCGATATCTGTCTGGGTAGACTGTGCTTCCATGCGACTTTGACCATAACGCAGCAGGGCCGAGTCGTAGATGCGCTGGGCATTCTCCAGATCGCGCGCCAGCAAAGTGGCCTCTTCGCGTTGTTGCTTCAGTCCAATAACACGTGCTTTTTGGTTGGCAAAAGCCCCGCCTAATTCGTTGAACCGCTGACGCGCCGCGGTGGCACCGGCACCCACCCCTTTAGAGGCCGTGCTGAGTTCAGTTGCGAGTTTGACCTTATAACTGTCCCTTTCAGCTTGAATACGTTGGTATTCAGGATGGTTTGTGCCCACCCTTTTGGCCAGGTCAGCCAATCTGCCTTCGTTCTGGGCCACCAATGCTTTAAGGCTTTGCACAGATGGATTATTAAATACTTCTGGCATCGACCGGCTGTCACGCGCCCGCGAGCTCGCCTCAAATGCGGCCGACTGCGCGGCTACCATTTGCCCTGCAACATCACCCAGACGTCGCGTTTCTACGTCGAGGCGTTCCTCGGATTCGACAATGCCTTTTTCGCGTTGATAAGCGGTGAGTTTTTGCTGCGCCTTATCAAGGTTGGCGCGTAATTGTGTAATTTGCTGGTCAAAGAAGGTGGCCGTTTGTCGAGCCGGTACTAATCGAAGCTCGATACTGGTGTCGATGTAGGATTTGGCAAAGGCATTGGCCATCAGTGCTGCAAATTGCGGGTCGGTGCCTGTGAACGCAATGGAAATTATGCTGGACTCCCGTGAGGGCTCCACGCTCAGTTTAGCCCCCAAAAGATCGCCCAGCCATTGATTGATTGAGCCTTTTCCCTTGGTTGCTTCCATGAATTGCTCATGGACGCCAGGACTGTCCGCCAGTTTCTGTTCGCTTACCACTTTTTGTGCGACGTTTGAACTTTTGATTACGTCGATCTGCGTCGCCATATAGCCAGGAAACAACTGTGACGGCAGCAATTGACCGGTCAAAGAATCCTTGCTTTTGGCATCAAAGATCAATGTAGTGGTTGCCGTATATTCCTTCGGCAGTAATAAGCTTATCGCCGCTGTGATAGCGACGGTAAGTAGTAATATGGTCAGAATAATCCATTTGCGCGCGCTCAGAATCAGCAAAAATTGGGTGAAATTCATACGTGTCCTTGGTTCGTTAAATATGGCTAGAACAGACTTTCCTTGACGTAAATCACGTCGTCCTTCTTTACCAAATCCGAAAGCTGTGTCGGTAGTTCCTGTATAACGCCCTTGTCATCGCGGCGCAATATCTTGATGCCGCGTTGTGTGCCGCGGGGAGTCAGTCCGCCTCCCATCGATAATGCCTGCACTACCGTCAT
>JAYWDZ010000441.1:0-2705 GCA_043779595.1 Nitrosomonadales bacterium
CTTAGTTCGATTCGCCTTAAGCTTCAGGTAGAGATGATCTATGTCACCCATGAGCCAGCAGCTTTTCACGCCCATCTTATAATTTGGGACCGCCGTGATCGTTTCTCCCAAGGCCAATCGATAGAGCATGTACGGAAAGTCGACGCCGGCATCGATCGCCAGCTGGAGCGAGCCCCAAAAGCGCCCGTTGATTTCCATTAAATAGGGAGTGCCATCGCTGGCGACTTTGAACTCCACCATGGCCACGCCGTGCCACTTAATTGGAGTCAGTAGCGCCTCGGCGATTTGGCGCATACGGGGGGATACCGGTGCGCTGGCACTGAGCACGCTGACACCGCCCTCCGGTGGCTTCTCCCGCAGGCGCTGGTGCGCAAAAAACGCGAGCGGCCGGCCGTTATCGTATAATGCGAATATCCCTTGACCCTGACCGTGTATATATTCCTGAATCAGAAAGGGGTGATTTTGGAACCAGGTATGGCTATGGATAATTCGACGCAGTTCTTGCGGCGAGCCCGCGATTTTAACCGACGTACTCAACCAGCGCCCGTGAGAGAAGATGCGCGAGCGCGCGGGTTTTAGCACCGCCGGAAATTGAACTGCGTCGATCACGTCGGGAGTCAAGCCCCCGGTGTCGACAAAACGGGTCGCTGGCATGGGTAGGCTGAGTTTCTTTGCCGTTTGAAAAAGCCGGTATTTATCGGTAACCGTATCGTAGATCTCAAATGTTGGGCAGGGAATACGCACACTCGGTAGTCGCGCGCGATATTTTAGCACCAGAGAAGTAGTAACGTCGGTCATGGGAAACAAGACATCGACGTTGGATTGGCGTATTGCATTGGACAAGGCCACAACGAAATCGTCGGGCGCGTCATGCGGCGAAGGATAAACGATGCTAGCACCGCTGTATTTCGATGAGCCGGCGAGGGTGCGGCGCGTAACATCGCCGGTAATGACAGGGATTCCGTGTATACCTAAGGCGCGGGTTGCAGCGAGGGCACTTCGTTGATTGGCGTCAAGGATTAGTATTTTATTCATCCCACCCCGGAGGAGGATTTCCAAAAGTGAGGCCATCTACGGACGCGTGCATAATACCTAGCCCCACACATGGATACAACACCGACGCGAGCTACAACTTCAGAAGAAGGGTCTGCAATGCCCGGTTTCAAATTTTACTCCTGCCTTTAAGCTTAAGAAAGATAAGCAAAAAGTATGGCGGACTTGTCTAGCTATTGATGCGTATGGATAATAAAAGCCGTGCTGATGGTAGTCAATATTTTCTCCAGTGAGATTTGTAACTCTGTCAGAATAAGGTAATACTAGCTATCTACGCCATCTCAAAGCATGCTCCCGCCCATGCTAAGCATGACGGTTGAAATAGGCAAATAAAAAAGGGATGCATGGAGTTTCTGCATTCAGATTATTTGCATAGCCGGGGCTAAATTACCTGGATTCGAGTTGTAATGGGGGAGCCATGGCCAGCCTAAAGCGATTATTGAGAAATGGCATTATTCGAGCCTCTTGCCACCCAATGGTGGGGAGGCTATTTCGTCCAGTAACAAGCGATCGCGCGGCGATTTTTACATTGCATCGCATGCACGATCCGGTGCTTGGCATCCATGGCCATACCCCAGAATTTCTCCGTGCAACGCTACGTTATCTCAGGAAGGGGGGTTATAACCTCATTCCTTTAGAAGATATTTATAAACGTCTTCGCGGTGAAATTCCTCCACTTCGTAAGGCCATCGTTTTTACCATGGATGATGGTTTTATCGATCAGGCTACGATAGCCGCACCCATTTTTGCCGAATTCGACTGTCCCCTCACTATATTCTTGATTACCGGATTCTTAGATCGCCAACTATGGCCCTGGGATGACCGGGTCAGCTACGTATTTGCATCAACCAAGGTGCGGAAACTTTCAGTGCGTATCGGCGACAACGATTTCCAGTATGAAATCGCTTCGGCGGCCCAGCGTATATTATGTGCGAAGGATTTCCGAAATCGAATCAAGTTAGTCACCGAATCAGAAATGCTTCAGGCACTGGATAGTCTCTCACGCAATGCAGAGGTTACTGTCCCACAGGAGCCTATCTCCCCGTATCTTCCGATGACGTGGGACATGGCGCGAAAACTGGAAAGTGAGGGAGTAACTTTCGCCCCACATACCGTTAGCCATCCTATTTTGTCACGCTTGACTCGGGAACGTGTCCAATATGAGATCAGTGAATCCTGGCGGCGTGTGCAAGAGGAACTTTCACATCCGCTTCCCGTTTTTGCCTATCCCACGGGCAGGCGCATCGATTTTGGTATACGCGAGATTAAAATCCTTGAAGAGGCGGGTTTGACTGGGGCCATAACTATGGAGCCTGGTCATACCGATCTGGCTAAGCGCAAGGATGAGCACCATGCACACTATCAGCTCAACCGGTATGCTCTCCCCAAGAACATCGAAGATGTAATGCAGTATTGTTCCTGGTTGGAACCAGCCAAGATGCTTTTGCGTATGGAGGCCATTCGGCGCGAAGCCACAGAGAAATTCGGTGGCCGGCATCCGACCTTGGTACATTATATGGCCGTAACGTGGGCCAGATTCGGTGGGTTTTGGCCATATAGGAAAATTAATTGGGCACGGGTGAGCCGACTGGTGTTTGTTTGCAAGGGCAACATATGTAGAAGCCCCTATGCAGAAATGCGTGCAAAAGGTT
>JAYWDZ010000442.1:0-2702 GCA_043779595.1 Nitrosomonadales bacterium
GCTCGGCCCGGCGGATGTGGTGCATTTTGCGAGGCGTAACGAATGAAAGGGGCTGAGCAGTTTTTTTCACGTCCCTCTCGAACACTAAGTTAGGCAATATTTTATGCGCAGCGGCGAAGCAAACCCGCTTACAGATTGCGCTGCGCATAAACATAGATAGCCTTACTTAAGAACTCCACCATGTCTGGGTGATATGCGTTGTGGAAGTCCTTCATATCCTTGTTGTCATTGTAGAAAAGGCCCATGCCAATGTAGGCTTCTCTCGACGGGACATAAAACCGGGAGGCAATGGCGTAATGCTGTGCGATGATCTCTTGTATGGGGGGTGAGAAGGCTTGTGCGCCGTCCAGCATAGTAGCCAGCCTTTTATATAGTGCATCCCAATCAATATGGACCTGCTGCTTATTGACATGCGACCAATTGTTGGTTTTTGTCAGAGATGTTGTTTGCTCTGCACTCAATGCGATTCTGCATTGCGCGAGATATTCCGAGTTAGAATTTTGCACGTTTCAGATCCTTTTTATTCTTGAGTATGACCGCTTTTTGCGTGCCGTAACGGGTTGGGAGCGGTAGCCTAACGAAATTGTAGAAAAAGTCTGCCAACATCTTGTCACGAAGCCCTGACGTCGGCAAGATTGTGCATTGAGATTCTGGTGCGAGCACTAGCCCAAGATTTCTCGCCATAGACCTCTAGCGCCAACGCTTCCATGGCACTTTGGAACTTGCACTGAAATGCTTTGGCGAGTCCGAGTTGAACGCATTGTTGGGCGGCTGCTTCACGATACCTTCTCGGTGCGCGTGTGCGAGAACCACGCATGAATTAGCAGGCTTTGAAAAAACAGGACTGGCTGCTCGAACCCACCCTGTTCAATAAATGATTCGACTTCCTGTTGTGGTAGTACAGCAACGTCACGGCCTAGCTTTTCGACGTCCTCCACTGCGGCTCCAGAGTAATTCATCGTTCGAGCCCAAACCTCCAGGAGGCGTTGGTACTTTGGACTGGACATATCTGATGCGAGATCAGCACTCACCAAGAGGCCACCGGCAATCAATCGTTTCGCAATTTGACTGAAAAGACGTATTCGTTTTTCAGGCTCCAGCAAAAACTGCGAAACCAGGATGCACGTCGCCGCATCAAATGGACCTGGGTCGGGAAGTGACTCAAGGAATCCTTCATGAAAGGTACAACGAGATGCAATACCTAATCCTTCAGTCTTTTCTCGGCAGGCGCTAATCATCGCGGACGATGGCTCAACTACAGTGAACCGCCAGTTTGGGAATACGTCGGCCAGATAGACAAGTTCTGGGCCAGTGCCCGCCCCAACGCAAAGTATCCGTGATTCAGCCGGGAGGTCTGCGAAAATCATACGAATAAACAGGTGGAGCGTTTCCCGCATTGCTGCCAACTTCGAAAATCGCTTGTCGTGTGAAGTGGCGCGCTTTTCGTCAAATGAAACTGATGACATATTTGAATTTACCTTTTTGATGCCCAACATACAATTAACTACGAGGCAATAATGGCCCAACGCTCATGATCGCGCCAGCGGCCACTGATCTTCAGATAGCGCGGCGAGTAGCCTTCTCGCGAAAACCCACATGCCTTAGCCAACGTTACTGACGCCGTATTGCCGGGTTGAATGTTCGCTTCAAGGCGATGCAGTTTCAGTGATTTGAAGGCGTGTCGAATCGCGGCCTGCAATCCTTCGCTCATGAACCCTTGACGTTCATGACCGGCGAAAGCGTAATACCCAACGTAGCCGCTGTGGAACGAGCCGAGCACAATGTTGGTGATGTTGATGACGCCAGCGATGGTTTCGTTATCACGTCGGCAGACGAGAAAAGCGCAATTTGTGGGCTGTGCCATCTGTTCGATGTAGGCGCGAAACTGAGCAGGGTTGGTAGGTGCAACCGTCCAAGGAGCGTGCAATGAGTGGCTCTTGCGGACAGACGCCAGGAATTCGCGTTGGTCGGGAAGCGCTGGAGGGCGAACGTATATGCGGGGGTTCATTGCAACCTAATGTCCGAGTTGATGGCGTTGCTATGCATTGAGTGGAAGGTGCTGAGACCAGCCTCGCGACATGGCTGCGGCAACTTTGTCAAAGTCCGTGTTCCTGCTGTTTTCGTTTCTTGCCATACAGAATCTTTCATCCCGATTGAACAGGGATGAAGCAAAGCCTCGCGCCGCCATAATGATGCCGGTTGTTTTTTCAAATCGCATCTCAGTGAATTTGACAAATGCTCTCTGTAAATCGTGCGGGTTGTCGTTTAGGAAATTTGCAAGATGCCAAGCATCCTCCAGTGCCTGACAAGCGCCTTGACCGGAGGTTGGTAAAGAAGCATGAGAGGCATCGCCGATCACAATTAGGTTGTGTTTATGCCACGTCCGGATAGGGTCATGGTCATGTACGTAAATCTTGTTGATCCGTTCGATTGGCGTGTGGTCTATCATCATTTGAACCGGCTTAGGCCAGCCCAAGAAAATAGAAGCCAGCTCCTCTTTATATTCAGCCGGGTCTCTCGGGCCCACGTCGGAGCAGGCGACGCCGCCGGCCCAATAGCCCGTGCGTTTCGTCACTGGAACAATTCCAAACCGCGCGCCGACGCCCCAATAGTCCGCTACCGCGATTTCCTGAAAAGTTTCTTGGTCGGACTCATAGACACCGATCCAGTTTATAAAGCCTTGATAGACGGGCGCGTTGTCA
>JAYWDZ010000443.1:0-2691 GCA_043779595.1 Nitrosomonadales bacterium
AATCAGCGAGGACGAAAATGAAACGGTTATTGATTGTTTTTCTCTCACTTTTCTCATTCCATACTTTTGCTGCACAAGATTATGGCGTGGATGTTGGTATCGTGACGGTACAGAAAACCCAGTTACGATCTGAGCCGCTAAAAGATTCAAAATCAGTTGCATCGCTAAAGCAGAGCAACATTGTCGTTATTTTGGACAGAGAGGAAAATGATGACTGGTTGAACGTCCTTGACGTGGGAACGGCGAAAGAGGGCTGGGTGCTGAAAAAATTTCTAAAAATTCAGTACACACAGAACCCGTCACAGGGAGCCAACTTCCAAGCAGAGTCGATACCAAGCCTGATTACGCCTGAAGTTGCGATTGAAAACGCTTCGTACAAAGACCTTAATCTAAAAGTTGGTAGCGAAATCCACCAAATACAAGCCCATAGCCATAAAACAATTTCAATTGAACCTGGCATGTATAAATATTATGCCTCTGCTCCTGGAGTAATACCTGCGATAGGTGCGAGAGCGTTTGATACAGGCACTCGATACACATGGAAATTTTGGATTGAAACCAGTTATTCGCGAGCAGGCGGCAGACGAACTAGGCGTTAAGTTGCCTAACACTGCGGTCAAGCGGGACGGCGCAAAAGCGCGCCCCTTACCTTTAACGTTAGAGCGCAAAGCCTATGGTCATCAAACTGCTTGCCACATTCCTGGTTGTAGTTTCCGCCTATCTTGGCTGGTGGGCGGTTTCTGCTGCTTCGTTCTTGTGGCTACTTCCAGCGGTCGTATCCCTCATCGCAGCCTTGGGGCTTTTCCTGGACAAGCGCTGGTCTCAATATCTTTGGCATGTCATGGCCTTGGCCGTTAGCTTGTCGTGGGTGGTTTCTGTTGTTCGCGTAGCCTTGTCTGGCTGGCCCTACGATAGCGCGCTGTCCTCGGTTATTTCCTTGGTTCCCGGCCTTCTCCTAGTTGCAGTTTGTGCGGGTGGCAGTGCGGTGGTTGCCAAGCACTTCCGGGGTAACAAAAATGCGCTCTAACCCGGCGCTCAACCTCGCTCCCTTCGGTCGCTGGACGGCGCTAAAGCGCCGCCGGTTAGCTTTACGTTAGGCCTCGCCCCCACATGAGCAACGAACGAGACCCCTACGATCTTCGCAAAAAAACTGACGAGGAACTTTGCGAGTGGATTGCCGGTTGGAATGACCAGCGCGGCATCGGTCATCGTCTCCTTGGTCAACATGAGTTGCAACGGAGGCTTCAGCGACCCAATGCAATCCGGTCTTGGTTGGCAATCGGTATTTCTGTCTTTGCCGTTGCGCTCTCTGTTGTTTTCCATTTCGTCAATTAGCCACGGCACACCTATGAGGCATAACCATCCACTGTTGCTCAGCTCATTTTCTGCCCAGGTCGTTTTATCAAACAGCGCGGCATACTCTGCTTGTTTTAGCTTTGCAGTAGCCAGCATATATTCACGGTCTAACCCGGCGCTCAACCTCGCTCCCTTCGGTCGCTGGACGGCGCTAAAGCGCCGCCGGTTAGCTCTACGTTAGGCGTCTTACAACATGTGCGCCACGGCCATGGAAAAAATAGGAACACCGCAGTCACCCACCACAACACGCATATAGCGATCACTAAATGGAAATCTTCGGCTTTGCGTTCCCTCAAGAACAACTCGCCCTCCTTGGCGTCGTCGGTTCTCTTGTTCTTGCTCTCATCGGCATAATCGCCACCCGTGGTACTAATAGAGCAAATACCATTCGCCTTGCCGTCCACGCTTACAAATCCGCTTTTGCCCCCGAGATTGCAGCCATCGCCAACGGCTCCTACGCCATTGACACATTTTCCGGCGCATTTCAAAGGCACCAAGCGGCGGTCGATACCATCCGCCCTATCCTGCCCAAACGCCATCAAAGGAAATTGCAAAAGGCATGGGATGAGTATCGCGGTAAAGGCACGGATATAGAATGTTCCGTGTTTATCTCTGGCAGCAGTACGCACCATGATCTTTATCCAGACTTCAAAAAACGGTTTTGCGATCTTCATGGTTGCCTTGATGGTCTGCTGTAAAAAGCCTAACCCGGCGCTCAACACGGACGGCCTCCAGCAGGCTTCGCCCGCTTCCGGTCGCCGGTTAGCTCTACGTTAGCCATTAAGGAACCGGCATGGATATTTTCGGCGGCATCGAAAAACTGATTACAGAGCATGGCTCTGCCGCCATACTCAAGGAGCGCCTTCTCTTGGTCGCAGATAAGTACGCTGCGCTTGAGAAATCGCTGGTCAACTGTCAGGCCAAAACAAAAGATGCCATTTCTGAGAAACAACATTTTGAGCTTGAAGGCATGAAGCTGAAAGAGGAACTTCGGCGTGTCAATGAGCAGCTTTTTAAGATTCAAGATAACCCCCTTACTTCAAAATATGGTGTGCTTTGGGACAAACACGGGAACCCACAATGCCCAAAGTGCAAGACAACAGTTAATCGGGTTGTGTGGGCGACTCATTTACGTGGTCAAGTCCAATCTTTGCTGTGTTCCTGTTCAGAAACTCCAATTGTTCTCATGGATGCTGGTCAACCAATACAAGCGCCCGACGCTATGCGGCTCATGGCAAATGGCTAACCTGGCGTTCGAGTCGGACGCGGCGAAGAAGCCGCCGCGCCGCTCAACTCTACGTTAGCCCTTAAGGAACCGGCATGGATATTTTCGGC
>JAYWDZ010000444.1:0-2690 GCA_043779595.1 Nitrosomonadales bacterium
CGCCGAGTACGCGAGGATGCGGGTGAGCTCAAAGCCGGCGCCATCGAGTGCGCGGCGCACGGCGCCAATGCGTCCATCCATCATGTCGGAAGGGGCCACCACATCTGCACCGGCCAGCGCGTGAACCTGTGCCTGCTGTGCCAACACGATCACGGTTTCATCATTGAGCACGTAGCCGCCATCGTCGATCAAGCCATCCTGTCCATGGCTGGTATACGGGTCCAATGCGACATCAGTGATGATGCCCAGTTCAGGAAAGTTCTTCTTCAGGCTGGCGACCGCGCGCGGAACCAAACCATCGGGATTGTAGGCTTCCTTCGCATCCAGACTCTTTAGTGATGCATCGATCACGGGGAACAAGGCCATGGCAGGTATGCCCAGCTTGCTGCACTGTTCAGCGTCGGCCAGCACCTTGTCCAACGTCTTGCGTTGTACGCCAGGCATGGATTTGACATCCTCGGTGCGGTTATTGCCATCCAGCACGAAAACCGGGTAGATGAAATCTGCTGAAGTAAGCGCATGCTCACGCATCAAGTCGCGTGAAAAGGCATCCCGACGCATACGGCGCATCCTGATATTGGGGTACTGTCCGAGTGTTTGCATGATTTTCCCTAAATTTTCATTTTGTCTTGAACTATTTCAGTAATCGCTTATCTGACGTTATGAATGATGTGAGTCATTCCACGTTTCTCCTCCCTGAGCGTGTGTCTTAACCCCGTTAAGACTTTTTCCCCCCAGTCGACCCCTTGGCTGGGGGATTTTTTTGTCCGGTAGCAAGCCATCCCGCGATCACTCTTTCAGCCTCTTCCAAGCCGGTCTTTTTCAGGCTGGAAAATAACTGTACCGAACACTGCGAGAAATGTTCCGCCAGATGGGATTTTACGCGATTCAAGGTAAGTGTGGCTTGTTGCCTGCTGAGTTTGTCAGACTTGGTGAGCAGGATATGCACCGGCTTGCCGGTCGGAGCGAACCAGTCCAGCATGGTCTCATCCAACTCGGTCAGCGGATGACGGCAATCCATGATCACGATCAGGCCACTCAACTCATCGCGGGTTTGCAGATATTCACTGAGCAAGCCTTCCCAATGGCGTTTGCTTTCGAGCGGTACTTTGGCATAGCCATAGCCGGGCAGATCCACGATGAAATTGGTGTTGCCGCTGTCGGGGTCTCCCAGCGAAAAGTAATTCAGATGCTGGGTGCGGCCCGGTGTCTTGCTGGTGTACGCCAGCCGCACATGATTGGCCAGTGTGTTGATCGCGCTGGATTTGCCCGCATTCGAACGCCCGACGAATGCCACCTCCCTGCCGCCATGCATGGGCAAGTCCTTCAGATGATTGACGGTGGTATAGAACGTCGCTTGCGAAAAGAGTCCCACTTATGACCAGGCCGCAAAGATCTTGTCAGCCACCGCAATGGTCGCGGCGATATCTGACTCGGTGTGTGCTGCGGAAACAAAGCCCGCTTCGAATGCCGATGGTGCAAGATAAACGCCTTCATCCAGCATGGCGTGGAAAAAACGATTGAACGCTTCCTTGTCGCCGCTCATCACTTCCGCATAGCTGGTCGGAATCGACTTGCTGAAATATAGGCCGAACATGCCGCCTATCGATTGCGCGCAGAACGCAACGCCGTGTTTTTTTGCGCTGGCGGTCAGACCTTCGGTCAACTGCTTGGCAAGCTTGGTCAGGTTCTCGTAAAAGCCCGGTGCTTGAACCAGCTTCAGTGTGGTCAGTCCGGCTGCTATCGCGATCGGATTGCCGGACAGCGTACCGGCCTGATAGACCGCACCGAGCGGCGCCAGACATTGCATGATGTCACGGCGGCCGCCAAACGCCGCTGCCGGCAGTCCGCCACCCATTACCTTGCCCAGCGTCACCAGATCCGGTTTGATGCCGTAGTGCCCCTGCGCGCCTTGCAGGCTGACGCGGAAACCGGTCATCACTTCGTCCAGTATCAACACTGCGCCGTGCTTGGTGCACAGATCGCGCATCGCATTCAGAAATTCAGGCTTGGGCGTGACCAGATTCATGTTGCCCGCCACCGGCTCGACGATTACCGCAGCAATCTCATCGCCCATCTCGGCAAAGGCGCGTTCCAGACCGGCAGCGTCGTTGTAATCGAGCACCGTGGTGAGCGCGGCGATCTCGGCAGGTACGCCGGACGAGCTCGGCTGGCCGAAGGTCAACGCACCGGAACCGGCTTTGACCAGCAAGCCATCCGAATGACCGTGATAGCAACCCTCGAATTTGATGATGCGGCTGCGCCCGGTAAAACCACGCGCCAAACGTATCGCTGTCATGGTGGCCTCGGTGCCAGAGCTCACCAGACGTACCATCTCCAGGCTCGGCAACAACTTGCACAGCAATTCTGCCATGGTCAGTTCGGCCTCAGTTGGAGCGCCAAAACCCAAACCCTGGGCGGCGGCATCCTGCACTGCCTTGACCACCTCAGGATGGCAATGGCCGACGATCATCGGACCCCATGAGCCGACATAATCGGTGTAACGCTTGTCATCGGCATCCCATACATAAGCGCCCTGGCCGCGCTTGAAAAACAACGGTGTGCCACCTACCGATTTAAATGCGCGTACCGGAGAATTGACGCCGCCGGGAATGATGCGCTGTGATTGCTCGAACAAATCTTGATTACGTGAACTCATGGTGCTTGATCCTGAATAAAAAGAGTTGAGA
>JAYWDZ010000445.1:0-46168 GCA_043779595.1 Nitrosomonadales bacterium
GGCATCGACCTCATCAACACCATCAAGCTTGAAAACCCGCACCTGTGGACCAACGAATTCAAGGCCGAACTCAAAGTCTTGTTCGCCAAAGCCATCGAGCTCGAATACCGCTACGCCGAAGACACCATGCCGCGCGGCGTGCTTGGCCTCAACGCCGCGCAGTTCAAGGAATACCTGCGCTTCATCGCCAACCGCCGCGCCCAACAAATCGGCCTCGACGAACTCCACCCCGGCGCCACCAACCCCTTCCCGTGGATGGCCGAAATGATCGATTTGAAGAAGGAGAAGAATTTCTTTGAGACGCGCGTGACGGAGTATCAGACGGGGGGGGCGTTGAGCTGGGATTGAGCCATATATGAATAAACTAAAAATTGAATCGGCAGTACGAGATGTTCATAAATTAATTTGGAATAAGAGGTCTCAAATCTGGCCAAAACGCGTCCCAGAGCCACTGGATATGCTGGAGCCGGAGATAGCCGCTGAGGCGCTCGGGATTCAATATGAGTTTCACCCGGAGTTAATACTGCTCAACCATCAAAGTAGTAAATATGAAGTTGCTGGATGGCTAGACAGACAAGCCGGAAAAATTGCAATTGCAGATCAATTTCCAGAGGAGACGATTCGCTTTACCGGTGCCCATGAAATCGGACATTGGGTGTTACACCCAGATGAAACGATGCACCGAGACCGACCGATTAAAGGGTTAAATGGCGAAAATGGGCCTCGCCCATATAAGGAAAAAGAGGCTGATTATTTTGCGGCTTGTTTCCTCATGCCTAAGAAGCTTGTTCACGAGGCATATGAGTCAAATTTTTTGACCAAGGCGCCATTTGTTTTTGATGATACGTCAGCGTTTTGGCTTAGCCCAAGTGATCCAGAATCCCTGTTAAGAGCTGATTATGGTTCGCTGGACCGTGCGCTGGCTTTATCCTCAGCACAGTCTTACGGGGGTAGATTTTTTAATTCTCTGGCAAAGCAGTTTCGTGTGTCAGTTACAACGATGGCTATTCGCTTAGCTGAGTTGCAATTGATTCAAGAATAAAACATAAAAGGCAATTGCAAATGGATTCTAGCTATATAGATTTAGTCACGATCGCAATTACAAACCAGTATTTGGTATATAAGACAGCGCGAATTAAAGACCAACACACGTTTGCAAAGAAACAACTGAAGCCCGAGTACGAATCATCAGGTGCGGAGAGATTTCGTAATGAAGTCCGACTTCTAGCGCGGTTAGACCACCCGAATATTATCCGAGTTATTGATCAGCAACTTAGTGAATTCCCACTATATGTGGTTACACCACTATATGAGTTTAACTTGAGGGAATGGCTTGTATCGAAATCCAAAAGTGGTTGTAACACGAATGCGGAAGTCCAAGACATTTTTGAGAGACTACTGGATGCTGTTGCTTACGCACATACTCAAGGTGTTATACATCGGGACTTGAAGCCTGAGAATGTATTGCTGAACTCTTCTCGCGATGTAGTTCTGATTGATTTCAATATCAGTGTGTCCCCTGATGAGAAAACTGTTCGCTTAACTATGCCAGGTGAGATGCTAGGAACGCCCCATTATTTGGCACCTGAACAGTTGCGCGACGCAATGTCTACAGATCAGAGAGGTGACATATATGGCTTGGGGATAATTCTTTATGAAATGTACGGTGGGAAAGTCGGTAGCTCAACACTAGCCTTAGATACTTTACCGGTTGCAATGCGTGGGATCGTAACGCGTTGTACGCAGGCTGATCGTGGGCGTCGATATTCAACAGTAAGTGAGTTGAAAAGAGCCTGGCACTTGGCCTTGGACTTTAATACTAAGCAAAGCGAAGTCAACGAAATTGAAGGCTTCATGCTGGATGGAAATAAGTATGGTTTGACCGGGGCCGAACGTGTTCTCGATTTACTTGAGGCGTACTCAGATGACCTGGATCGCATTGATAGATTTTTCATGGAGGCAGATATCCAGGCTGTAAGTGATCTCGCGAGCGAAAATATAGGGCGGCTGGAGCCATTGCTTTTCTCTTGGGTAGGATTTATCTCCGAGAAGCGCTGGCCATTCTCATACACAGATGATATCGCCAGGCGTATCGAGGCTTTATGGCCTCTGATTGAGTCCTCTTTTGTACGAGCTAAATTCGTGTCGGCTTTAATCGCCATTGGAAATAACCACAATAGATTTTATGTTTGGCGTGTTACGGCGACATTGATTGAACATGTTGTGGATCAGGCCGATGTGGATATTCTCATCCAAGAACTAACCGTCATGGACCGGGATGAACTAGTTAACGTTTCTGAGTATTTAGTTAGGTCGAGGCTAAATACCATGTTGGAGCAAATCTTCCCGAAAAGTACTGTTAATCCTAGTTTGCCGGTTCTATCGGCTTAGATCAGCCCAGCGACCTGAGTGGCTTCGGCAACCGTGACCTATAAAAATATTAATTCCCATATGTGCAAACCTCTTTTAATATCGCTGCACGACTCCCCCTCGACCGTCCGGCTTGGCCGGTATGCTCTTGGGGCGACAGGCCGCCCTCGGGCGGCTTTGTCATTTCTATAAAGCCGTCTTGAAGACGGTTGTCTACGTAAATAACACGAATCAAAGCGAATTAAAGGGCCAGGCTCAAATTGATTTAACCACTTAACCTAATACTTAATCCTATGTTTACCTCAATCGAAATCTGTGCAGGTGCAGGCGGCCAAGCTCTGGGTTTGGAGCAGGCCGGATTTGAGCATTGTGCGCTGGTGGAAATCGAGAAAGATTTTGCTGCGACCTTGCGCTTGAATCGGCCGCGTTGGAACGTGATCAATGGCGATGTGCAGCACTTCAGCGGTCTGCTGCATTCGGGGATAGATTTGCTCGCGGGGGGTGTGCCTTGCCCGCCTTTTTCCAAAGCGGGCAAGCAGTTGGGTTCGGACGATGAGCGCAATCTTTTCCCCGAGGCGATCCGCCTGGTTGATGAAATGCGGCCGCGCGCGGTGATGCTGGAAAATGTGCGTGGCCTGCTGGACGCGGTGTTCACCGACTACCGTCAATTCATCGCGGGGGAGATCGCCAAGCTGGGCTACGTTACCGACTGGCGCTTGTTGAATGCCTCGGATTTTGGCGTGCCGCAACTGCGGCCGCGCGTGGTGTTTGTGGCGATTCGCAAAGAGTGTGCCGGTCATTTTTCCTGGCCGGAGGCGAGCAAGCTCAAAGCGCCAACGGTCGGCGAGACGCTTGTCGATTTGATGGCCATTGAGGGCTGGAGGGGTGCCCAAACGTGGGCCGAGCGCGCGAATGAGATTGCGCCGACGCTGGTGGGCGGTTCGAAGAAACATGGTGGACCAGACCTTGGGCCTACGCGTGCGAAACGCGCATGGGCGTCGCTGGGTGTGGATGGCATGGGCATCGCGAATGAGCCGCCGACAGCGGACTTCGTCGGGATGCCGCGCCTGACCGTGCGCATGGCTGCGCGCATTCAAGGCTTTCCGGATGCGTGGCAATTTGCCGGGCGCAAGACGACTTCGTATCGCCAGATTGGCAATGCCTTCCCGCCGCCGGTCGCCCAAGCGGTGGGTGAGCAAATCGCCAAATGTCTGTCGGTGCGAAAGCTGTTTGCAGTGGCGGCATGAGCAAGCCGCCCAAAATCACAAAAAACGCGAAGACGCCTAAGCCATCTCAAGGTGCGCGCGCCAAACTTCGTGCGCATTTTCTCGCCAACCTTGGGCGCGTGATGAATTCGGATGAATTGCGAGAGGTTGCAGGCATTAGCGAGTGGGCGCGACGTGTGCGTGAGCTACGCCTTGATGAAGGCTATCAAATCCTCACTAATAATGACCGCGCAAATTTAAAGCCCGGTGAATATTTGCTTGAAGTGCTGAAACCCGAGCCCGCATTCGAGCGCAATATCTCGAAAGAGACGCGTGCGCTGGTATTAGACCGCAACGGGTTTACCTGCCAGATGTGTGGCGCGGTCGCGGGCGAGCCGCATGTTTATGACCCGACTCGAAAGACGCGACTGCATCTAGGGCATGTGATCGACAAGAGCATGGGCGGCAATGACGAGGTATCTAATCTTCGTGCCATTTGCTCGGTGTGCAACGAGGGCGCGAAGAATCTAACCGCCGACAGGCCGTCAGCGCGGAAATTGCTGATCCAAATCCGCCGCGCGACAGGCGTGGATCAGCTTGAAGTGCTGGCGTGGCTGAAAAAGAAATATCCAAACCAGTAGGGGATAAAGGTCACTGATATTCAAGCCATGGACTTTACTTTTAAAGATCGAAAATCAAAGGGTCATGACAAACTGCTTGTCGATCAGGGGTGCTTTACGACAATACGGGTGATAAGCCCCTGCTTGTTGATTGAAGAGGTAAATGAAAATACTCAACACCACACTGCCTACTGATCCGGACCAAGTCGGCTCGCTTGCCGCCATCAAGCGTGCGGCGCTACGGGCGAGGGAGCTCGCTAGGCAAATGAATACTCCTTGCTACGTCATGCGGAATGGCCAGATCGTGGATGTTTCGAAAGAAAGTTTGCCCGCGGGGATCAAGGTGACCAAGGTCGATAAATCAAATGAACTCGCGTAGGACTTCACTTCAAAGGATGAGCGCAACATGAACAACCCCAAAGTATTAATCCATGTAAGCCGCGGCATCGCCGATTATGTCTATCTTGGCGATGTGGATATTGAAGTCGTGGATGAAGACAACATCGATGCTGGCGATCCTCCCGTGCAATTTGATTCATCATGGGAACCGCTGCTGAAGGATACGTTTGCCTTGCCGCATTCGAAATATGTTCGGATAGTCAGGAAAGCGTAGCGTAAGCAACCACCCCATTTCCATGCATCTCGACCCCATCCGCCGCGAAGTCTCCGCCAAACTGGATCGTAAACAGCGATCCGCGTTGGGGCAGTTCATGACGCCGACCCGCGTGGCGGATTTCATGGCGGGACTTTTTCCGGCCACCGGGCATGCCGACGTGCGTTTGCTGGATGCGGGTGCGGGCATTGGCTCGCTGAGTGCTGCTTTCCTTGAAAGAGGGGCGCGGGAATCAGCTCATGTCGAGGTGACTGCGTATGAGATCGATCCGGTGTTACGCACGCGCCTTGCCGATACGCTGGCGCACTACGCTGACGCCTGTTCAATAACGCCGCAAATTCTGGATGTCGATTTCATCGAGGATGCCGTCAACCGCATCCAGTTTCAGGATGTGCAGCGATTCACCCACGCCATCCTCAACCCGCCGTACAAGAAGATCAACAGTCAGTCGCGCCATCGCCATCTGCTGCGCCAGGTGGGAATCGAAACGGTCAATCTGTATTCGGCCTTTGTTGCGCTGGCGATTGCGTTGATGGAACCCGGCGGCCATATGGTGGCGATTATTCCGCGCAGTTTCTGCAACGGGCCTTATTACAAACCCTTCCGCAAGTTTCTGCTGGCGCGAACGGCGATTCGGCACATGCATCTGTTCGACGCGCGCGACAAGGCATTCCGGGACGACGCGGTATTGCAGGAGAACATTATCCTGCTGCTGGAGCGCGGGGGCGAGCAGGGCGAGGTGACGATCTCGGCTTCGACCGATGACAGCTTTGCGGATTACGTTGCGCATGCGCATCCGTTCTCGCAGATTGTGCTCGCGAACGATCCCGAGTATTTCATTCATGTACCTGGGGGCGCAGCGCACGAAGCTTCTGGTTTGCCAGATGCATTCAGCCATTCGCTTGCCGATCTGGGCGTGGAGGTTTCCACCGGCCCTGTGGTGGATTTCCGGGCGAAAATGGATTTACGCGCCATGCCGGAACTGGGCTGCGTACCGCTGCTGTACCCGGCGCATTTCTCCGGGTCTGCCATCGAATGGCCCAAGATAGGGTCGAAAAAACCCAACGCGATCAGGCTCAATGCCGCAACGCAAAAATCGCTGTTCCCCAATGGGCGTTATGTCGTAGTGCGCAGATTTTCAGCCAAGGAAGAGAAACGCCGCCTGGTGGCCGCGATGGTTTCCCCCGAATTGTTTGACGCCGAGTATCTCGGTTTTGAAAACCATCTGAATGTTTTTCACCAGGCTAGGCAGGGCTTGCCCGAGGATTTGACACGAGGCTTGGTGGCTTATTTAAACGGCTCGCTCATCGATGCCTGGTTCCGTCGTTTCAGCGGCCACACTCAGGTCAATGCGACAGATTTGCGCGGGATGCGCTACCCATCTGGCGACACGTTGAAAAAACTGGGGCGCTGGGCGGCGAAACACGGCGCCGTGTCGCAAGAAACGCTCGACCAGAAAATTCTGAGCCTCGCATGAACGCACACCCGCACATCGTCGACGCCTTGGGCATCCTGGCTCAACTCGGCCTGCCACGCGCGCAGCAAAACGAACGCTCAGCGCTGTGCCTGCTGGCGCTGCTTGATCTTTCCCCCGGCAAAAAATGGAAGCAGGCTAGTAATCCGCTAATCGGCATCACGCCCATCATGGATTGGGCCAAGGCGCATTACGCATCCGCCTACGCGCCCAACACGCGCGAAACATTTCGCCGCCAAACCATGCATCAGTTCGTAGCGGCGGGTATCGCGTTTTACAACCTGGACGATCCGGCGCGTGCAACCAATAGTCCGAACGCGGTTTACCAGATCGAACTGGCAACGCTGACGCTGCTCAAGACCTTTGGCAAAAAGGCTTGGGCCAAGAATCTGGTTGTATGGTTGGCGACACGGCAGACCCTGTCGGCACGCTATGCCAAGGCCCGTAAGCTTGAATGCATTCCCGTCAAAATCAGCCGGGGTAAAAAAATCGAGTTGAGCCCAGGTCCGCACAGCCAACTCATCAAGGCCATCATCGAAGATTTCGCGCCACGTTTTGCGCCGGGATGCGTGCCGATTTATGCGGGTGACACCGGCAAGAAATGGAGCTTTTTCGATGAAACCCTTTTGAAGAAGTTGGGCGTGTCCGTCGATGCGCACGGGAAAATGCCGGATGTTGTTCTGCATGATCCAAAACGCGATTGGCTGCTTCTCGTGGAAGCCGTTACGAGTCATGGTCCGGTCGATGGCAAGCGACATGAAGAATTGGCGCACTTGTTCAGGAAAGCCAAACCCGGATTGGTTTACGTCACAGCGTTCCCAGACAGATCGACTTACAGGAGATATGCGGGTGAGATTGCCTGGGAAACGGAAGTGTGGATTGCCGATGCGCACGATCACATGATTCACTTCAACGGCAGCCGCTTTTTAGGACCGTACGCTTAAGTGCAGTGTGGAAGTCGAATCAGAGCTGGGCTTGAAGATCAACGGGGCTCGGATACGATGATCAGATTCTGTTCTTCGCAACCTGCGCCGGGTTAAACTTTCTGTTTCGTGGCCATCTGGCCAACCCAGGGGAATAAGCAATCATGTCCCAGCAGCATCCCATCATCGCCGTGACCGGCTCGTCTGGAGCCGGTCTGTCCACGATACGCCATGCGTTCAAATTCATTTTCGAGCGCCTCAACATCAAACCCGCAATTGTTCATGGCGACGGTTTCCGGCGTTATACCGATCGGCAGTTCGCCGCCTTGCTCGAGGAAGCGCGGGGTAGCGGCCGCAACGTTTCCTGGTTCGGGCCCGATTGCAATCACTTCCCGGAGCTGGAATCGTTTTTCAGGACCTATGGCGAATGCGGCAGTGGGGTGTATCGCCAGTATGCCCACACGGCCGAGCGCGGCACGGAATTGGGTGTGCAGCCGGGAGAGTTCACGCCCTGGTCGCCGCTGCAGTCGGGCAGCGACCTGTTGTTCTACGAGGGTCAGCATGGCGGCTTGATGGCCAACACCTGGACGCGCCGCAAAGTAGATTCGCGCCACTTTCCGCCTGAAATAGACCGTCGCGCCGGGCGCCAGGGCATCGACGTGGCCCAGCATGTGGACCTGCTGATCGGCGTGGCGCCTGCCATCAACCTGGAGTGGATACAGAAGGTTCACCGCGACTGCGAAAAGGGCACGTGCTCGCCCAAAGAATCGGTGGAAACCATCTTGCGGCGCATGGACGACTATATCCATTACATCGTTCCCCAGTTCGGCCTGACCGATATCAATATCCAGCGCATGCCGCTGGTGGATACCTCCGACCCCTTCCTTGCGCGAGACGTGCCGCTGGCGGACGAGTCGATCTGCGTCATCCATTTTCGCGACCGCGAGCGCCATGATTTCCCCGAGTTGCTCAGGCGCATTCCCGACGCGTACATGTCGCGCCCAACCACGATGGTGGTCCCCAACAACGACCTGCGCTTGGCCCTCGGCATGATTTGTGGCCCGATTCTGGCCAGGCTCATGGGCTCGCGGAGTGCAGCAACGTGTACCTAATGCCAGCAAAAACTAAACGGCCCGTTCAATTCCTAGGTAGATGCAAACCCTTTTCTCACTGATCCAATCCCCTTTCCCGCGTGATTTCCCTGATCTGTACCAGCAGCTGGGCATCGTCGCAGAACGGTTCGACTCCGCGCGCAACCTGCACCGCGCCTTGCAAAAAAAGGCGCCGGATTTTTTTGTGGGGGAGTTCGTCTACGGCTGGGGCAACGATTACGCGGGCGCGACCGTGTCGAATCTGGACGTCACGCTGAGAACCCTGCAGGCCGCAGCACCTCAGGCGAAGATTATCGTGGTGATGCAGCCTGGCGAGGCACCCCACATCGGCAAGCTGCTGGAATTGTTTACGATTGACGCTGTGCTGAAATACCCGGTGACTGCGGAAGAGATGCGGGCGGTATTGCACACCCCGGCGTAAGCCCGGTGGAAGAAATATTCCGAAGATGAATATCAAAGCCCTGCTCCCGGATGGGTAAAAGCGCGTCCACCATTCGTTTTTCGTAAGCCCTATTTCAGGTAGAGTTAATCTATCCGCTTTATAGTTGGCGAGCCATGATCGAACACCGAGATATATTCCTCTATTCGGATGCTAAAAGATTTCTGGATCACACCGAGGACGCGCGGGCATTGCCCTTTTTAATCGATGTTGCACCCTTCATGGATGAGCAGGAGTGGCTGGCGCTGCTAAATGCGACATGGCCGCGGATCAAGAACGCGGATGAATATCGCGACGCGTTACTCCAAACGCCATACGGCAAGCACAATAAATAAGGCCAAACACTATGCTTTTGGATACCCACGCACTTGAGCTTTCACTGGATACTTAAGTCGAATAGACATGGATGACTTTCTCAACCAACTGGCAGCAGCCGTATCGGACAGCGAGGATCTGGAGAGTCTGGTGCGTCCGCTTCTGGGGCTGCTGGAGTCGGTCACGGGCATGGAGTCAACGTATCTGACGATGATTGATCTACAGCACAATGTTCAGCATATTGTGTTTGCGCGTAATACGCAGGCGCTCACTATTCCAGAGGGACTAAGTGTGCCGTGGGGCGATACGCTATGCAAACGCGCCATCGACGAGGGCCGCCCGTATGTGGACGATGTGCCAGGTTGCTGGGGCGATTCGGAAGCGGCGCGCGCATTGGGTATCACCACCTATTTGAGTGAGCCTGTGCATGTGGAGGCGGGTGTGCTTTACGGCACGCTGTGCGCGGCCAGCGGGACGCGAATCCAGATTACTGATGACACGCGCCGGCTGCTGCAGATGTTTTCACAATTGATTGCACGTCAGCTGGAGCGCGACCGTCTGCTTGCCAAATTGCAAGACGAGAACCGCATGTTCAGCCGATATGCGCTGTCCGATCCGCTCACGGGGATTCCGAACCGGCGTGCGCTGATGAACGAGCTCGCGCGAGCGCTGGCCAATGCAGGGCGCGCGGACACGGCGGTTCATGTGGCGTTTGTCGATCTGGACAATTTCAAGTCGATCAACGACCAATATGGCCACGATGCGGGAGACCGCTTCTTGATTGAGATTGCCAGAGCGCTCGTGAGCGGCATGCGCGATGGCGATTTTGTGGCGCGCTACGGCGGCGATGAGTTTGTAGTGTTCGGGCCTGCGACCTCCGCATCCCACGATGCGAGCCGCATGGCAATCCGCGAACGGCTCGAACGCCTGACCACTGGGCAGTTTACGATCGGCACGTCCACGCTGAGCTACACGGGCGCCAGCGTAGGCGTAGTGACTTCGGACACCAACGAGCGCGATTGCGAGGCCGTGTTGGCCCGGGCAGACGCGGCTATGTACGTGACCAAGAGGGCGCGGCATGCGGGCCAGAAGGAACCCGGCTCGAATTAATTCCATCAATCTAAGGGCGTGCGTTAAGTTTTTATGTGAGCCTGTTTTGCTTGCGCGGGATACACTCGAAATTGCAATTGCGCGCGTGGTAGGACGGCACGATCGGTCATCCAAATTAAAGAAACCGATGAGAGTTAATGCCATAAAAAACCTAAGTTAAGCTTTTCAATATCAGGAATTCAATCGAGATGACTCACCTGAAACCCCTCCGTCAAATCGTGCAAGGCGCGTTACTCGCAACGCTGCTCAACGCATCACAGCTTTACGCAGCGCCATTACCCCTCGCCGCGCGGGGCGAGATCGAGGGCTTGCTGTCGCGGCTGGGGGCGTCGGGCTGCCAGTTCAAGCGCAACAGCAGTTGGCATACGGCGGTGGAGGCGCAGGCGCATTTGCGCCGCAAGCTGGATTATCTGGTGGACAAGGACGCGGTCGGCAGCACGGAGCAGTTCATCGAGCGTGCTGCCACTAAAAGCAGCATGAGCGGCAAGCCTTACCAGGTGCAGTGCGGCAATGAGGCGCCGGTGCCGAGCAGCCAGTGGCTGCGTACCGAACTGAAGGTGCTGCGCGCCAGAGCAGGCATTAAGCCACCACTCGAATATAAGGCGATAGCGCGATGAGCCGATCCACCACCGCCATGTTGTTATCTGCGTTTGTGATGCCGGGCGCGGGCCAGCTCTACCTGAAGCGCGTGTTGCGCGGCATGGTGTTGATCGTGGTCAGCCTGGTTTGCCTGTGGATCATCGGGGCTAGCACATGGCAGCAAGCTTCGACCGTACTCGACCAACTTCAATCGGGCAATGTCGTGCTCGATGCGGACCACATTGCCGGGCTGGTGGCGCAAGCGCCCGGCAGTTCGGCAAGCAGCCTCGCTACTTTCGTGTTGATCGGCTGCTGGTTGGGTGGGATGATCGATACGTACTGGCTGGGCAAAAAGTCCCGTTAACCGCTGGGCGGATTTTTTTGCTTTAATAGCATCGCGCGGCAACCCCGCGAATGCCCGCCGGTATTGGGACATGGGTCATAGTGGGAGGATGAAAGTGAATACAGCGAAACCCAAAATTGCATGCCTGCCCAACGGGCCGTATTACTTGCTGAACGATCTCGAGCCGCGGGTCATTCCAAATATTCAGAAATCGAATGGCGAGGCGTGTGCCACGATCACTGGCGTCGCATTGTGCCGTTGCGGTGGGTCGAGCAACAAACCTTTCTGTGATGGCACACATGGAAAAAACGGTTTTTCAGATGCCAAACTCTCTGATGGCACGCGCAACAAACGGATTAATTACGTAGGTAAACAAATCACAATCCACGACAACCGGGAGATTTGTGCCCACGCCGGTTTTTGTACGGACGATCTCAAGTCGGTATTCAAGTTGCACGAAGCGCCGTGGATCGATCCCGACGGCGCCACCGTCGCTGAGATCATGAACGCTGTCAAAAAATGCCCCTCCGGCGCGCTGAGTTACTCGGTCGACAATCTCGAACATCGTGATCAGAATCGCGTGCCGATGGTGACGGTGACGAAAGACGGCCCATACACTGTGACCGGGGGGATCGAGTTGATCGGTCAGTCCTTCGGCGACGGCGCGTCTACCGAACACTTTACGCTTTGCCGATGCGGGGGCTCCAAAAACAAGCCGTTCTGCGATGGCTCCCACTGGAACAATGGCTTCAATGACGCAGGGCCCAGCAAAACAAGCGATTAAAAAACGCCGAGAGGCGGGCTAGGGAGCGGGGTGATATTTAGGTTGGTTCGCCCTGATAGGAGAACGATATAGCAGTCGATTTTAAAATGGCACATCGGGATTTCAATCGTTATTTTTCTGGTGAGAGAATATGAAAATGCGTTCTATAGTGTTGTTGACCAGCGTGATCATGCTGGCCGTAGGGTGTGCAGGGCCGCGCCAGTCTTTTGTCGAACTCAACAAGTCAGCCGTCAATGGCAAGTCGGGCAAAGTAGGCGTCGCGATGACACCGCTACCCAAACCCGATACGCGATTTCCCGGCGCCGATTGCCTGCTCTGCCTCGCCACGGCCTCGTTGCTGAATTCTTCGTTGACCAGTCACACGCAGAAATTGCCGCTCGAGGGCCTGCCAGAACTCAAGGGCAAAATGGCCGAGTTGATTCGCCAAAACGGGGGTGAGGCGATGGTGATTGCCGATGAGCTCAAGCTTGACGCTCTGCCCGACTTCGCTAACAAGGGGACAAACATTGCACGCAAGGATTTTTCGGCCCTAAAGCAGAAATATGCGATTGATAAAATTCTGGTGCTCGAAGTGCCGGTTGTCGGCATGTATCGTAATTTTGCGTCTTATATTCCCACCAGCCCTCCGCGCGCAGAACTCGAGATAAGAGGCTATCTCGTCAATTTGAGCAATAACACTTACGAGTGGTATCAGGCGTTCAGCGAGTCCCAGGGCACTGACGGCAATTGGGATGAGCCGCCCAATTTTCCCGGCCTGACAAATGCATATTTTCAAATGCTGGAAACGGGTAAGGATAAAGTGGTGGGCACGTTCAAATGAAGATGGGCACATTGCATACAACGCTTTTGCGAGCGGCTCACTGCGGGAGCCCGATACGGGCAATAGGGGGCTTGGTCAAAGCGGGAGCCTTTTGCTGCGTGATGACGCTGGGGCTTGGCGCCTGCTGGGCGGCTAATTCGACGGAATCCGATTCCGGTGTGGGGCAAACGACCGGCGACCGCAATTGGTCGTTGAGATTGCCGGCGGACGACAAGCTGATGTTCAGCGGTGCGCTCAACTCCGAGGGTTGGAACGTGCACTCGCCTTCCATCATGTATCCCGCACCCAATGTCGGCGGTTTTGTCGTGGCGGTCATCACGCATGGCCTCATCGTCGAGTCGCAAAAGAGCCGCCAGCTTAAAAAAGCGCAAGAGGATGCGGACAAGGTGCTGGAGCCGTATCAATCCACATTAAGCCTTATCTCGTATCAACAACTGGCACGCCCTTGGGTAGAAAAGACGCAGCCAACATTTAGCCGGAGGCTGGTTGGCGTGACAGAATCACCGCGAAGCGACGAATGGCTGATAGAGGCCACACCGGTGTTCCTGATGGCACAGGATAAGCGAACCCTTAGTCTTGATAATCTGGTTTCAATGCGCGCCCCAGGCGCCACCGAAAAAACCGGGCTTCAATATCGCATCCGGGTGATATCACCGGCTGTGGAAAACGAGGACACTGCAGCCGCCTGGTCAGCCGATGCGGGCAAAAAGCTCAACGAAGTGAGCGCATGGCTTTTTTCAGAATCGCTTAATATTGCCACGCGCATGGCAGTCGAGGGGAGCGACAAAAATGATCAGCCCTTTCAGACGATTCGATATCTCGAAGGTACGACGGAAAAAATGGAACGTGCACAACTGATCAGCGAGCGCTGTGGCAGGTTGCTCATCAAAACCCTGCGCGGCTCGCTGATGTCGGTCCCAGTCAAGACATCGACGCCCCCTGGCCGCAGCACGGAAGCGGCGTGCGCGAATGGGTGAGGGCCGAAGACGAATCTTTTACTGATAGTTGAACAGATCAGTTCAGGCATTTTTTCCTTAAATCGACTGGTCGCTTTCGCGCGCAGATCAATATGAATAAACGTCAGTTTCTCACCACGGCTGCAATAGGCGTAACTGCCTTGCCATCAGAGGTGCATGCAAGGCGGACCACAAAACCGGCTGGGCCTGCACTACTGACCGTGACCGGTGCGATCGGTCGCGCTAATCGTGGCCCACTCGATCCTGCGCTGGACCAAATGATGAACAAGCAGAAGTTGCAGTTCGATAAGGGTTACACCTTTGATTTCGAAGCGCTGCTGGCACTGCCCTCGCACGCCATCGAGCCCACACTGGAATACGACAACCGGCCGCATCAACTGCGCGGCCCCAGCCTCACCGATGTGCTGAAAATCACCGACGCACCGCTGATGGATACCACACGTCTATTGCTGCGCGCGGTAGATGGATATGCGGTGACGATCAGTGTGGCCGACGCCCGCAAATATCGTTTTATCGTGGCCACGCATCTGGATGGCAGCCCGATGCCTCTGGGCGGACTCGGCCCTTTGTGGGCCGTATATGATGCCGACCGTTTTCCCGAGACGCGCGCAAAACCTGTCAATGCGCGCTTTGCGCTGTGCCCTTGGGCGCTGTATCACATTGAGGTGCAGGTATGATTGGTTTGCTGCTTCCCATCTTTTAATACAACCGCCACGGGTGACAATAAATCTTCATGAAACTACTAACAACGCTAGTCTGGTGTATCGCATTGCAACTGGCCGCCCCATTGGCTCACGCGGCAGATGGAGACGACTACATCAACCCTGACCGCCCGGGCATCGCCGACGGCAGCAATGTGGTGGGTGCGGGCCACTTTCAGATTGAAACGGGGGTACAGCAAGAGTACCGCCATAGCGATGGCAACAAGTCGCGCACGCTCTTTCTGCCCACGCTCCTGCGCTTGGGCATCGACAAGCGTTTTGAATTTCGCATCGAGAGCAATGCCTATACCTGGATGAAATCCACCGACGCTACAGCGGGGACCGCACGCGCCGAAGGCTGGGCGCCCGGATCGTTGGGGGTCAAATACCATTTTGTGGATGCGGTAGATGCGCAGCAAGCCTCCCTCGGTGCAATTCTTCGCTATTTTCCGCAATCTGGTTCGCGCAATTTCAAGACAACCCAGGCCACCGGCGACTTTAGGCTTGTCGCCGATTGGGATTTTTTGCCCGAGTGGTCGCTGAACCCAAACGTAGGCATTGGCGTTTATCAGGATGATGCGCAGCACCTTTACACGGCAGGCTTATTCGCGACGACACTTTCTTATAATCCGAGCAAGACGCTGAATTTTTTTATCGACACCGGCGTTCAGTCTCCCGAAACTAAACATGGAAGAACTGCCGTTGTGGTCGATGTAGGCACAGCCTATGTGCTCGGCCAAAACGTCCAGCTCGACTTCAGTGCCGGATCACGCGTCGAAGGCAAAACGCCCCCGCGGCTTTTTCTGTCCGCAGGGATAAGCAAGCGATTTTGATTGGCGTGAGGGCTTAAAGGGATGGTGCTTCGATGGATGCGTGCTTTGCACCTTGGGCGTTTACTGCCTATCCACCCCGGAAAGGTATTGCACTAAACGCTAAATAAGCCGCCGTTCGGCTTTCTTTAGCTATTCAATCCGAAGTTAATTACCTATTGAACTCGTGTTCATCCACCGCCCTGAAATTGCAATGCCAAAGCGCTGTTCCTGCGCATGGCGGGTACTATCTGGCCTCTTCCATTCACACAAGCAAACGCAGTATGCAAAGAGACGATAAAGACCCCCAGCAATACGCCATCGTGGCCGCCGTCCATTTGCCAGGCGTGAGCGACGCAGAATTTGCGGCATCGCTGACCGAACTACGTGAGCTGGCGAAGACGCTGGGGTTCAAGGTGACACGCACGTTTGTGCAAAAGCGGTCTGGCTTTGATTTCACCGGGTATCTGGGCGGGGGAAAAAGGCAGGAAATACGGCGCTTTGTACTCGGCGACGTTGACGATGAGACCGCGTTCCAAGACGAATCGCCGGATGTTTCTTCGCGAGATGCTACAGACAACGAAACGCAAAGTGACGACGCCTTGAGCGTGTCGCCCGACCCTATCGACGTGCTTTTTGTCGACCACGAGATATCTCCGTCGCAGGCGCGCAACCTCGAAAACGAAGTCGGCTGTCAGGTGATGGATCGCACCATGGTGATTCTCGAGATTTTTCATCGCAACGCACGCTCACCTGCTGCACGCGCGCAGGTTGAGATTGCGCGCCTGGGCTATATGGCCCCGCGACTGCGCGAGGCGGCGAAGCTCGCCGGGCCGCAGGGGCGGCAGCGCAGTGGCGTCGGCGGTCGGGGTGCAGGCGAGTCGCACACCGAACTCGACAAACGCAAGATTCGCGACCGCATCGCCGAGTTACAAAAAGAAATCACAGCGATGGAGGCGGATCGCAAAACCCAGCGCTCGCGGCGGCAGACGCATGAAGGGCTCGCCAGCGTGGCGCTGGTCGGCTACACCAACGCGGGCAAATCTACGCTGATGCGCGCACTCACCGGCAGCGAAGTGTTGGTGGCCAACAAACTCTTTGCGACGCTCGATACCACCGTGCGCAGCCTGCATCCCGAAAGCATGCCCCGCGTGCTGGTCAGCGACACCGTTGGCTTTATTAAAAACCTGCCGCATGGCTTGGTTGCATCGTTCAAATCCACGCTCGACGAGGCGCTGGATGCGTCGTTATTACTCCACGTAATCGACGCAAGCGATCCCGGTTTTGAGCGACAACTTCAAACCACAGACGATGTGTTGAGCGAGATCGATGCGCAGCACGTGCCGCGCATCCGCATTTTTAACAAGATCGATCACGTCGGCGATGCAGCCGCGCAGGCTGAACGCACCACCGCGTTGCGCGCCGATTACCCCGATTGCATTGTAATGAGTGCGCGCAGTCCGGATGACGTCGCCAAGTTGCACAAAGCGATCGTTACGTTTTTTCAGCGCGATCTTGTCGAAGCCGAACTGTTCCTGCCTTGGTCGGCGCAGCAATTGCGTGGCGAAATATTCTCGCGCTGTGAGGTATTGAGTGAGCGCGCCGACGATGAAGGGGCGTTCTTCCAGGTGCGGGCTGAGCAAGCTGTTTTGAATAGTCTGCGTGAGCAGGTGGGACAGGCGTAAAAAAGCGTCCGCAAAAATGAGCGGACGCTTTACCACGAGTGACGTGTGAAGTATTAAGAAAGGGCGCGCGAGATCAACAAGGGCGTGGGGTTACCTGCTAACACCGGCGCAATTCCTAAATGAAGCTTAACGCTTGTTCTTCGCTGTCTTGGTGGTCGTTCCCCCCGATTGCGCGTGGGGGGTGGGCTTCATTTCCTGGGCCTCGGTTTTCATTTCGTCGGCCTGGGACTGAGCCTGGCTTTTCATTGCGTCAGTTTGGGATTGGGCTTGGGTACGCATATCTTCAGCCTGCCCTTTCATTTCACTCCCCTGTGTGCTGACGCGATCCTGAGCTGAGCCCATGCGATCCTGGGCGCGCTCAACGCCTTGGCTCGCCGTGTCTTTAAACTGGGCATTGCTATTGATATTGCCGGAAGCATTCATACGCGTGTTCAGCGCGCCGCCCATCGAAGGGCCGGGAGCAGGAGCGATATTGGCACCTGCGCCAACATGAGTATTCGTCCCCAGCGTACCACCCGCGGCCGAAGCTGCGGCGGCAAAGCCTATGCTGGCAACGCCTGCGAGAATGACGGTCAAGAGTTTGGAATGGTTCTGTTGGTTACTTTGCATCTTTACTACTCCTTTGGTTACGAAAAAGCGCTTCTTCTCGAAGACGCACCCTAACCTATGCATGGCCTATGCCAGAGGATTTTATTATTTAAAATCAGTAATTTATTGAATACGAATATTTTCAAAATCAATTAAGTGTCGTTATGCCACGACACAAATAGGGGGGCGTATTCAGGCTGTTGTAACCAAATGGTTTTTTTGTCCCGAGATGGAGACATATATGCTCGGAGGCTAAAATTTCGGGTTAAATCAACCGATAGCGATGTTCTCCCAATTCATACAGCAAGTGCTAACCTCAAAACACCCATCACTGAGTGAAGAGTGTTCGAGTCATCAACCAACCAGTTGTTGAATTAAGGAATAAATATGTCGAAGCAAGCTTATATGGAACATCCGGCTTCCCAGGACGCAAAATCACCTGAAGAAACTTGGCGATTATTGTTTCTGGACAGCGCGGACAATGTTGTGCATTTAAAAGAAACCTGCAAAAAATGCGGGTACGTGGTGGTTGGAGCGACCACCATTCCAGAGGCGTGGGGGTTTCTGAATGGGAAGGATCATGTCGATGTGATCGTATGTGCTGCGCATCTTGAAGAGGAATCGATGTTCAAATTCCTGAAGGATGTACGTGCCCACGATAAGCACGGCAAGGTCGCTTTTTTAATTCTCTCGCTGGAGCCGGGTACGACAGGTGCGCGGATGGACCGTTCTTCCCAACGCGCAGGCATGTTGTTGGGCGCTGATGCATATATGGTGATGCCGAAGTTCGATGCGCCGGAATTGCTCGCGGAGATAAAGAAGTTGCAACCGGTGATCCCGATGCTACAACAGTCGACAACCGAAGAAGAAAAGCGGGATGCAGAGTAGCGCTCTTAACCGCGCAAGACCTGAGGAGGTAATACATGGCGATTGGTTGGCTTTCCGTACTGAAGCTTGTGCCTTGGGGCGATGTCATCAGTAATGCCCCCAAGATTGCTGACGAGGCTAAAAAGCTTTGGAGCGGGGTGGCGAAAAAGCCGATGGCACCGCAGCATTCCCATTCAAACGCTCAGCCTGCACTCTCGTCCGTTGCGCAGTCTATCGCTGAACTTGAAGCGCGGCTGATGGACGCGTTGGCCGAGATATCCCGATTGCATCACCAGATGCTCGAGTCCTCTGAATTGATTAAGGCATTGGCCGACCAGAATACCCAGCTGATAAAACGCGTCGAAGTGACCCGCATCAGAATGCTTTGGCTGGCAGGCCTCGTAGCCGTAATCGGCGTTGCGGTGACGATCAATTTAATTATTGAGCTTGCTGGGTAATATTCAGGTGAGATCGCTTTAGCTCCAAGGAGTCCCATGAACGAACACGAAAAAATTAACTACGTTGAGTATCCGGCTAGGGATATAGCGGCTACTAAACGTTTTTTCAACAAGACTTTCGGCTGGTCGTTTGTCGATTACGGACCGGACTATGCGGCGTTTTCCAACCAGGGCCTTGAGGGTGGTTTTTTTAAATCAGAGCTTGTGTCTACCTCTGAAAAGGGTGCGGCATTGCTTATTTTTTACAGCCAAAATCTTGCGGCCACACAAGCAAAAGTTGAGGCGGCGGGAGGTGTGATTAGCAAAGCTATCTATTCATTTCCGGGTGGGCGTCGATTTCATTTCGTCGAACCCAGTGGAAACGAGTTTGCGGTGTGGTCAGATCTGAGCGGATAGCACTCAGCGCAACTGTTCTCCACTGGTGTCTCTACTATTTGAAATCCAGTATTTGATCCCACGCGGGCTTGGGCCCAATACGATCCGCAATGAAATCTACCAGCACTCTTACGCGATGCGGCACATAACGGGTGCTCGGAAAAATCGCATAAATGCCGAGCGCAGGCATCGAAAATGGACGCAGCAGCATTTCCAGCTTGCCTTCACGTATCGCATGCTCCGCAATAAAAGTTGGGGCATAAGTAATGCCCAGCCCGCGCGCAGCGGCCTCTAATAGCGCGTCACCATTGTTGGCTTTGAGTTTGCTGTTGACCGGAAACCACTGGGTTTTACCACCCACCACAAAAGACCAGCTTGAATTGGCCGCTAGCAGATAGCCAAAACATTCATGTCCCGCCAGATCACGTGGATGCTTGGGTCGGCCATGACGTTCCAGATAAGCGGGAGCCGCCGCGATCACGCCTCGGCTACTGCCAATTTTGCGTGCTACATCGCCAGGCTCAAGTCGCTCGGCGATGCGGATGGCGAGGTCGAAACCGCCTTCAATTAAGTTGCTGCGGCGGTCGTTGAAATCGAGTTCGAGTGAGATATCCGGATTGGCGGCCATGAAGTCGCCCAACATCGGCATCAATTGACGGATACCAAACGAGAACGGCAGCGTGATGCGTATATCGCCTCGCGGTGCCTGCCGCTGCTCAGTGAGGCCGGTTTCGGCGGCTTCGACCAGGTTTAAAATTTCACGGCATTTTTCCAGATACGATGCGCCCGCCGAAGTGAGGCTCATGCGCCGCGTACTCCGCGCGATTAGCATCGTGCCCAGATGCGTTTCAAGCGCGGCGATCTGTCGGGTAACCACCGAGCGTGCCACATTCAGTTGCTGCGCCACTGCGGCAAAACTCCCCAGTTCGGCAATGCGCACAAAAAGTCGCATCCCCTCAAGTCGATCCATCCTATTCTCTCTGCTCAGCTCATTGTTGCATTGTAAGCAATAATGATTTGTAAATTACCCTCTTTTTAACGCAAAAGTCTGCGCCTATACTTTGTTTAAATTCCAGTGGCGGATCGATGCTTCTGGAAACAGATAGGAAATAGATATGAATGTCGTCCATAAAACAGTCGTCGCGTTTGCACTTTTGGTGAGCGCCGCGCACAGCACTGAATTCAATACGCTACGCACTGAACAAAGCCGCGTGGATTTTGCCTACAAACAAATGAATGCGCCGATGGAGGGCAGCTTCAAACGTTTTAATGGCCAGCTGCGCTTTGATCCGACCACGCCAGCGCTTGCTAAGGCTAAGCTGGATATCGATCTTGCCAGCATCGACACTGGCTCCGCGGAAGGCGACGAGGAAGTGGCGGGCAAACTATGGTTTAACACCAGGCAATTCCCGGCGGCGCACTTTGTTTCTACTTCGGTCAAGCCACTGGGTAACAAGCGGTTTGAAGTGACGGGCAAGATGAGCATCAAGGGAAAAACTCACGATGTCAGTACCTCGGCCACGTTCCGCCAACAGGGCGCCGCAGGCGTCTTTGAAGGCAGTTTTGTATTAAAACGCGCTGACTACAGTATCGGTGAAGGCATGTGGGCCGATTTCGGCACCGTAGCCAACGAAGTGCAAATTAAATTTCGGCTAGTGGCAGTCGCCGCTGGCAAGAAGTAATCTTGTTTCCACACATAGGAGAATCAGCATGAAAAAATTCGCACTTGTTCTAGCCTTAAGCGGCTTGGTTTCCAGCGCTTTCGCTGCACCCGAAACGTTTAGCATCGATGCGGCACATACTGCGCCTCGCTTTGAGTACAACCACTTGGGCTATTCGAAACAGCTGCACAGCTTTGACAAAACCAGCGGCAAGATTGTGCTCGACCGCGCCGCAAAAACCGGTTCGGTAGATGTCACCATTGATGCAAAATCGGTCAACACGGGTTTCGCACTTTTTAATGAACACATCCAGGGTGCCGATTACTTTGACACCGGAAAATACCCGACGATTACTTTCTCCTCGACCGCAGTGAAGTTCGTTGACGACAAACCGGTGTCGGTCGATGGCAATCTGACTATCAAGGGCGTGGCTCGCCCGGTGACGCTCACGGTGACCTCGTTCCAGGCCATGCCGCACCCGATGCTGAAACGCGAGGCAATCGGCGCAAATGCTGTCACGCAAATCAAGCGTTCGGACTTCAATATGGGCAAGGGTGCGCCCTAAGTGTCTGATGAAGTCACCCTCAGTCTCGCGGTCGAGGCGGTGAAGGAATAAGGCGGTATCGTGGCTGCACGCATGCCCGTCGTCTTCATCTCACACGGCGCGCCAGATGCCTTGTTAAAGGCGCGGGAGGCGGTGGCGTGCTGGCGCGGGATCGCGCAACAATTGCCTGAGCCTTCTGCGATGCTTGTCATCTCTGCGCATTGGGAAGCGCGCCAGCCCACTGCGAGTCTGGCTGGCGCGCCGGAAACGATTCACGATTTTTCGGGTTTTTCGCCCGCACTACATCGCATGCAATATCCCGCGCCGGGCGCTCCCGCGCTCGCCGAGCGGGTGGCAGCCTTGCTGGGCAGTGCGGGCATCGCCGCCGAGTTGCATCCCACGCGCGGCCTCGATCATGGCGCGTGGGTGCTGTTGTCGGCGATGTATCCGCAGGCCACGGTACCGGTGACGCAGCTCTCGCTCATTCGCAACGGCAGCCCCGCGCAGCACTTCGCGCTGGGTCAGGCGCTCGCACCGCTACGGGACGAAGGCGTGCTGATCGTCGCTACCGGTGCAATCACGCACAATTTCGATTGGCTCGATGCAAACCCTGACGCGAGTCCGGTACCCCAAGCGCGCGCTTTTGCAGATTGGGTCGCGGCACGACTAGAGGTACACGATACGCGCGGGTTGTTGGCTTATCTATCCGCGCCACACGGGGCTGAAGCGCATCCCAGCGCGGAGCATTTTTTGCCGCTGTTTGTCGGGGTGGGAGCGGCGGGCGACGATCACCCGCAACGCTATTCGCCCTCGTTCAGCCACGGCGGGCTGGCGATGGATGCGTATGTATGGCGCAATGGTCAGCATCCTCAAGATGCCCTCCCTAACCACTCAAACTGATCGATGGGAGCCATCACATGAGCCTATTGTTTTCGCCCATTGCGCTGGGTAACGTGAGCTTGCACAACCGCATCGTCGTCTCACCGATGTGCCAATACTCGGCAGAGGTGGGTCAAGCCACCGACTGGCATCAGGTGCATCTAGGCCATCTGGCGTTGTCAGGCGCAGGCCTGTTGTTCATTGAGGCCACGGCGGTGTCGCCAGAAGGGCGCATCTCACCGGCAGACCTGGGCTTATGGTCCGACGACACCGAGTCGGCGCTGGCGCGTGTGTTGCAAACGGTGCGACGGTATGGGTCGATGCCGATCGCGATCCAGTTGGCGCACGCCGGGCGCAAGGCCTCCACGCAAGTGCCATGGGAAGGCGGCGCATCCATTGCTCCTGCGAACGGCGGCTGGCAAACCCTTGCGCCGTCAAACATGCCCTACGACGAGGAGGACACGCCTCCGCTCGCACTCGATGCAGCGGGTTTAAAGCAGGTCTGCGAAAATTTTGCGAAGGCGTCGCAACGGGCGCATCGCCTGGGGATTGACGTGATCGAGTTGCACGCGGCGCATGGATATTTGCTGCATCAGTTTCTATCACCCTTGTCGAATTTGCGGACCGACGCCTATGGCGGCACGTTGGAAAACCGCATGCGTTTTCCGCTCGAAGTATTCGACGCAATCCGCAACGCGCTGCCCGCGGATAAGCCCCTAGGCGTGCGGATTTCCGCCACAGACTGGGTTAGCGGCGGATGGGATATCGAACAGAGCGTGGTGTTCACCCGGGAGTTGCAACGCCGTGGCTGCGCGTTCATCGATGTGTCGAGCGGAGGGTTGTCGCCGTTGCAACAGATTCCGGTGGGACCGGGCTATCAAGTGACGTTCGCTGAGACCATCCGGCGCGCGACGGGAGTAATTACGATGGCCGTGGGCCTGATTACCGAACCGGAACAAGCCGAAGCAATAATCACAACAGGACAGGCCGATCTGGTAGCGCTGGCGCGTGGCATGCTTTATGACCCGCGCTGGCCATGGCATGCCGCGGCTCAGCTGGGGGCGCAGGTCGATGCGCCTAAACAATACTGGCGCTCGCAACCACGGCAATTCAAGCACTTGTTCAAGTCTGCTTAACCAAATTTCGCGGCTTATGACTACAGCATCAAGTGAACCGCGCGTTATGCAAAAAAAGGCGTAATGCGGTATAGATAGAGCCATGACAGAACCAGATTTCCAGGGGATCGAGCTGCTGCCCCTAAGCCCTATCAAACAGCTGTTTATTTTGCTACACGGTTTAGGCGCAGAAGCTGCCAATCTACTCCCGCTCGCAGAGACTTTGGGCGCGGCGTTCCCCGAAGCCGCATTGTTGATACCAGAAGGCACGCACCCCTTTGACGGCCAGGCTTCGGGGCGGCAGTGGTTTTCAGTTCAGGGCATGACCGATAGCAACGGTGCGTCGCGGGTAACAGAAGCCTTGCCAGAGCTACACGCGTTGGTGCGACAGGCGCAAAATCGTTTGGGGGTCTTGCAGTCAGACACTGCCTTGGTAGGGTTTTCGCAAGGCGCGATTATGGCGCTGGCTTTCAGCAACGCCTACGATGGCGGCGTCGGCCGAGTGCTCGCATTTGCCGGGCGCTATGCCGCGTTGCCGGATAAAGCGCCCGAACTTACGACCTTGCATTTGTTGCACGGCGCGGAGGATCCGATCATACCGGTACAACATGCGCGTGCAGCGTATGAGCGGCTCTCGGCGCTAGGCGGCGATGCCACGCTTGATGTGGCTTCTTCGGTGGGCCATACCATACCTGATGAGCTGGCGGAACGTGCGGTTTATCGCCTGCAAACCTGTATTCCGCTGCGCACCTGGAAGCTGGCTTTAAACAATGCATGAACTCGCCGCTAATGACCGCTAGCCTTACTAAGAACGTACGCGCTTCGCTTTGGGCGCCGCTGCAACACAAGGTGTTCAGGATGCTGTGGATCGCGTCGGTGGCGTCGAATATCGGTTCGTGGATGCACGACGTCGGCGCGGGCTGGCTAATGACCTCGCTTGCGCCCACGCCGCTGATGGTGGCGCTGGTGCAGGCCGCTACCACTGCGCCTGTATTTTTGCTGGTGCTGCCATCGGGCGCGTTGGCTGACATTGTCGACCGGCGGCGTTATCTGATTGCGTCGCAAGTGTGGATGATGCTGGCCGCGACCACACTCGGTGTGCTGACGTTGGCGGGGCTCACCACCGCCCCGATTTTATTGATGCTGACGTTTGCGCTCGGTATCGGTACCGCAATGATGATGCCGGCGTGGGGTGCAATAACCCCCGAGCTGGTAGAACGCAGCGAACTATCGGCGGCCATCGGCTTGAATACCATGGGGATGAACGTCGCGCGTGCGATCGGCCCGGCCATCGCCGGATTGGTCGTCGCCGCAGCGGGCACCGGCATGCTGTTCATGCTGAATGCGCTTTCTTTTTTGGCAGTGATCGCTGCGTTGCATCATTGGAAACGCAGACCCAAAGAAAGCGAGCTCCCCGCCGAACGTCTCGCGGGCGCCGTGCGTGCAGGATTGCGCTATGCGCGACACTCGCCCGAGCTCAGGGCCGTACTGGTGCGCGGTGCCGCCTTTTTTATATTTGCCAGCGCGCCATGGGCATTGCTGCCGCTAATCGTCCGGCATGAACTGGGCGGCGGTCCCGGCACCTATGGCCTGTTTATGGCGTGCCTGGGCGTGGGGGCAATTGGGGGCGCGCTGGCGTTGCCGCATCTTCACGCGCGTTTGGCGCGCGACAAAATCGTCGCCGGGGCGACGGTCATTTATGCGCTCGCCACGCTGGCCATCGCGCATAGCGGCAATGTGTATGTCGCCGGCGGATCCATGCTGGTGCTGGGGGCCGCGTGGATTACGGCTGTGGCACCGTTAATGACTGCCGCGCAGGCCGCGCTACCGGCGTGGGTGCGTGCTCGTGGGTTGGCACTTTTTTGGGTGGTATTCATGGGCAGCATGGCTGCGGGCAGCGTGATTTGGGGACAAGCAGCTTCATGGATTGATATCCCCGACACACTTAGGCTGGCTGCTGTAGGTGCGCTATTAGGGATGGCGGCATCGTGGAAGTTTCCGGTTGGACAACCTCAGGCCAGTGATCTTTCGCCGTCGCTGTCGTGGCCCGCTCCCATGACCGAAGATGAGTTTGAAGTCGATAGAGGCCCGGTGATGGTGACGGTCGAATATCAAATCGACCCAACCCGCGCCGAGGAATTCAGCCTGGCGATGGAGCAAATGCGCAGACTCAGACGGCGCGATGGCGCGTTTATGTGGGAGCTATTCGACGATATTGCGCACCCAAACCGCAAGGTGGAATGCTTTATGGTCGAGTCCTGGATTGAGCATTTGCGCCAGCACGAGCGAGTGACCGTTGCCGATCGCGAAGTCATCGCTAAAACCCGGGGCTTTCATCTCGGTAATGAATTGCCCAAAGTCACCCATCTGGTGGGCGGCAAAAATGGGTAACGCAAGCTGTGCACTAGTCAAAAAATTCTTGTATTCATATCAACACGCAATGGATGAGCTCGTGTAAGCAAATACCCACGCATAGTCACGGCTAGTTAGAATATGGTCACCAAAAATGGGGACGATCATGAAGCTGAGCGTAATCTTCGGTGTCGCACTATGTGTATGGGGGTGGGTACCTGCGTGTTTGACGCATGCGGCCTCGCCTGAGTCGCGACCTATAGTCAAAGTAGAAGCGAATGCGCGCTACAAAGCGGTGTACGACATCCATACCGCAGAGACCGCGGCGGGGATTAGCAAGGGCCTGTTCTATACACGCGGGCTGATTGAGGCGTTTGGCAAGCAGGGCGTCAAACCCGCGCAGCTGGACATCCATCTGGTGTTGCACGGCGAAGCGGCGCAATACATGCTGCTGGATGGGCCTTATCAAAAAGCAGTCGACGATCCGTTCGCAGTGAATTACAACGCCAAGATCACGCAAGACTTGCTAAACCTCGGCGTGCAGGTAGAAATCTGCAACAGCGTGATGAAAGCCAAAGGCTGGAAAGCCGAAGATATCCTGCCCGATGTGACTATCGTGCACGACGGCTACACGCGCCTGATCAAACTGCAAAACGACGGCTACGCTTACATTGGCGGCTTTTAACGTACCTTAAACTCAGTCTGGTCCCAATTAGGAGTCTTCAGCGATGGCAATCAAACTCGGTCCGATTTTATCTTTCAGGGGCGTGGTTAAAAACAACTGGTGCGTCTCGGTGCTGGTGGCAACAGACCCTGAAGATGCGGCGCCTGCGCTCAAATGGCAGATCGATACTACGGCCACCCCGGGCACCGCAGCCGTATCGTTAGGGAACTATCCGAACACGGCGCCCATCGTGCAGTTATGGCGATTTGACCTGGCGATTCCGCTTACAAAATCAGCGCAGCAAGCGCGCTATACCCTGGACGGGCAAGAGTACCCCTTCTCGATTCCGGTAAAAGCCGAGATGCCGATCATGGCGTATGTATCGTGCAATGGATTTTCATCGTTGAAGCTGATGAACAACACCAAAAATCCCTATGCACAATGGATCAGCCTGCGAAAAAAACACGCCGAGACAGGCTATCAAGTGTTGATGATGGGCGGCGATCAGGTTTATGCGGATTCGATGTTTGACGTGATTCCGGCGCTGCACGATTGGTTGGCGCTGTCGCTGGAAGAAAAAGTAAATCATGCCTACACCGCGCCCATGGCGAAGGCGGTCGAGCGTTTTTATCACCAGTTGTACATCAAGCGCTGGGCGCAACCTGATATGGCCGCTATGCTGGCGTGCGTTCCCAGCCTAATGATGTGGGATGACCACGATATTTTTGATGGCTGGGGCTCATACGATCCGCGCTTGCAGGCGTCGCCGGTGTATCAAGGTTTGTATGCGAGTGCGAAAGCCTGCTTTGCGCTGTATCAATTGCAACTCGGGCCAGCCGAAATTCATCCCTCCGCAATTAAGGGGCAAACGCAATTCAACCTGGGCATGTGCCTGGGCACCCTCACGATTATTGCGCTGGATATGCGGAGCGAGCGCACCGATAGCCAGGTGATTTCGCAAGCTAGCTGGAAAGCGGTGTACGACTGGATGGACGCGGTTACTAATGAGTGCGCTCATTTACTGGTAATGAGTTCGATCCCGGTGGTGCATCCCGATTTCACGATGCTGGAAAAAGCCCTATCGATTTTTCCTGGCCAGCAAGAACTCGAAGACGACCTGCGCGACCACTGGAACAGCAATCCTCACAAGCAGGAACGCTTGCGCTTGATTCACCGTTTGCTGGATTTTTCGGAAAGCAAAAAATGCCGCGTCACGCTGCTATCGGGCGATGTGCATGTGGGCGCAGTCGGCGTGATTCAGAGCACGCGCACTGGTGGCGACGAGTCCAGCCGCACGCTTACGCAACTGACGTCTTCGGGGATTGTGCATCCGCCTCCTCCCGGCATGGTGCTGTTTTTTCTGGAAAACGTGGTCGGCAAGGAAATGAGCGATGACCGCGACATCACTTCAATCATGACCGAGTTTCCCGGCACACGGCATTACTACATTGGCGCGCGCAATTGGCTGGCGCTGGAACCCGATGCGCAACAGCGCCTCTGGGCCAATTGGCACGTCGAAAACGAGGCTTACCCGTTTACAAAAGTGATTCACCCCATTGATTTCAAAATGGCTGAAGCAGTGGTCGGAGATGTCACGCCGGAATAAGCTTGGGGGGAACCACGCCAGTTACATCTTGTTACATTCGAACGGCTGTCAGACATCCGCGAGACACATGCCCTCCTCAGAATACGTTTCACGCCACCTGCTTTGGATTGGCTTGTAAACCACTTCTCTGAAGGAGATTGAAATGATTCAAAGTTCTATTACTAAACGCGCATTAATGGTGAGCCTGCTGGCAGGCAGCGGCATTCTGGCTGCATCGGCTTATGCGGTAAGCGGCGACTCTGCTGAACACGGATGCGAAAAACACGGGCAAAAAACCCAAGTCGAGCGTACCGAGCAGCGAGCCAAACACATGTCTGAGTTAAAGCAAAAGCTCCATCTCACTTCTAGCCAGGCGGCAGCATGGGATGCGTTTGCCAACGCCAGCCAACCCGGCATGCAAGGTATGGGTATGGGCATGGGTAAGATGGGCGTAGACAAGGACGCCATGCGCAACGAGTTTGCAAAAATGAGCACGCCGCAACGCATAGACAAAATGATGGCGATGTCTGATATGCGTCACACCCAAATGATGCAGCGCGTCGAGGCGACCAAAGCTTTTTATGCGCAACTGACCCCTGAACAGCAAAAGATTTTTGATGCTGAGGCGATGCAAAAAGGGGGACACTGGGGCCCAGGTCAGCATCATCATCAATCCTGAATGTCAGTGAAGTAGCTGAGAGACGTGGGCGGTAAAACGTCCACGTAATCTTTTGCCCATGCGACTGTCTGCTTGCTGGAACGCCACCAAGGGGTATCAGCTGATACAAAACGGCTAGCGAATTTATCACCACTATCAAAAGGAAGATCAAGTCCACGACAGCCGCGTTTGTGGCGTTAACTTAAGCTATGATTTTGTGCCGGTTGTCAGCGTTCGTCAGCTTGATGCCGCTCTTTGTACTGAATAACTTTAGTAAAGCCTAGCCATGAAACTTGCAGCCCCCTCTTCCGACAGTTCCGATCCGTTAGGCCGAGCCGTGCCCAAGCGAGGCTTATGGGGCAGCCGGTTCGGACTCACTTTAATGGGGGGAGTCGGCGCAGTCGCGCTGATTGCCGCGGCGTATTTTCTGGATCCCGCTTATGCCAAGCCTGGCGGCGGTCGCGGCGATGCCAAAGGCCCTGCACCGGTAACGGTCGCGAGCGTTACGCAGCAAGCAATGCCGACATGGCTCGACGCGCTGGGTACGGTGATTCCGAGGCAGTACGTTAATGTCATGCCCCGCGTGGCAGGGCTGTTGCAAAGTGTGAATTATCGTGAGGGCCAACCGGTCAAGGCGGGCGCGTTACTTGCGGTGATCGACTCGGGTCCGTACCGAATTGCAGTGCAACAGGCACAAGCGCAACTCGCACGCGACCAGGCGCAGCTGGCAGGCGCCCAAGCCGATCTCGCACGCTACACCACGCTGCTGGCGCAAGATTCGATTGCTTCGCAACAGGTCGATAACCAGCGTGCGCTGGTCGCGCAGTACAAAGGCACGGTCGCCGCTGATCGCGCCGCGCTCGACAACGCAAAACTGCAACTGAGCTGGACACGGATCACCGCGCCGATTTCGGGCATAGCCGGGCTTCGCACGGTCGATGCGGGCAATATGGTCGGCACGAGCGGGGCGATTGGCGGGGGCAATAGTGCCGCGACGGGCACCACCTCAAACTCGACGCCCATTGTCACGCTGGCGCAGGTACAACCTGTTGCCATCACGTTCACCGTCGCGCAGACGCGTTTGCCTGATGTGCTCGCCCGTTTGCACGCAGGGGCGGTTCTGCCGGTAGAGGCGTGGGATCAGCGCCGCAGCGCGAAGCTTGCCGACGGCAAGTTAATCGCGGTCGACAACCAGATCAATACCGCCACCGGGACGGTGAACTTAAAGGCCGAATTTGCCAATCGGGATTTCAGCCTGTTCCCCAATCAGTTCGTCAACGTTCGGCTGCTCGTCAACACGCTGCAACAGGCGCTGGTGGTGCCGCTCACCGCAGTCGCGGTCGGTGCGCCTGGCAGCTATGTGTATGTCGTCGATAACGCCAGCAAGGTCGCGCTGCGTACGGTTAAAACCAGCGTCAGTGACGCCAATTTTGTTGTGGTCACCAGCGGACTGGCATTGGGCGAACACGTCGTCACCGATGGCCTCGACAAGCTGCGCGATGGCGCGACCGTGAAGATTGTTACCCCATTAAAGCCGGGGGAAGCGGGTCCAGCGCAAGGCCATCCGCGTCGTAAGGGAGGCCATCGCCCGCAGGGGCAGGGCGCATGAATCTTGCCCCTGAAGATCGCGACGCGCTGGATCAGCCCAGCCCGTCACGCATCTTTATCCTGCGCCCCATCGCGACAACGCTGTTGATGCTCGCAATACTGCTGGCCGGTTTTGTCGGCTATAAATTGCTGCCGCAATCGGCGTTGCCCCAGGTCGATTACCCGACGATTCAGGTCACGACCTTGTACCCCGGTGCGAGCCCAGACGTGATGACCTCGTCGATTACCGCTCCGCTCGAACGCCAGTTTGGGCAAATGCCCGGACTCGCGCAGATGTGGTCCAGCAGTTCTGGAGGCGCCTCGACTATCACGTTGCGTTTCGACCTGAAATTGCCGCTTGATGTGGCCGAGCAGGAAGTGCAGGCTGCGATCAATGCGGGGTCGAATTTTCTACCCAACGATCTACCCTCGCCGCCGATCTACGCCAAGGTCAATCCCGCCGACGCGCCGGAGATGACACTCGGGGTGACCTCGGCAACCTTGCCCTTGACGCAATTGCAGGACATCGCCGATACGCGCCTCGCGCAAAAACTGTCCCAGGTCTCGGGTGTTGGTCTGGTGAGCCTGTCGGGCGGCCAGAAGCCTGCGGTCACGGTGCAGGTCAACGCGCGCCAGTTGGCAGCGTCGGGGCTGAGTCTGTCGGCTGTGCAAAGCGCGATCACCGCCGCCAACGTCAATTCGCCCAAAGGCAGTTTCGACGGCGCGCAGCGCTCGTTGACGATCAACGCGGACGACCAGTTGCAGTCGCCTGAGGACTACCGCGCGCTGATTATTTCGTACAAGAACGGCGCGCCGGTACGTCTGGGCGATGTCGCGACCGTAGCACTAAGCGCAGAAAATTCGCAGCTTGCAGCTTGGGTTAATGGCAAGCCTGGCATCGTCATTAACGTGCAACGCCAGCCGGGCGCGAACGTGATCGCGGTGGTAGACAGTATCCAGAAACTGTTGCCAGACCTTCAGGCGAGTCTGCCCGGATCGGCTGATTTGACGGTGCTGTCGGATCGCACAGTTACCATTCGCGCGGCGATTGCCGATGTGCGTTTTGAATTGTTGCTGTCGGTCGTGCTGGTGGTGCTGGTGATATTTTTATTCCTGCGCAACGCGCGGGCGACTTTCATCCCCGCGCTTGCCGTGCCTTTGTCGTTGATCGGCACTTTTGGCGTGATGTATCTGGCGGGCTTCTCGATCAACAACCTCACGCTGATGGCGCTGACGATTGCGACCGGCTTTGTGGTGGACGACGCCATCGTGATGATCGAGAACATCGCACGCTACATTGAGGCCGGCGAGCCACCCTTGCAAGCTGCGTTAAAAGGCGCGCGCCAGATTGGTTTCACGATCATCTCGTTGACGTTCTCGTTGATTGCGGTGCTGATTCCGCTGCTGTTCATGGGCGATGTCGTGGGGCGGCTGTTTCGCGAATTCGCGATTACGCTCGCCGTCGCGATCCTGATTTCTGCGGCCGTATCTCTAAGCTTCACACCGATGCTGAGCGCACGTTTGCTGCGTCATGTGCCCGAAGAAAAACAGAGCCGCCTGATGCGCAAAAGCCAGCAATGGTTCGACCGTATGATCGCGAACTACGGGCGCGGTTTGCAATGGGTGTTGCGAAATTCCGGGCTGACCTTGCTGCTTGCGGCGGGCACACTGGTGCTGACTGTGCTGCTGTATATCTGGATTCCCAAGGGCTTTTTTCCGTCCGAAGATACCGGCCTGATTCAGGCGATCAGCGTCGCGCCGCAAAACACGTCGTTTGGGGCGATGGCAGGCAAGCAACAGGCGCTCGCGCAGGCCTTGCTGAAAGACCCCGACGTGGCGAGTATTTCATCGTTCATCGGAGTGGATGGCAGCAACGCGACGCTTAACGGCGGACGCATGCTGATCAGCCTCAAACCGCTGGCGCAACGCAGCGAACGCGTCGGGCCCATCGTCGCCCGGCTGCAGCAGCGCGCCACCGAGGTGAACGGCATCGATCTTTATTTGCAAGCGGTGCAAGACCTGACGATCGACGATCTGCTCTCACGCAGCCCTTACCAGTTCAGCCTCAGTGCCACCAACGCCGCTGACTTATCCACGTGGAGCCGGGCGCTGGTCGATAAGCTATCGACGCTGCCGCAGCTCACCCGTGTGTCTTCAAACCTCCAGGACGACGGGCTGGTGGCCTACGTCGATATCGACCGTGACGCCGCATCGCGGCTTGGCATTAGCGTCGCGGCCATCGATAGCGCACTCTACAGCGCCTACGGGCAGCGGCTGGTTTCGACTATCTTCACGCAGTCGGCCCAGTATCGTGTGGTGTTGCAGGTCGAACCGCAGGACCGCCAGGGGCTTGAGGGTTTCAATAGTTTGTACCTGCCGTCGGCAAGCGGCGCGAGCGTGCCCTTGTCTGCGTTTGCACATATCAGCGAGCGGCGCGGCGCGCTCGAAATCGATCATCTGGGGCAGTTTCCCGCCGCGATGATTTCGTTCGATCTGGCGTCAGGCGTATCGATAGGCGAAGCGGTCGATGCGATCCACCAGGCGCAGGTAGACATCAAACTGCCGCCCTCGGTGCCGCTTCAAATGCAGGGCGCGGCGGCGGCGTTCGAGGCGGCATTATCGAATCAGTTATGGCTGCTGCTGGCAGCGGTGGCGACGATGTACATCGTACTTGGCGTGCTGTACGAGAGCTTCATCCACCCCGTGACGATACTCTCGACCTTGCCGTCGGCGGGCATCGGCGCGCTGCTCGCGCTGATGATTTCCGGCAACAGTCTTACTGTGATCGCCATTATCGGCATCATTCTGCTCATCGGCATCGTGCAAAAAAACGCGATCATGATGGTGGACTTTGCGCTCGACGCCGAGCGTAACCAGGGCTTGAGTCCGCGTGACGCCATCGTGCAGGCCGCCCAACTGCGCCTGCGCCCAATCCTGATGACCACGTTTGCTGCGTTGTTCGGCGCGGTGCCGCTGATCGTCGGCGGCGGCATGGGCGCGGAGCTGCGTCAGCCGCTGGGTATCACGCTGGTGGGCGGGCTCTTGCTATCGCAACTGCTGACCTTGTTCACGACACCGGTGATTTATCTTGCGTTCGATGGCTTACAGCAGCGCTGGCAGGCGCGTTTCCATCGTGAGAATCATCCGGCGAACGCCACGCTATGAATTTCTCTGCCCTCTTTATACGCCGTCCGATTGGCACCACTTTGCTCGCCGTCGCCATCGTGCTCGCAGGCGCGATCGGGTTCAATCTGCTGCCGGTTGCGCCGCTGCCGCAGATCGATTTCCCGACCATTAGCGTATCGGCGAGCTTGCCTGGTGCAAGTCCCGACGTTATGGCCGCGACCGTAGCAACGCCGCTCGAACGCGCGCTGGGACGGATCGCGGGCATTACCGAAATGAGTTCGTCGAGCTCGCTGGGCTCCACCCGCATCACGCTCCAGTTTGACCTGGCTAAAAACATCAACGGCGCGTCGCGCGAGGTGCAGGCCGCGCTTAACGCCGCGCGCGCGACGTTACCCACGGGCATGGCCGGCAACCCGAGGTACCGCAAGGTCAACCCGGCCGATGCGCCGATCATGATCCTGTCGTTAACCTCTAAGAGTCTGTCGCGCGCGCAGATGTACGACGCGGCCTCGACCATTCTTGCGCAAAAAATTTCGCAGTTGCCAGGCATTGGCGACGTCAACGTCGGCGGCGCAGCCTTACCCGCTGTTCGCATCAGTCTGGACTTGGCGCAGTTGAACAGCATGGGTCTTTCGCTTGAGCAGGTGCGCCAGGCGATTGCGACCGGCAACGTCAACGCCCCCAAGGGCGCGTTACAAAACAATCAGCATCGCTGGCAAATTCTCGCGAACGACCAGCTCACCACGCCCGATGAATACAAGCAGCTGGTGATCGCCAATCGTGGTGGCGTACCGGTGCGACTGGAGCAGGTCGCCACCGTGAGTCAGGGTCTGCAGAATGCCTACAACATGGGCCTCGCCAACGGCGAACCCTCGGTTCAATTAATTATTTCGCGCCAGCCAGGGGCCAATATCATTGAAGCAGTCGATGCAATCAAAGCCGCATTGCCTGTGCTCGAAGCGTCGATCCCTCGGGCGATCAAGGTGACGGTCATGTCGGATCGCACAGTCACGATACGCGCGTCGCTGCACGATTCCGAAATGACTTTGTTGCTGTCGGTCGCACTAGTGGCGCTCGTGGTTTTTGTCTTCTTGCGCGACTGGCGCGCGACCCTGATTCCGGCTATCGCGGTGCCGATCTCGCTAGTCGGTACGTTCGCGGTGATGTATCTGTTCGGCTACAGCCTCGACAATCTCTCGCTGATGGCGCTGATCGTCGCGACCGGATTTGTGGTGGATGACGCGGTGGTCGTGCTCGAAAACATCATGCGTCATGTCGAGGACGGCGTCGCGCCGATGCCGGCTGCGTTGCGCGGTGCACGCGAAATGGGCTTCACCGTGTTATCGATGAGCCTCTCGCTGGTCGCGGTATTTCTGCCGGTACTGCTAATGGGGGGCATTATCGGGCGGCTGTTTCGCGAGTTTGCCGCGACCCTCTCAGTGTCGATTTTTATTTCGCTCGTCGTCTCGCTGACCCTCACGCCGATGCTCGCGTCGCGCTGGCTCAAGCCGCGGAGTGCGACCCATCAACCGGGCCGTGTATCCGCGTTTGCCGAACGCCAATATCAACGCTTGCTACGTGCTTACGACCGTAGCCTGGGTTGGGCCTTGCGCCATTACGGCATCATGCTGCTGGTGTTTTTTTCGACGATTGCACTCAACGTGTATCTGTATAGGAGCGTGCCGAAAGGACTGTTTCCAACCCAGGACACGGGTCTGATGACAGGCGGCATCCAGGCCGATCAGGCGATCTCGTTCCAGGCGATGGCGCAGAAGGTCACGCGCATCGTCAACGTGGTGCGCCACGATCCCGGCGTCGAAAACGTCGTCGCGTTCACCGGTGGCGGCAGCAAAAACGGCGGCTTCATTTTTGTGAGCCTGAAGCCCAACGACCAGCGTGATGATGTGATGACCATCATCCCGCGCTTGCGCCGCAAGCTCGGTTCGGTGCCCGGCGTGCAGGTGTTTTTCTCGCCGGTCCAGGACATTCGCGCAGGCGGTAGACCGGCGGCGGCGCTGTATCAGTACACGCTGCAATCGGGTGACCTCGCCGCATTGCGCGCATGGGAGCCGCGCGTGCTCGAAGCGATACGCGGCATCCCGGGCTTGTCCGATGTCAACACCGACCAGCAGAGCAAGGGCTTGCAGGTCAACCTGGTGATAGATCGCGTCGCCGCCGCGCGCTACAACGTGCCGGTGGGCGCGATCGATCAGGCGCTTAACAACGCCTTCGGCCAGCGTCTGGTTTCGACGATTTACGCGCCCTTAAACCAGTATCGGGTGGTGATGGAAGCCGCCCCGCAATACCTCCAGGGGCCCGAAGCGCTAAAGGATATTTACATCATCACGGCCAGCGGCGAGCGTGTGCCGCTGGCTGCGCTAGCGGGCATAGAAATGGGGAGCACGCCGCTGTCGGTCAACCATCAGGGGCTGTTTGCAGCCTCGACGATTTCATTCAATCTGGACAAGACCCTATCTCTCGGCCAAGCGCAAGGACTGATCGACAACGCCACAGCGCGCATCGGTATGCCGAGCACGATTCAAGGCGGGTTTCAGGGCACGGCCAAATTATTTCAGGACACGCTTAATAACCAGCCGCTGTTTATCATGACCGCGATTCTGGTGATTTACATTGTGCTCGGCATGCTCTACGAGAGCACGATTCATCCCCTGACGATTTTGTCCACGCTGCCGTCGGCCGGTATTGGAGCGGTGCTCGCGCTGGAACTTTTCAAGATCGAGTTTTCGATCATCGCGTTGGTCGGCGTGTTCCTGCTGATCGGCATTGTCAAAAAGAACGCCATTCTGATGGTCGATTTTGCGTTGCAGGCCGAACGCGAACAGGGCATCGATCCACGCACCGCGATTCATCAGGCCTGCCTGCTGCGCCTGCGCCCGATTTTAATGACCACGCTGGCGGCGTTGTTCACTGCGTTGCCATTGGCCCTCATCACCGGCAACGGTGCCGAATTGCGGCAGCCCTTAGGCATCGCGATTGCAGGTGGCCTGATTGTGAGCCAGCTCATCACGCTGTACACCACGCCGGTGATTTATCTCGAACTCGACAAACTCCGTCACTGGGGCCGCCAACGCTGGGCGCGCCGTCAGCGCGGTTCTGCTTTACAGGTATGACATCATGCTGATCGCACCCCGACTTCCCTTATCGCTCGCTCTAGTCGCGCTACTCAGCGCATGCACAATGGGGCCTAGCTATCAACGACCGACCTTGCCGACGCCCGCGGTCTTCAAGGAAGATAAAGGCTGGGTTGCGACCGCCCCGCTGCGCGAGACTGCGCATACCGTGTGGTGGTCGATATTCAACGACGCGACATTGAACGAGCTGGAGCCGCGCGTCGCGCTTGCTAATCAGAGTTTGCGTGCGTCGTATTACACATACCAGCAGGCGCTCGCGCTGACGCAATCTGCGCGTGCCGCCGAGTTTCCTGCACTGGGAGCCAATGTTTCGGCGAGCCGCGCCGATTCGGGTAGCAATGGCAATACGGGCTCGAACACGCAGTCGAATAGTGGAGGCACGCGCAATACGGTTAGCGTCGGCCTTTCCGCAAGCTGGGCGCCCGATTTGTGGGGGCGGGTACGTCGCCAAGTAGAGTCGAGCACCGCGTCTGCCGCCGCGAGTGAAGCCGATCTCACGGCCGCGCAATTAAGTCTGCAAACCACGCTTGCGCAAAACTATTTCACGATACGCCAGCTCGACAGCCAGGCCGCGCTGGCCGTGGACACGGTCACGGCTTACGAAAAATCGCTGCAACTCGTACAGAACCGCTACAACGCTGGCGTAGTGAGCCAGGCCGACGTGGCCCAGGCCCAGACGCAGCTGGCGAGTGCGCGCGTGCAGTTGTCCGGGTTTAGCGTGCAACGTGCGCAACTCGAACACGCGATTGCCGTATTAATCGGGGAGGCGCCCGCCAACTTCAGCCTGCCCGCGCTGGCGAAGACCGACGGATCGAAGAGTCATGATGGCTTACCCGAGCCGCAAGCTATTCCCGTTGGCGTGCCGTCGCAGTTGCTATTACGCCGTCCCGATCTGGAGGCGGCTGAGCGACGTGTCGCCGCCGCCAACGCACAGATCGGCGTGGCTGAATCGGCGTATTTTCCTGACCTCACCTTGTCTGCCGCCGCAGGTTATCGCGGCTCGAGTTTTGCCAATCTGTTATCCGCGCCCAATCTGTTCTGGTCGATTGGCCCCGCCCTTGCGCAGACTTTATTCGATGGCGGTGCACGTCGTGCGCAAGTGGCGCAGAGCGAAGCCACATACCAGAAAACCGTGGCGCAATATCGACAGGCGAGTCTGGTCGCGATGCAACAGGTCGAAGACCAGCTGGCTGCCTTGTCTATCTACGCCGAGCAAGCACAACAACAACAGCAGCTCGTCGCCTCTGCCGAGCAGGCGCTGCGTCTGATCACCAATCAGTACAAGGCCGGCACCGTGCCGTATATGAATCTGCTCTCAGCGCAGGCTGCGCTTTACAACGCGCAAAACAGCCGCCTGCAAAACAGCGGTCAGCGTCTGGTGGCGAGCGTCGCATTGATTCAAGCGCTGGGGGGCAATTGGGGGGACGCGCAGCAGCCCGCATTGGGGGCCTCAGTACAGCCCAGTGTTACGGCACCCTCACCCAGGTAATGCGCTGGAATCACCACCACTGATACCCAGCCTGCTGTTGTCAGAACTCGCTGTCAGCTGTTTAGGACGCAGCCGATTTTATGGTTGGCCGGACGGAGGCATTGTCACCACATGTTAACCGTCGCACCTAGCGTGCAAGGCAGAATGTAATGAGTCTTAAAACTTCTTTATTTGGCGAACGTTCTCTGACGAAAGTGGCAGCTGTTTTTGATAATCTCGACTCCGCAGAAACAGCAGTGCAACGCTTAAAACAAGTTCCCTGCATGGATGCTTCGCAGGTGCAATTGGTGGGGCCAAGTGATACGTCTGGCGTGGTCGAGGCCCCGCTCTCTCGCAAACTTGAGCCCGAGCAAGCCGGGATCTGGCGCACCTTGATTCGCGCTCACATCATCACCGGTTCGATGGGTGCTGTCGCGGGGTGCGCACTGTATCTGGGCTTTCGATGGGCGCAACACCCTGCCATTTTAAGCAGCCCCCTGCTCAGCCTGGGCGTGATGATTTTCTTCGGCAGTATTTTCGGCATGATGGTGGGGGGCCTGCTTACGCTGCGCCCTGATCATTACCGGGTGATGGCGTCGGTACGTAAAGCAATCAAACGTGGGCGTTGGGCGGTGGTAAGCCATCCCGTGAACCCGCGCCAAACCACGCTCGTGATGAATGAATTGCGTCATCGCAGCCCACATGTGGTACGCAGTTTATAGCCGGTGGGATAACTGCTGAGTGTGTGCTCCTGCTTCTATATCTCGATCAGATCGGTTTACCGAAATGCTTCGCAACAAGGTGGGCAGGTTACAAAAGCCGAGCCTGCCTACTACGCCTCCTGACAATTTTGAATAACAGCGTTAATCCTGCGCAGAACTAAGCTGAATTAATCCTGGAAGACGAAATCAGTTCATCACTGGTCTTTTTTGTTAACCCCCTACGGTTGATAAATGCGTGCACCAGCAAACAGCACCCGGTTTAAATCCGCCTCATTGTTGCGCGTAATAGGCTGGGGTGGATTGAGGCATATTCATAAGTCTTTGAATTTTTAGACAAGGCTTCAATGGCATAGGTCATGCTATGGCTTTTGCCTAAAGGAGAAGTCATGGCGGTAGTGTCATCAGTCTGCTGTTATTGCGGCACCGGCTGCGGGGTGTTGATTGAAACCGAGGCGGGGCAGATTACCGGTGTACGCGGCGATCCGGCGCATCCCGCTAATCGCGGACGGCTGTGCACGAAGGGCGCCACGTTGGCTTTGGCGGCGCAAGTGGGCGGGCGCGCGTTATTTCCGGAATTGCGCGATCACAAGCATTTGCCGCGCGCGCGCGTAACGTGGGACACCGCGCTTGAAGTGGCTGCTGAACGTTTTGCGGCCATCATCCAGCAGCATGGGCCCAATGCGGTGGGTTTCTATATTTCCGGCCAGTTGCTAACCGAGGACTATTACGTCTTCAACAAGCTCGCCAAGGGCTTGATCGGCACCAACAACGTTGATACCAATTCGCGGTTGTGCATGTCGTCGGCGGTGGCAGGCTACAAGGCCACGCTGGGTGCGGATGCGCCGCCAGGCTGTTACGACGACATCGACCATGCGGGCACAATTTTTATTAGTGGTTCAAACACTGCATTTGCGCATCCGATTTTATTTCGTCGCATCGAAGCTGCACGGCTGGCAAATCCCGACCAGAAGCTGATCGTGGTTGACCCGCGCCGCACCGATACGGCGGATTCAGCGGATCTGCATTTGTCGATATTGCCCGGGACCGATGTCGCGCTGTATCACGCAATGCTGAATGTGATGTTGTGGGAAGAGCTGATCGACCGCGATTTTATCGCCACGCACACCGCAGGCTGGGACAAGCTGCGCGAAACCGTGCGCGATTACACGCCAGAAAAAATGGCATCGGTGTGCGGCGTGGCCGCAAGCGATATCGTGCAGGCCGCGCGCTGGTTTGCGGCGGGGCCAACGCTGTCGTTGTATTGCCAAGGGCTTAACCAGTCGAGTTGCGGCACGGATAAAAACGCCGCGCTGATTAATCTGCATCTGGCCACGGGGCAAATCGGCAAACCCGGTGCTGCGCCGTTGTCGTTAACCGGCCAGCCCAATGCCATGGGCGGACGCGAGGTGGGTGGCATGGCGACGCTGCTGTCGGCGCATCGCGAGTTGGATAATTCTGAGCACCGTGCCGAAGTTGCGCGTCTGTGGGGCGTGGATGCAGTGCCGGAGACGCCCGGCAAAACTGCTGTCGAAATGTTTGAAGCGGTGCGCAGCGGCGAAATTAAAGCGCTGTGGATTGCGTGCACTAACCCCGCGCAGTCGATGCCTAACCAGGCTTTGGTGCACGAAGCGCTGAGGGTTGCCGAATTTGTGGTGCTGCAAGAAGCGTTTGCCGATACCGAAACCGCACCGTATGCCGACCTGCTATTGCCCGCAGCAACCTGGGGCGAATGCGAAGGCACGCTGACCAACTCTGAGCGGCGGATTTCGCATGTCAACGCTGCGATCACGCCGCCGGGTGAAGCACGCCCGGATTGTCAGATAGTGGTGGAATTTGCGTGGCGGCTAGGGGAGAAGCTTGGGCGTGATGGCAAAAGCCTGTTTCCGTACACTTGCCCCGAGGACGTATTCAACGAGCATCGCGAAACCACACGCGGCCGTGATCTGGATATCACCGGGCTTAGTTACGCGATGCTAAATGCTGCACCGCAGCAATGGCCGCTGCCAGAAGGTGCTGCCACTGGCAAAGCGCGCTTGTATGAAGACGGCCTCTTTCCCACCCCCAGCGGTCGCGCGCATTTTCACAATGCGCCGTATCGCCCTGTCGCCGAACCGATAGACGCGCGCTATCCGCTACATCTGACCACGGGCCGACTGCGCGACCAGTGGCACGGCATGAGCCGCACCGGCAAGGTGGCGCGGCTGTTCGCACACGTCGATACACCGCTGTTGTCTATGAGTCGGCGCGATATGGAATTGCGGCGGCTGGGCGATGGCGATCTGGTGCGCGTAAAAAGTCGGCGCGGCGCGCTGGTGTTGCAGGTCGAAGCCAGCGCCACCTTGCGCCCCGGCCAATGTTTTTTGCCGATGCATTGGGGCGCGCGCTTCATGAGCGGCCTCGGCGTGAACGTGCTGACGCTGCCCGTCTTTGATCCCGTTTCCAAACAGCCGGAGTTTAAGCACGCCGCGATACAAGTTGCCAAAGCAGACTTGCCGTGGCGCATGGCGGTGCTGTGCGCGGGCGATGACGCGGCAATGCTGCAAGCGGCGCAACCGTTATTACGCGAATGTGAATATGGCGCGGCCGCGCTCGCCGGGCGCGAGCGGGATGTGTTGACCTTACGCCTGGCTCACCCCACCGCGTTACCCGCGGCATTGCTCGCCCAACTGGATCAGGTGCTGGGGCTGAATGATCCGCTCGCGGTGATGCAGTATGAAGACAGCCGCAGCGGTATCTCCAAGCGCGTGCGCGTCGATCAAGGCCGCATTACCGCCGCCCGGCTTACGGGTGAGACCGCCGCGTTCGAGTGGTTAAAAGAATTGATTGCGGACGGGAGCGACGCCGCGCCATTGCGCGCATGGATACTCGCGCCGGTGGCCCGTCCGCCTGCGGGCGGCGTCGGGCGCGGACGCATTATCTGTAATTGTCTCAACGTGGCAGAAGCCGACATTTTTGCCGCGATTGCCGACGGCGCCGATTTGCCCACCCTGCAAGCCACGCTGCATTGCGGCACCGAGTGTGGCTCGTGCGTCCCGGAGTTGAAACGTATGTTAAACACGAATCGAGTACTTGCATGAGTTATGCGAACTTAATCCGCCAGATTGAAGCAGGCGAGGGGCTGGATTTTATTGATGCGCGCAATCTGGCCGCGGCCTTGCTCGATGGCGGCGTGCCAGAGCTGGAGACCGCCGCGCTACTGATCGCATTTAATCAGCATGATCCCGGGCTTGATGCCTGGCTAGGCATGCATGCCGCATTGGCCGAGCGTTTACCTCGATTCGTTACCCCTGCCACGCCCTATCGTACGGTGGTATTGCCAAGCTATCACGGGGTGCGCCAGCGCGCGCATTTAACACCCTTGCTCGCCTTGCTGCTTAAAAGTTTTGGCATTCCGGTATTAATCCATGGCGTGCTCGACGGCGGTGGCGGCACTGCGGCGGCATACGTGCTACGCGAGCTCGGCATCATGCCGTGCGCGAATGTAGCGCAGGTGAATGCGCGTTTGGGCAGCGAAGGCATTGCGTTTGTGCCCGTAGCCTTATTGAGTTCAGGTTTGGCTTCACTGCTGGCATTACGCGCGCGTTTGGGCGTGGAGTCCATCGCCACGCGCCTCGCTGTCACGGCCGATGTGATAGGCGCGGCCTCTGTGCGCGTCACCCCTGCACTGCATGATGAAGAATTGGTCGGCATGGCCGCGTTACTGTCTGCACTGGGGGGCTCGGCCTTGCTCTTAAAAGGCTGCGAGGGTGAGGCTTTTGTTGACCCTCACCTTCGCCCCGCGATAGATTTTTATCACGATGGAAAATGCGAATCGATTTGCACCGCGCAAGCGGTCAGCAGTCGCACTTCAGATTTACCTTCGCTTGAGGCAAGCGCCACAGCGGCATGGGTTCGGCGCGTGTTCGAAGGTAATCAAGGCATCCCTTTGCCGCTACGCAACCAACTCGCCGCGTGTCTCTATGCAGCCGCGTATACCGATGACCTGAATCAGGCGCGCGCCATCACCTCGATCAATGGATTTGGTCGCGTCGCCGCCTGATGGTGCGCGAAAAACGCAAATGCACCTGAACAGTGCTGTTTATCTGAAGGTGATTTTAGAAAGGAACTATTAATCAAATTTAATCAGTAGCTTACAAGCCATCTTGTTATTGGCACTTCGCTTGCTTATACCTCCATAAGCGTTTGAATCGGAGTAGTTGTATGGACATGAGTATCCCTAATAACAAGTTGAAGCTGGTGATGGTGGGTAATGGCATGGCCGGTGTACGCACGCTCGAAGAGCTGCTGAAACATGCGCCGGAAATGTATGACATCACCGTGTTTGGCGCCGAGCCGCATCCCAATTACAACCGTATTCTGCTGTCGCCTGTGCTTGCGGGGGAGCAAACGGTTGACGACATTATTCTGAATTCCACCGACTGGTATCGCGAAAACCATATCCAGTTATACATGGGTCAAAAGGTCGTCAAGATCGACCGCAAAAACCGTTATGTAGAAGCCGAAGACGGCACCCGCGCCGCATATGACCGGCTGCTGCTAGCGACCGGTTCCAACCCGTTCATTCTGCCGGTGCCGGGCGCAGATTTACCAGGCGTGATCAGCTTTCGCGACATCGCCGATGTCGATGCGATGGTCAGCGCCTCCAGCCAATACAAGCATGCTGTGGTGATCGGCGGGGGTTTGCTGGGGCTGGAGGCGGCCAACGGTTTAATGAAGCGGGGCATGGACGTGAGCGTCGTGCATATCGGGCCTTGGCTGATGGAGCGCCAGCTCGACGAACCGGCCGCGCGGTTGCTGCAAAAAAGTCTCGAAGAAAAAGGCATGAAGTTTTTGCTGCAAAAGCAGACCGCAGAATTGGTAGCCGACGCGTCGGGTCGGGTGGGCACAATCAAATTCAAGGACGGCGACGAAGCCCCGGCTGATCTGGTCGTAATGGCCGTCGGCATCCGCCCCAACACCGCACTCGCAGAATCGGCGGGGCTGCATTGCAATCGCGGCATCGTCGTCAACGACACGATGCAAACCTACGATCCGCGCATTTATTCCATCGGCGAATGCGCCGCGCATCGTGGTATAGCCTATGGTCTGGTCGCACCGCTGTTTGAGCAGGCCAAAGTCTGCGCCAACCACTTGGCGCATCACGGCATAGGCATCTATCAAGGTTCGGTCACATCGACCAAGCTCAAAGTCACCGGCATCGATTTGTTTTCGGCGGGAGACTATATCGGCAGCGAGGGTACCGAATCGATTCTGTATTCCGACCCCATCGGCGGCGTCTACAAAAAGCTGGTGCTGAAAGACAACAAGCTGGTCGGCGGCGTGATGTATGGCGACACCGTTGACGGCGCCTGGTATTTCTCGCTATTGCGCGACGGCAAAGACGTGCGCGAGCTGCGCGACCATTTGATGTTTGGTCAGGACCATTGCGGCAACCTCGGTCACAGCGGCATCAACCGCGCCGCGAGCATGACCGACGAGATGGAAGTATGCGGCTGCAATGGCGTGTGCAAAGGCACGATTGTCAAAGCCATCCGCGAGAAGGGCTTGTTCACGCTGGAGGACGTGCGCAAGCACACCAAGGCCTCCAGTTCGTGCGGCTCGTGTACCGGGCTGGTCGAGCAGATTTTGGCGGTAACCGCGGGCGGCGATTATTCCACCGCACCCACGATTAAATCGATGTGCGGCTGCACCGAACGCACGCACGAGCAGGTGCGCGCGGCGATACGCGAGCACAAATATTTGGGTATTCCGCAAGTGATGCAGGCGTTGGAATGGGATACCCCGAACGGCTGCGCGTCGTGCCGCCCCGCGCTCAACTATTACCTGATTTCGACCTGGCCGGGTGAGGCCGAAGACGACCCGCAGTCGCGCTTCATCAACGAACGCGCGCACGCCAACATCCAGAAAGACGGCACCTATTCGGTGATCCCGCGCATGTGGGGCGGGCAGGTTACGCCCAGCGAACTGCGCCGCATCGCTGACGTGGTCGACAAGTATTCGATCCCGTCGTTGAAGGTCACGGGTGGTCAACGCATCGACATGCTGGGCGTGAAAAAAGCCGACCTGCCCAAGGTCTGGGCTGATCTAGACATGCCGTCCGGTCACGCCTACGGCAAGGCGCTGCGCACCGTGAAAACCTGCGTGGGTTCCGAATGGTGCCGCTTCGGCACGCAGGACTCGACCAAGATGGGTATCGATCTGGAAAAAATCTTCTGGAAAATGTGGGCGCCGCACAAGGTCAAGCTCGCGGTGTCGGGCTGCCCGCGCAACTGCGCCGAAGTCGCGATCAAGGACGTCGGCATCATCGGCGTCGATTCCGGTTGGGAGATTTATGTCGCGGGCAACGGCGGCATAAAAACCGAAGTCGCGCAGTTTCTGATTAAGGTCAAAACCGAAGAAGAAGTGATCGAATACACCGGCGCGTTTTTGCAACTCTATCGTGAAGAAGCCCGCTATTTGGATCGCACCGTGCATTACGTCGCGCGTGTTGGCCTCGATTACGTGAAGAAGAAGATTCTCGACGACGCCGACGGCCGACGCGCGTTACACGAGCGCATGCTGTTTGCGTTGTCGGTCGAGCGCGATCCGTGGATGGAACGCGCCAAGGAAGGTAAGGAGCAGCACGAGTTCGAAGCCCTAACGGTTTAAGGGGAACATCATGCTGTTTGGACGTAAACACAAAAACCCGATCAAGATCGCCGACAAGGGCGTGGTCGAGTGGAAGTACACCACCTGCGGCTACTGCTCGACCGGCTGCTCGATTGAAGTTGGACTCGACCGCAGAGGCGCTGCCGTCAGTTCGCGTGGTGCGGCGGGCGCGGATGTGAATCGTGGCAAGCTGTGCATCAAGGGCATTTTCGAACACGAGTTGTTCGAATCCGCTGGGCGCGGCACACAACCGCTGATGCGCGCCTCGCGCCTCGACGAATTTGCGCCGACCGACTGGGACAGCGCGCTCGACCACGTCGGCGGGGAAATCAAGCGCCTGCAAAAAACTTATGGCCGCGACAGCTTCGCGATCATTTCCACCGGGCAGATCATGACCGAGGAGTTCTACACCCTTGGCAAACTGGCGCGCGGCGCGATTGGCACCAACAACTACTGCGGCAACACTACGCTGTGCATGGCGTCGGCGGTGTCGGGCTACAAGCGCTCGTTTGGCTCGGATGGCCCGCCGGGTTGCTACGAGGATTTCGAACATACTGACTGTCTGCTGGCGTTCGGTTCTAACTTGCCGGAGCAGCACCCGATCATTTTCTGGCGCCTGCGCGAGGCGCTGGAGAAGCGCAAGTTCCCGGTGATCGTGGTCGATCCACGCGTCACCATGTTCGCGCAGATGGCTGACATGCACCTGCCGGTCACGCCCGGCACCGACCTGGTACTGCTCAACAGCCTGGCGCATGTGATTCTGAAAGAAAGTTTGCACGACCAGGCCTATATAGCCGCGCACACCGACGGTTACGAAGCTTTCAAAGCGCTGGTCGAGCA
>JAYWDZ010000446.1:0-17146 GCA_043779595.1 Nitrosomonadales bacterium
ATCGACCTGCACCGAGTGATCGACCACCATGTCTACCGGCACCAGCGGCTCGATGATTTTCGGGTCGCGCCCGGCGCGCACCGCCGCATCGCGCATCGCCGCCAAGTCCGCCAGCAGCGGCACGCCGGTAAAGTCCTGCAAAATCACCCGCGACACCACAAACGGAATCTCGTCCACGCGACGCGTGTTGGGCTGCCAGTTGGCTAGTTGTTTAACGTGCGCATCGGTCGCCCGTTTGCCGTCGCAATTGCGCAGCACCGATTCCAGCACGATGCGGATCGACGCCGGCAGGCGTGCAATCGGCGCACCGGTCGCCGCGGCGAGTTTATGAAGCGAAAAAAAACGGGCAGTGCCCGTGCCGCTAGCAAAGCTATCGAGGGTATGGACAGCAAAGCTGTCGAGCGTGTGGAAAGAGTCAGACATGGCGGCGACTGGGGAAATGGGCGGGGAACCGTTATTCTATCGCAGTCCGTCACTTACTATTTACCCAGAAACATGTCCGATCTGAAGAAACAAGCCCTCGATTACCACCGTCTGCCGCGCCCTGGCAAGCTGTCGGTCGAATCCAGCAAACCCTGCGCTACGCAACACGATTTGTCGCTGGCTTACACGCCCGGCGTCGCGCAACCGGTGCTCGAAATCGCCAAAAATCCCAAAACCGCCTACGACTACACCAACAAGGGCAACCTCATCGCGGTGATCACCGACGGCACCGCAATTCTGGGCCTGGGCAATCTCGGCCCGCTCGCCGCCAAGCCAGTGATGGAAGGCAAGGCGGTTTTATTCAAACAGTTCGCCGGCATCGATGTATTCGATATCGAAGTGCAGGCCAAATCGGTCAAGGAATTTATCCGCGTCGTCGAGGCCATCGCGCCCACCTTTGGCGGCATCAACCTCGAAGACATCGCCGCGCCGCACTGCTTTGAAATCGAAGCGGCCTTGCGCAAGTCGCTCGACATTCCGGTATTCCACGACGACCAGCACGGCACCGCGGTGATCATCTGCGCTGGCCTTATCAACGCGCTGCATGTGCAAGGTAAAACCCTGAGCGAGGCCAAAATTTGCTGCCTCGGCGCGGGTGCGGCGGGCATCGCGTCGATGAATCTGTTGATTGCCATGGGCGCGACCAAAGCCAACGTCACCTTCGTCGATTCCAAAGGCGTGATCCACAAAGGTCGCGACGACCTCAACAAATACAAAAAACCCTTCGCCAAAAAAACCCAGCTACGCACACTGGCCGATGCGATGCAAGGCGCCGATGTGTTCGTCGGCGTGTCCGGTGAAAATCTGGTGAGTCCCGCGATGATCAAAAGCATGGCCGCCAAACCGGTGGTGTTTGCGCTAGCCAATCCGAATCCCGAAATCCTCCCCGAAAAAGCCCGCGCCGCGCGCAGCGATTTGATCATGGCGACTGGGCGGTCGGACTTTCCCAACCAGGTCAACAACGTGCTCGGCTTTCCGTTCATCTTCCGCGGCGCACTCGACGCGCGCGCCAAACAGATCACCCAACCCATGCTCATCGCCGCGGTCCACGCGCTGGCCGCGCTCGCGCGCGAGCCGGTGCCGGCGTCGGTACTGAAGGCCTACAAATTAAAAAAACTCGCCTTCGGCCCGGATTACATTTTGCCCAAGCCGTTTGATCCGAGGTTGGTGGAGTGGATACCGAAAGCGGTAGCGAAAGCGGCAAAGGAGAAGAAGGCGGTTAAGTGAGGAAATGGTTTTGAAGTCCATCTAAGGAAAGCCTATGTTTGCAATCTCCAAAATCACGCTCAAAGGCCAAACTACTATCCCGAAACGGATTCGGATTGCGCTCAATGTCGCGCCCGGCGATTCAATCATTTGGGAAACTTTGGACGATGGTTTGGTCAGCGTCCGTGGTATGCGGGGATTAGAGTTGGGATATTTGCGATCACTAGAAGATTCTCTATCTGAATGGGTAGGCATCGCTGACGAGGAAGCCTATCGTGAGCTTTGACTGCGGGAGCACAGCGCATAAGTCGGTAGGCACCAGGGACTATCGGGGTCTCGCTGGGTAATGCTGATTATTAGGAAATCGGAGTCGACATGTCAGTCGAAGAAATCAAAACGTGCTTATTTTTTTGACGAGATTGAGACTGCGGCATTTAACACAGCCTTCACTCTAATGCTGGCAAAGTTTCAGAAAGAGGTCATCTCCCAGTACATATCACCGGGGAATACGCACCGGTTTCGACATGGTGGGGATTGGGAGCATCCGGGTGCGCCTGAGACAATTGGCGGCGGGATGCAAACGCACTCGGCCATCGTTGAGACTCAGTTTCAAAACTTGGTTGACAACGATCTTGGTTAGATTGATCGCACCGCGCAACACCTCATCGAGACCATGCATCGACAGTTTGCCCAGATGCTCTACTCAACCGTCGGGGCGGCCTGCGACCAGACCGGCAACACCGTCGATGCCAAAGCGGAAGGATCTCTGGAAAACGCATTCATGGCGATGATGGAGAAGGTCCAGTTCTCGGTCGACAAGAACGGAAAGGTAAATCTCCCCACGCTGCTTCCTCCTGATACCGGCGCGCGAATGATGGCGGCTCTTGAAGCTGCCTCGCCAGAATATAAAGAGCGCCTTGAGGCCATTAAGGCACGCAAGATTGAGGAGGCCTTGGGGCGCGAAGCCGAACGCAAGGCCAAATTCGCGTGCTATGGGGACGATGTGTGAGACTTTTGATCTCCATCGGCTGCAACGTCTACGACCATGCCCCGGCACTTACTGGAGCTGAAGCCGATGCCCGCCGGATGTTCGAGGCGCTGATACGCTCGGACGTCGGAGAATACGACCCCGCGCGCTCCAAGCTACTTCTCTCGCCTTCCATGGATGAACTCCGTCAGACCCTGTGCGATGTTCTGTTCTCCAATGGTGCAATCGATACCTTTACTTTCTTCTTCGCGGGACACGGCGGTGTTCGAGCGGGCAGCTTCTACATGTGGGTACGTGATTCGAGTCCCGACGCGCAATCGATGACGGCCTTGTCGCTGGCGGACGTTTTTCGAAACCTCAACGAGGCAGCGCCAGCGCAAAGCAACATCATCATCGATGCCTGCGAAAGCGGAGGGCTCATCGCGGATTTGGGCGTGCTGCTGAAACCAGACGTGCGCGGCGACGTTGGAACGCCTGTCGTCACATTGGTGGCGACGTCGGCACAAAACCAGTATTCGGGAGAAACCCAGGCCGGCGGGCTTGGAACCAACGCAATTCTGGACTGCATCGAAGGCCGTGACTTTGTACAGGACAATGCAAGCGCCCTTGACCTCGTGGAAATTGGGCGCCGCATTTCAACCCGCCTTCGGACGACCGACCAGAGCCCTGTGGTCTGGGGTCTCAACTTGTATGGTCCGCCGCGCTTTTGTCGAAACCCTCGCTATGGTGCAGATTCTGCCAGGTCGCTACGCGCGGTCATACAAGACTGGCCATCGGCCAGCGACGCCTCGATTCGTGAGCATTACGATGAGCTTTGGCAGGCATACGCCTCGGTGAGCGGAAATTGGAACCCGCGTGCCTTTACCAACGTAGTCGACACAGTTCTCTCGCCTCTAGCATCAACCCCTGAAGTGTTTGCCGGGGTCGCTGAACGCTTCGGCGCTGCAGTGCTTGTACGAGCGGAACTATCCGATGACGTATTCAGGCGCGCGCTGGTGTCCGCAGCACTCACTGTCTGCCTGCTGCCGCATCTAGAGCATGAGGCAGTTGCGTGTGCGGCCCGACGTTTGGTGGACACCACGGGCGCAGTGCTCATTGCTGCCGGCTCACAATTGGCCGCCGACTTAACCACCGATCACTACGCCTTATTGGCTGAGCGGGGAGGTGGTCTGTCCGATCTTTTCTATCTTCCTCTGCATGTAGCGCAGACCTTAGGCTGGGCGGCTGCTGCACCTTGGCTCTTCCAGGCGGACGATGCCCGTCGCCTGGAAGCTGACGCAATGTTCACCACTCTGCTCCGCCTGGTGCTGACACACTACAACGGTTCAATCTTGACCATTAGCGACGCCCAAGCACCATTCTGGACGGTGTCCTTGTCGTGTGCCGCCAATCTTGGTCTGACTGCGGAAGCAAACGAACTAGCCGGGTTGCTGTTCCACTCATTCGTGACATGCCGAGGACAGTTGGCGCGCCCGGACATCCTGCCAGAGAAGACATTAGATTATCTACTTGCTCGACGGGCAAACGATTTCTCGCAAGCGGACGATCTCGTCGCGCGGCCAAACGAAACCTTGGCTGTTTTGATGAAGGCCGCCGCATTACTTGGTCTTGGCGAGGTGTTTGACGAAAGCCTTTGGAAGGTCGATGGCGTAAGTTTTGCGGCTTATCTCAATGCCGACTTTTCCCAGTACGGCGCGGACATGATGACCGGCGGGCAGAACTTGGTTTGGACCGTCGGCCATGACGTTTTTCGCGTCGCAGATCTGTTTCGGACTTGGCCGGAGCCGTCACCACGTCCCAGGTCAGACCTAATAGCGGGTGTGGCCGTCGTGGCCTCGCTTCTCTACTCTGATCGCGTGCCTTGGTTTTGCCTGGACGATACTGGCATTGCGACTGACTTTGGGTAAATGCCCCATACCACAAACGAGGTTATGACATGATTGCTTCAGAAAACACCGCTGCCTCTATCGTCATTTATCAATCTAGCGATAGCTCGATTACGACTTAATCAAGGGGCAAGATGAACGGTCTGGCTGACGCAACGTCAAAAGGGAATCGCTTATCGCCTCGCCAGAAAACGTTTTGATGTTTAATTTTCTGATTAAAACTATATACATAGGAATAGACAAAAATTAATCGATTAAAGTTTGCAACTGAATATGGCGCAAGGTTAGTCTTTGTCGTGTGTTGATTTTTTGACACATTCCTCGTGTTGTTGTCTAGTGGAGAATCAATATGGCGCACCTACAAGCTGTCCGAAATACCCTTCAAGCTCAAACCAATGACTATAGCCAGCTCACCACTTATTACGATGAGCATAATCAAATAGCGTGGGGGTATATGCATCCGGAGCCGAGGCCATGCTTTACCAGCACTGTAATGACCGAACTTCTTTCTTGGTGGCGAGACATCGTCAGCCGCATTGATAACCCCGAAATCGCTGATACACATTATGTGGTTCTAGCCTCGTCTCATCCAACTGTTTATAACCTGGGGGGTGATCTCAGCTTATTGCAGAAGCTAATAGCTGCGCGTGATTACGACACTATGCTACGTTATGCGCACCTCAGCATTGAGGCGGTGTACCACTACGCCATTCACCTTGATCGGCCACAAGTTAGAACCATTTGCTTGGTTCAAGGGGATGCCCTAGGGGGTGGATTTGAATGTGCATTGTCCGGAAATATATTAATCGCCGAGCGCGGAACAAAAATGGGCTTTCCGGAAATTCTCTTTAATCTTTTCCCAGGAAGCGGGGCAATGACGCTGTTGGGGAGAAAAATTGGTTATCAAGCAGCTGAAAAACTTATCCTCAAGGGCAAGCTATACACCGCAGAGGAATTATTGGAACTCGGGGTTGTAGATATCTTGGCTGAAAAAGGCGAGGGAGAGTTAGCGGTATATGAATTTGTACGTAAGGAGTCTAGACAACGTAACGGTGCTCTAGCCCTCATGGCAGCCAGAGAAATTTCACAGCCTATCGTTTATGACGAATTAATACGCATAGCTGAACTATGGGTTGATGCTGCACTACGTTTGGAGGCCAAAGATCTTCGCGTGATGGAACGATTAGTGGCACGCCAGAATGCTAAATCTGAGGCACCCGCTCCCATCCTCTCAGCCCAACTCAGCGCGTAGTTTTCCTTCTTGATATCTTGCAAGTGAGGTCTGGGTTTCTGCGAGCACAGACCTCACAATTAATAATTTTTCCCGAGCGAGAGTGGTGGTAATTTCATAGGGCTTGATGCGCTCGGCTTCCGAGCATAAACGGGCTAACTCGTGCGCGCCCACATCGTTGGCCCCACCTTTTAGCATATGAAGCTGATCGTGCCATTTTCCAAAATCCTCGGTGTGCAATGCGCTTTCAATTTCTGTAATGGAGCGTTTGCTGTCCTCATTGAAACTATCAATCAGGTCTCGCACAAAAGGTGCCCCGCCGCCCATTAGCGCTAGATTCTCTAGTGCGGTTTCGTCCAGTATGCCGCCATTTGAACCTCTTAATGAGGCAGGCTTTAGCAACATGGGCTGGGTATTTTTCTTAATGAGTTGCGCAATCATATCGACTAAGCCATGACTACTGATGGGTTTAGTCAAAAAAGCATCCGCGCCCGAATCCTTGCTTAATTGTTCTGCATCTTCACGTGCATCGGCCGTCAACATGATTATGGGTAAATGACCATTTTCCATGAACCGCCAGCGCTGAATCACCTCTGGGCCTGATAACTCCGGCATATGCATGTCTATAATTGCCAAGTCAAAGTGCTTACCCGATTCAAGCATTGACAGCGCCTCTTCGCCATCTTGCGCCAACACAACCTCAAACCCCGCGTGACTCAGTAGTCCCCGTATTACCCGCTGATTAACAGGATTGTCTTCCGCCACTAATATATGCAGACGTTGCGTGCCCACTTGTGATTGGAAACGTTCCGCAAGGGAGATCACATTCTGGGGTAACTGGCGACTGGCCGCTTCATGCACAGCATTAAAGAGCAGAGTCGGATTGACCGGGACACTCAATACAGACGCAAAACCGCCCTGAATTAAATGCATTTCAGAGCGCATCTCACTGCCTCCTTTATCTTGCACAGTGGAGGAGTCAATTAGAATCACCGGCAATGAGGTCAGGTTGGAGTCGTCGCGTAGTAGACGTAAAAACTCAATAGGATCGCCCGGAAGGCAAGCGCGCTCGATTACAACGGCCCCTAATGGTGTGCCTTCTTCTATATAGCTGGATAACTCAGCAGAGAGATGGGTAGTTGTATGCACCATCACTGTCTGGGCACCCCAACTCTTGACGACCTGTTGCATGCGGCTGGCCAATTCATTGTTAGCCAGAATCCCCACGCACATAGTTTCTTCAAAATGTTCTGATGTGAGAGGGGAAACTTCGGGGGTTTGCAACGCAAGAGGAACTTCTAGCCAGAAGCTTGTGCCTTCACCTTCGCGACTGCTCAAGCCTATTTCACCCCCCATCATTCCAATTAATTGTTTGGCGATGGTGGTACCTAAACCTGTACCTCCATATTTGCGCGTGACCGACACATCAGCTTGAGTAAACCGATCAAAAATGCGTTCCTGCACGCTTAGGGGCATACCGATTCCAGTATCCACCACCTCAATCCTGACACGTTGCGGATTAGCTTGTCCTATAGGTCTAACATACACATCTACCCGGCCATACTCTGTAAATTTAAGTGCGTTCCCAATCAAATTGATCATGACTTGGCGCAAATGGCGGGCGTCCCCATGCAATAAAAATGGGGTTTGAGGCGCAATATGTGCGGCCAATACGAGGCCTTTTTTATGGGCTTGATTTCTCAGCATCAAAACCGTGCCATTAATTAATCGATGCAAATCAAAATCTTCTGGCTCACTAGTCAATCTGCCTGCTTCGATGCGAGAAATATCGAGTACTTTCTCGATCAATTCCAAAAGTGTTTCTGCTGAGCTACGAATAATCCCTGCGTATTCATTCTGCTCCCTACTCAAATGTGTTTCAGCCAATAGATCAGACACGCCGATTACCCCGTTAAGGGGAGTCCGTAACTCGTGGCTCATATTAGCCAGAAAGGCTGACTTTTCGAGATTGGCGTTTTTCTCACGCGACACTGCTCCATGCAACTGTTTTAATAGAGAAAATGTATACAAAGGAATTCCAACTATCGTTAACAGGAAGGCAGCGCTTAGGTAGGCATGCGTTCCCCAATAAGATGAGAAATACAAGGCGGTCGAAAAGCCCATAATTGCAAGGGCTCCAGCACCTAACAGGTAATTAGCACCGTAACGAATACCATATCCTAAGGTACCCCATAGATAGACAACTAAAAGTAAACTCCCAGATTCACCGGTAAGAACTAAAACATAGGAACACGTCGAAAAGTCCAGCACCATCCCAAATATGCGACGAACATGAGAGATACGTGAATGGATTAGGGCAAGGATTAAGTGTGCGGCCGTTAAAATTGTAAACAACGCACCTACAACAATTGTGGTATCTCTAATTTCTTTATTAAGACTTACAAGATCGCTGGAGAAATAAGCTAACAGAAACAGTCCGATCAGCACTCGGACAAATGATTGCTGAAACTCCAGGTCCGGTTGCACACGAATGTGTGTACTCAAACGGTCCAACGATTTAGCTAGTTGTGAAAGCCAAGATAGTTTCATGAGTCCTTATTAGGCTCTGGATCAGGCTCTAGAGGCTCCCCTAATTCACGCATGACCTGCGCTACGCCATCTACCCGTTTTGCGAATGCGCGTACGCAGTCGGGGTCAAAATGCTTGCCGCTATTTGCTTGTACATAGTCCAGTGCATTCTGGAATGACCAGGCTTTCTTGTAAGGCCGTACTGAAGTCAAAGCGTCAAATACATCCGCCACGGCCACGATTCGTGCGGCCAAGGGAATATCCCCTCCTGACTGGCCTTGGGGATATCCGGTGCCATCGTATTTCTCGTGATGCCCCAGCGCAATGACAGCCCCCATTTGCAAATAACGCGAGGGGCTGTTGGCCAAAATTTCATAGCCTATGACGGGGTGGCGACGCATGATTATGCTCTCTTCGGGGGTGTGAAGGCCTGGTTTCAAAAGAATTAGGTCGGATATGCCTATTTTGCCTATGTCGTGCATGGGGGCGGCGGACTCAATTTCGTCGCACTCGATGGCCGATAATTGAAGCTCTTCGGCAATCAAACGGGCATATTTGGCCATGCGAATAATGTGATTGCCGGTGTCTTCATCCCGATATTCACCCGCTTTGGCGAGCTTCAAAAGTGTTTCGCGCTCACGCGAACGGACTTCCTGGGTGGCTTGCATGACCTTGCTTTCCAACAGCAACGCGCGATCGCTGACTATTTTTTGATTGCGTCGCAACGCGAGCAAATTCAGACATCGCGCTCTACATTCTTGCGGATCAATCGGCCGCGTTAAAAAGTCGGTGGCGCCATTTTCCAGCGCCTGATAACGAATTTGACGGTCTTCTACCACGGTCACTATCACTAGGGGCACATCCAGTAGATTTGGCTCGGTACGGACGCGGCGGGTGAATTCGATACCGTCCATGCCGGGCATGCGGTAGTCGGTGATGATCAGGTCAGGCGTCACATTTTGCATGTACTTGAGCGCTTCTTGGGGCTCTGCAAAAGTCTCAACTACAATGCCCGGCTCGAGGCTTTTGGCCAGCCCTTCCAGCAGGCTACGGGCGGTGCTACGGTCATCTACGATGATTACGCGGGTGCCTTTCGTGGCAAGGCTCGACTCACGTATTGACGAAGTGGGGGTGGGCACAGCCCATAGCCTCTTACCTGTAATCATTGCATTTCCTTAGTCGATACTTAACCGCACACACCCAAATCCCATGCTACCAGCGGCAAGTCAAATACTTAACTTTAGTAAAGCGGCTGAACCACACAAAGAATAGATAGCCCGTCAGGGGATTGCGAATTTATGACAGCCACGATCCGCAATGAGACGGGTGAGGGGTGGCGAGGTTTAATTGCCTAACTCTAGTTCATACTCAACGAGTGGCAATCAAACCTTCAGGTGCGGCCAGCGCTTGAAACTGCGGTGCTCGATCAAGGTGGTATAAAAAGGCTATGAGCACAACTGTCGCAATCAACATGAAATGCGGCCCAAAAAGCCAAAAGACCAGCGGAACCGCATAGTAATAGGCACGCATCCCTATGCTATAAAACTTGCCGCCCGAGTTCAGATGCGTTGCGACATGGGCCGGAGAAAGCGCCCGATGTTGAAGCGTTATAGGCACATTGATCATATAACCCACATGGTTATAAATGCGAACGGCCATCGCAAAACTGAAAAACGCAATGAATAAATCCACCAGCAGGATCAATAATTTGCCTATCCGGAGCTCAGCGTGAGTAGCGCCTAGCGAATTAAGTGCGCGCCACGTGTTATCCAGTTTGTCGCCCTGACCGCTGAGTGTGAGCACGCCAATGATAAGTAAGACTGCAGTTGAGGCCAGGAAGGTTGCCGCCATGGTGGAGTTGCGCAAGGTCTGTATGGCTAACACGCCCTTGTCGCTGTCTTGCATGATGGTTTCAACCCATACCGTCCGCGCAAAAGTGTTGACGGCTTGTACGGTATAAGTCGGGTCTTGGCGCGCTTTGCGCCAGAGGTAGCCTTGATAAGTCACCAGCATGAGTGCACTGAGAATAAAACTGAACAAGTCATTGCTTAGCGCATCACTTAATAGCGTGTTGTTCATAGCGGCCGGGCCAGCATCGCGCTGGGGAGCGGCGGAAAGGGCTTTCGCCTGACTGAGGGCTTTATCGTTCCAATAACGCGCCAACTTGGGATTGGCTACCACACCGTACTGGCCATTCTGGTACAGGTTCGCCAGGCTTTTCATCGCGGCCACGTGCCCATTTTGCGCAGCACGCTTAAGCCAAAACACGGCCTGATCATTATTTTGCGCAAGGTCGGGTGTGCCGGTTTGATAGTGAACCGCTAATTGGTATTGGGCATCGGCATCGCCGTCTTGCGCTAGTTTCTGAAGGTCGGGGGGGCGTTTGTATAGGCTTTCTTTCAGTCGGTAACCAAACTCTTCTAATAGCTGCGCCAACTGGGCTGCGTCGATATACCCACGTTCTGCCGATTGAGCGAGTACGTTGTCTACCACGCCAGGGTTTTTGACCGATGCATTGCCGGTAGCATGCATCGTCGCGAGCAATTTCTGTGCATCGTCATTATTGCCCTCGGTTGCCGCCCGATTCAACCAATAAGCAGCCTGAACGGGATCGGCCTTAATGCCTGCACCTTCCAAATACATTTTGCCAAGTAAAAACTGTGCCTGAACGTTACCGCGTTTGGCGGCCTTCTCGCGCCAGTCCGCAGCCAATTGCGGACTTTTGGGAACACCGCGCCCGTCCTGATACATATCCGCCAGCATTTTCTGCGCGTAATCGTTGCCTTGCTGGGCGGCCTTCTCAAACCATTGCACCGCCTGTTTTTCATCTTTTGGATGATCGGCCATGCCGTTTAAATAAATCACTGCCAGTAAAACTTGAGCACTCGCACTTCCGCGTTGTGCGGCGCTATCGATCATGCCTGCTTCTTCGGCAGTCATTGCCCGGGCCGACACAGTACTGAAAATCCCGATGAGTAAAGAAACTACGGTAATGAGCCCGCGCAGCCTCATAAACCCCCCTCTAACAGCGACAGGACGAGCCCAGGTATAGGCCTGGCGAAAATTAAAACTGAACAACGAAATGGCGCGCATTTTGAATATAGGGAGTGGACTCACACAAAGGTCAAACCGGTAATTTCGAATTACATGTAAACTATGGGCGGAGATTGCACAAGTATCGCGAGCTAGCGTGAGAACATAATTATGTAATAAAATGCAACCACTATGTTGCAAAAAGTAATTTCTCTGGGCGGCTCCGCGTGTCCGCTGTGGGTTTATAAACTCTTCCCGTTTCTCCGCTGGTGGCCTCAGGTAGATCGAAAGACTGCCAAAGTAGATGGCTTGGCCGGGTTAACTGGCGCGCTCATCGTTTTACCCCAAGCGGTAGCATTCGCCACGATTGCAGGGTTACCGCCGCAATATGGGCTTTATGCAGCCATGATACCGGCCATCGTCGCGGCGTTGTGGGGCTCGTCCTGGCACTTGGTGTCTGGCCCCACGACCGCGATTTCGATTGCAGTATTTGCATCGGTTAGTCCATTTGCGCAGCCGGGCACGCCCGAATTCATCAGCATGGTGTTGACCATGACCTTCATGACCGGCGTGTTTCAATTGATTTTGGGCTTGGCGCGCATGGGCGTACTGGTCAATTTCATTTCACACACCGTGGTCATCGGCTTTACTGCCGGTGCGGCGATGCTGATCGCCGGCAGTCAGATCAAAAATTTCTTTGGACTTAACATCCCGCGCGGCACACCTTTTTTTGAAACACTCAGACTATTTGTTGAACAGTTCAGCATCATCAACCCCTACGTAACAGCTGTGGCGGTCATCACGCTGGCGACTGGCATTCTGATCAAGCTATTTGTGCCCAAACTGCCTTATATGATTGTTGCCATGCTGGTGGGCAGTGTGGCGGCCCTACTATTAAATACGCAATACGGGGTCGATGTGACCCATATCAAGACGGTGGGCGCGTTGCCCGCAGGCTTGCCGCCTTTCTCGGTGCCTGATTTTTCATTTGCGGCGTTACACCAAATGTTGTTTCCCGCGCTGATTATTACCATGCTGGCGTTGACTGAGGCAGTGTCGATTTCACGCGCGATCGCAACTAAATCGGGTCAGCACATCGATGGCAATCAAGAATTTATCGGTCAGGGACTTTCCAATTTGATCGGCAGCTTTTTTTCCAGTTATGCGGCTAGCGGTTCGTTCAATCGTAGCGGCGTCAATTATGCAGCGGGCGCGCGTACGCCGCTGGCTGCGGTGTTTGCCTCTGTTTTTTTGGTCATTATTCTGTTCCTGGTGGCGCCGCTAGCGGCTTATCTGCCTAATGCTGCGATGGCAGGGATTTTGTTTTTAGTCGCCTGGGGCTTGATCGACTTTCACCACATCGGGCTCTTACCTAAAATCAGCCGCCAGGAAACCATCGTGTTATGGGTAACTCTGCTCGGCACGCTAGTGGATTTGGAAAAAGGCATCTTTTTTGGTATTGCGTTATCACTGGCCTTTTATCTGTATCGCACTTCGCGTCCTGGCATGGAAAGCGCAGTCCCTGACCCCGAACCCGGCAGTTACCATTACATTGCAGTGGATGGTCAGCGCGAATGCCCGCAAATCAAATTTGCGCGCGTCAACGGTTCACCTTTTTTCGGTGCGGTCGCGCACTTTCAGCAGTTCTTCCAGGAATTAGCGGAGCGCGAACCGCTGCGCAAACATGTGGTGTTGATCACGACCGGAATGAACTTCGTCGACTTGGCCGGAGCAGAAATGCTGGCCCAAGAAGCACGTGACCGACAAAAACGTGGGGGTAGCTTGGGATTTTATCGGGTCAAACCCGAGGTGTGCAGTATGCTTCAGCGCGGCGGTTTTGTGCGGGATATTGGGGCTGAAAATATCTACTCCACCAAATCCCGTCCAGCCGCAGCCCTTTATCCCAAGCTCGATTCGGACATTTGTCGGACATGTACCGCGCGCATTTTTCCCGAGTGCCAGACGCATTTGCCAAACGGTGAACCGCGCTAGTTTGCCGGGTTCTTATTTACCGAGGTCGTAACGTTTCAGCTTTCGCCAGAGCGACACGCGGTCTATCCCCAGAATCTGCGCCGCCAGTGTCTGGTTATTATGTGTTTCCTTCAATACCCACTGAATATAATCGCGCTCCTGCTCGTTGAGTGTGGGGATGCGGCCTGCTTTTTTGCGTGGCGTAGAGAGCGCGAGTTCGTGCAGTGCATCGGGTAAATGGTCGGGTTGAATTTGCTTGCCCAGACATAATGCGACACCGCGCTCGATAATATTTTCGAGTTCTCGCACATTGCCCGGGAAATCATAAGTTTTGAGTAAATCCAGCACCTGAGAATCGATTTCGCTGATGGTTTTTTTCATCAACACCGTGCATTTATTCAGGAAGTGATACGCCAGCAACGGCACATCTTCGCGGCGCGCGGATAAAGGTGGGATGTGCAGGTTCACCACGTTCAAACGAAAGTAAAGGTCCTGACGGAAGCGCCCGTTTTTTACCAACTCGGGAACGTCGCGGTTGGTTGCAGCAACAATGCGTACGTCGATGCTATTGGCCCGAGTTCCACCCAGCCGGAGCACTTCACGTTCCTGTATCACGCGTAACAATTTGACTTGCGTCGCAGTCGACATTTCGGTGACTTCATCCAAACATAAGGTGCCGCCGTTGGCAGTTTCGATCAAACCGGGCTTGCCCACCGCGCCCGTGAATGCGCCTTTTTCGTTGCCAAACAGCTCATTCGCCAGCAACTCTTCGTTAAACGCACCGCAGTTCACCGCGACAAACGGGCCTTGAGCCCGGCCACTGTGTTCATGCAAATAACGCGCAAAAAGCTCTTTGCTGGTACCGGATTCCCCCGTGATCAACACATTGCAGCCGGTAGGCCCAATTTTGCTGGGAGCCTTGATTAAAGGCATACGCGAGCATCGTGCTCAGCACCCCCTATTGAATGAAGTAGCCCTCGCAGACTAATGCCCGGCGAAGCCAGTTAAAATGGGCGACTCTCCGCCCATTTTTTTCGTCCGAAATTTAGCATCTACGTAACAAGGAACCTCCATGATCCGTCGCAACCCCAATGGCGATCTACCGCAAGTTCACGACACTGCCTTCGTCGATCCCACCGCCATCCTCTGCGGCAAGATCATCGTCAACGCCAATGTATTCATCGGCCCTTACGCGGTAATCCGCGCCGACGAAGTCGATGAAGAGGGCAATATGGAGGCGATTACCATCGGGGCCCATTCCAACATTCAGGATGGCGTGGTCATCCACTCCAAAGCGGGCGGCCGTGTCGACATTGGCGAATACACCTCCATCGCCCATCGTTCCATCGTGCATGGCCCGTGCACGGTAGGCAGCCGCGTATTCATCGGATTCAATTCGGTGTTATTCAACTGCGTGGTCGGCGAAGGTTCGGTGGTGCGGCACAACTCCGTGGTAGAAGGTTGCACGGTACCGCCGGGTTTTTATATCCCTTCGACCTGTAATATTCACTCCGACGAAGAACTCGCCAAAATTGGCCGCGTCACGCCGGACGAAGCAGGCTTTTCCGAGAGCGTCACACAGGCCAACAATGAACTGGTCATCGGCTACAAGCGCATTCGCAACGAATTTTAAGCGGCCCACGCCATGATCGCCGCAATTGAAGCTTATCGCGCCGGTCTGTTTCACAAATCCCATCTGGTCCCGAATATTGTCGCCGGCGTAGTGGTCGGCGTGGTGGCTTTGCCGCTGGCGATGGCGTTTGCTATCGCCAGCGGCGCGCGGCCCGAGCAGGGCATTTATACCGGCATCGTCGCCGGCATTGTCGCGGCACTATTCGGCAGTTCGCGCGTTTCGATCAGCGGGCCCACCGGCGCGTTCATTGCCGTATTGGCCGACATTACGCTGCAATACGGTATCGATGGTTTGCAAATCGCCAGCTTCATGGCCGGGCTGATTCTGTTGGGCATGGGCTGGGCGAAGCTCGGCGGCATGATCCGTTTCATCCCTACGCCGGTGATTACCGGCTTTACCGCAGGTATCGCGATCATTATTTTTGTCGGGCAGTGGAAAGATTTTTTCGGCTTGCAACCGGTAGCGTCAGGGCCTCATTTTCATCAAAAACTCCTCGCGCTGATCGAGGCTTTGCCGACACTGACCCTTCCCACCACATTGCTGGCAGTCGGCGCGCTGCTAATCGTTGTCGTCGCGCCGCGGCTGACGCGCCGGGTACCGAGCCCGCTGATCGCAATGCTGGCGGTCACGGCTGCGCAAATGTATTTCCAGTTCGACGGCGTCGCCACCATCGGCAGCGCCTTCGGCGGCATTCCCGCTGGCTTGCCCAGCTTGCATTTTCCTGCGATCAGCTTTGCGCACATACTCGAATTGCTTGGCCCGGCGTTTGCGATCGCGATGCTCGGGGCGATCGAATCGCTGTTATGTGCTGTCGTCGCCGACGGCATGATGGACACCCACCACGACCCCAATCAGGAACTGGTAGGCCAGGGCCTGGCCAACCTCGTTGCGCCGATTTTCGGCGGCTTTGCCACCACCGGTGCGATCGCGCGCACCGCCACCAGCATTCGCAACGGCGCCACCGGTCCGCTCGCCAGCGTCGTGCATGCGTTGGTGTTATTGATTGTGATACTCGCCGCCGCGCCGCTGGCAGCGCACATTCCGCTCGCTGCATTGGCTGCAATTCTGTTTGTGGTTGCGTGGAACATGAGCGAAGCGCGACACTTTTCCGACCTGCTGCGACACGCGCCGAAAAACGACAAGGTGCTGCTACTGATCACGTTTTTGCTCACCGTGTTTGCCGATCTGGTGATCGCCGTCAACGTCGGCGTGCTGCTCGCTGCATTGCTGTTCATGAAACGTATGAGCGAAACCGTGCAGATCGAAGGTGAAAGTGAAGCCAATCTGGCTGCCGTCTGCCCGATTGGTGTGCCGCGCGGCGTGCAGATTTACACCCTCAACGGTCCGCTGTTCTTTGGCGCGGCCGCTACGTTTGAACGCACGCTGGCGAGCCTGCACGATAAATCCAACACCATAGTGTTGCGCCTGTCGCGCGTGCCCTTTGCCGATGCCACCGCGATGCAGGCGCTCAAAGACATCATCCGTCATTTCAGTCAGCGCCACATTCATGTCGTGCTGTGCGAAGCCAACCCGCGCGTGGGCGAAAAGCTTGATAACTTTGGGCTCAATCAGCAAGCCAGCGATGTACGCGCCGGGCTGTTGGAGGCGCTGGCGCAGATTCCCAAAAATCCAGCGTAAGCGCGTACCGCGCTGCAATAAAGGCGTGGTTTAGCCCGGTGGAGAATCGTCGCGCGGTGGCGACGGATGATGTGAAGGTGTGCGAACATGATGCGCGGGCTTTAGATGGGGATGCGCATCGATCTCTTGCTGATCGGCTTTGAGCCGGCGGTCGGAGACCCAGTGATAAAACAGCGGAATAAAAAACACTGCGAGAAAAGTAGCCGCGAGCATGCCGCCAACGACGCCTGTGCCCACCGCGTGGCGTGCACCCGCGCCGGCGCCAGTGGAAATAGCCAATGGCAACACGCCTAAAATAAACGCGAGCGAAGTCATCAGGATGGGGCGGAAGCGTAAGCGCGCCGCCTCGAGCGCTGCGGCGACGCTGGAATAACCTTCCTGTTTTTTGAGCACCGCGTATTCGACAATCAGAATCGCGTTTTTTGCAGCCAGTCCCAGCAGCGTGACCAGCCCAATCTGAAAATATACGTCGTTGGTCAATCCACGCACCCATACTGCCGCGAGCGCGCCGAAAGTACCAAACGGCAGCACCATTAACACCGCAAACG
>JAYWDZ010000447.1:0-2681 GCA_043779595.1 Nitrosomonadales bacterium
CATCACGCAGGTTCAGCTTGCCGAGGCGCTCGGCGTTTCGCAGCAGACGATGCAGGGTTACGAAGTGGGACGCCGACGCATTCCGGTGTCAGCCCTCCCGACACTCGCCAGGGCGCTGAAAGTTTCTTTGGAAGAATTGATGGGGGAACCCGTCACTAAAGCCAATCGACGCGGCCCGGCACCGAAACTGGCGCAACACATGGAACGCATCAGCCGACTGCCGCGCACTCAGCAGCAGTTCGTGATACGCATGATCGATATGGCGCTAGCCCAGCAGGGACGCTGACCGCGCAACGCAGCGGCAGCTAAAAAGACAACGCCCGCGACAGCGGGCGTGGGGGTGGTTTTTTTATTCTTTAAATCATCCGGCGTAATTCAAATAACACCATAACCAAAGCACGACCCCGTCATTGCGCACCTGTGTCACTTTTTAATTCGACTCTGACCCTCATGGCACTCGGTTAAGCCCCTGAAGCCCCAAAAATAGGCGGGCTGAACACTTCTGGTGGTAGGCTTTTGTTGCGAAACGAAAGTCACCCAACTCAGGAGGTCAGCCCAAATGAAGGATACCAAAGTTGAGCGAATCAGACAGCAGGCCATGATGTTCGGAAGACAGTTTCTGCAAGGCGATACTGGCACCTTCGATCAAGCGCTGGGTGCGCATGCCATGGCGGCGGCGGTGAGCGCACAGGTGTCGGGCAGCCGTGAGCGCATCTACGCCCCGCTCGATACGCTGCGCCTGTTCGTCGGACAGGTTTTGTCAGCGGATCGCGCCTGTCAGGATGTGGTGGGTCGGCGGCTATCGGAACGTATGGCGCAAGGCCAATCGGAAAGCAGCCTCACGACCGGCTCCTACTGCGATGCCCGGCAGCGACTGCCGCTTGCCATGCCGGTCACGCTTGGCCGCGCACTCGGCGCGCAACTGGAATCGTTGGCGCCGGCGCATTGGCGCTGGCAAGGACGAACGGTCAAATTATTCGATGGCACCATCGTATCGATGCCCGACACGGCGAGCAACCAGCAAGCCTATCCGCAAAGCCACGAACAGAAGCCGGGGTTAGGGTTCCCCATTGCCCGTATTGGCGCGCTTATCGGCCTGGCCAGCGGTGCCGTGCTGGCCCATCAAGTCGTGGCATGCGAAGGCAAGGGGACAGGAGAACAGTCCGTTCTGGGAAACCTGCTGGACAATCTCGATGCTGGAGACATCGTGCTGGCCGATGCGCTGCTGGCAACTTGGTGGATCATTGAGGGGGCGATTCGGCGGCGTGCCGATGTGGCGATGGCCCAGCATGGCAAACGCATCACTGACTTCGCGCGCGGTCAACGACTCGGCAAGCATGACCACATTGTGCAATGGCCGCGACCGCCCAAACCGAAAACGATGAGCGCGGAACAATACGCACGCTACCCGGCATTCATCACCCTGCGCGAAGTGGCGTTGGATGGACGCACGCTGGTGACGACCTTACTTGATCCTAAGTTTGCCCCGGCCCGCCAACTGGGCTTGCTCTACAAGATGCGCTGGAACATCGAGGTCGATTTCCGCACCATCAAGGCGACACTGGAGATGGATGTGCTGCGTTGCAAATCGCCGCCGATGGTGGAGAAGGAGATTGCGGTGTATTTGCTGGCCTATAACCTGGTGCGCTGGGCAATGGCGAAGGCGGCACTTCTTGCCAATGTCTTGCCGCGCGTGCTGAGCTTTACCGGCGCCAAGCGAATGTTGGGTACATTCGCCGATCAGCTACGCCGAATAGCGGGCGGTGAAATTGGCGCACTGATTGCGACCATACTGCGTTCAATTGCCACACTGCGTTTGCCGCAACGACCTGACCGAATTGAGCCTCGCGCGAAGAAGCGACGACCTAAAAACCTTCCGCTGTTGACTGTGCCGCGTCAGGTCGCGCGTGACCTGATTCTTGCGCAGAGAAACCTTAACCGAGTGACATGAGACCCAGTCTCTGATTGTTACCGATCTTATTCAAAACCATTCCGATAAAAGACCTCCTGGTCTGGCAGGGTTTATGACCAAGTATATTCTCGAGCCCCTTGGCTTTAAGGGTATGTGTTTAGCTCCTCCCTTGAAAATGGGATTTATGATAAAAGACAAACAGAAATTTGCGTTGTTCATCAGAAAAATTCAAAGCCATAGTTTTGAGAGGATTATCGTCACGCACGGAGACATCATTGAGCCAAATGCCAAGCAGGTATTTGGAAGCTTGACTGAACGGTTTCTCAAATGATGTCTAGCTAATCGAATGTCTACTGACTATTAAGTAGCTTGTGTCGCCTAACAAATGAATCAAGTCGCTCAAAAGCGAGTGCGCCGGTGAACTTTGCGTTATGTGGCACAGAAATCTGACTCATGGCCCAGGAATATCTAGAACGATTGACCGCCCTAATGAGGGGGGTCGTTTCAGGGAAATTTAAGGGTATCAAGCTAGAGTACAAGCATTTCTTTAGCGGCGCCGCGCTTTATGCAAATGGCAAAATTTGCATATCGTTAACGCCCGTCGGCTTCGCGGTAAAATTGCCAGATGAATCACGAAACGCTTTATTGAAACAAAAGGGCACAAAACCGCTGCGCTATTTTCCAGAAGGGCCGATTAAGAAAGGTTACGTTATCTTGCCCAAGGGTTTCTTGAGCGATATGAATATTTTACGTTATTGGGTAAAAGTCA
>JAYWDZ010000448.1:0-2677 GCA_043779595.1 Nitrosomonadales bacterium
CTGGCGACGACGGCGGAGAGAGATTCTGAGCGCACGTCCGCTCAGTAGTCTGAATGACGACGAACGCGCCGAACTGGTCAACCTGTCCGGCTTGTAAGCACCTAAAGCCCCACCCGCTCCAGGAAAGGCGAGAGCTGCGCCGGACTCCAGCGCAACGGCAGCGAAGCTTCCACATACCGCACTGCGTTTACACGGAAGCGAAGCAGGCGCTGAGCGCCCTCGAATGCATTGAGCTGTTCGCCTTCCCAAATGATTTCGGCCTTGACCGCCAGATACAGCAGGTCGCCGGTGTCGAAATTGATGAATAGCAGACCGGCGCGCGGATTCACCAGAAGATTGCCTATCGTGTTGAAAAACTGGTTGCCAGCGTAATCGGGGACGATCAAGGTGGTGTCATCGTCCACGCGCACAAAGCCAGGCTTGCCGCCGCGATGCGAAACATCCACGCCATACGCGGGCGCACTGGCCTCGCTTTTATCCGCAGGATAGGCGGTGGCGATGAAAAAAGTGTCGGCGCGCTGGATCAATCGCCGTACCGCTTCATCACCCAGCCCGATGCGATGAACGACCTTTGCGTCACCGTCAACGGCAACATATTCCGGCTTGCGCGCCTGGATGTATTTCGGACAGTTACCGAAGCTCTGGCTTACCCGTACCCGCAGGCGGCTATCCGTGAGGCGCTCAATCACGCCATTCATCCGGTTGCGTCGGCGGGTGTGCGGCTCAATGCCCAGCAGGCCGATGGGCGCGTCGGGAACCAGCGTGTCCACGAGCGGATCGGCCGTGAGGGGCCGGGCACATATGACCAGCTCATGCGGGCTTGGTGATTCGATGAATCCCGGCGGATTGGCCAGCACCGAGGTCCAGGGCTGCCCTTCCCCATCCACCGTGCCCACGATCACGAAAGGCAGCCGGGTAAAAAATTCGCGATGCTGATCCGGCATAAAATCGCGAATCGCATGCTGCCCTACCGCACGCATTTTTTCGCGGACCCCGACGCGCTCCTGCGCCGCGCGTTCGCCTTCGTGGAAGGCTGGGCGCGGGAACATCACGCCGCCAGGCCGACAGCCGACCTGGTCATCGGCACGAAGCCCGGCAAAGCCTCAATGCGTGCAAGCCAGCTGCGTATATGGGGATACGGCGTGAGCGAGATGTTGCCTTCCGGCGCGTGCGCGATGTAACTGTAGTTGGCGACGTCCGCAATGGTGGGCACATCGCCGACGAGGAAGGCCGATTTTTGCAACTCTTTTTCCATCACGGCAAAGAGACCATTGGCGCGCGCTATCACCTCCTCTGCATTCAACGGTGCCTTGAAAAGCGTGATCCGCCGGGCCACCGCCGGGCCAAATGCCACCAGCCCTGCCGCAACCGACAGCCACCGTTGTATCGCCGCTACGCGCACGGGCTCGCGCGGCAACCAGCGTTCATCTGCGTATTTGCTGGCGAGATAAACCAGAATCGCGTTCGAATCCGCAAGCGTGACCCCATCGTCCTGGATCACCGGTACCTGGCCGAACGGGTTCAACTCAAGAAACGCAGGGGCCTTTTGTGCGCCCGCAGCCAGGTCAACGTCGATCAACTCGGTCGGCAGGTCGAGTAACGAAAGAAACAGTTCGACGCGATGGCTGTGCCCTGAAAGCGGGTAGCGGTAAAGTTTGATGGGGCGCGTAGGGCGAAGGCCGACGGGTGAAGTCATGGTGTGCTCCTTAAGGTTGTGGGGACAGCGAAGCGTATTGTGTTTATTTTACTTGAGTGAATAAATAGACGGATTTGCAATTTACTAATCCGTTTACCGGATTAATATGCAGCCATGGATAAATTGAAAGCCATGCACATCTTTATGCGCATCGCCGACGGAGGGAGTCTCACTGCCGCCGCGCGGGCGATGGAATACTCGCTGCCAGCCGTCGTACGCTCGCTCGCCGCGCTGGAGGCCCATCTCGGCGTGCGTCTGTTCAACCGTACGACGCGGCGCATCTCGCTGACAGAAGAAGGCAAACATTATCTGGAAAATTGCCGCCAGATGCTGGCAGCCGTGGAAGATGCCGAGACGACGCTGACGGCTGAAGCGGCGGAGCCTGCGGGTAATCTGGTGATTACCGCGCCCGTGTTGTTTGGCCAGATGTACGTGGCCCCGGCCGTGACGCGCTTCGTGCAGCGCTACGACAAGATGCGTTGCAACGTGGTGCTGCTCGACCGTGTCGTCAACCTGCTGGAAGAAGGCATGGACGTGGGTATCCGCATCGGCCCGCTCGAGGATTCTTCCTTGATCGCGCAGCCGCTGGGCAGCATCCGGCGGATGGTCGTCGCCAGCCCCGATTATTTGCGTCGCCATGGACTGCCCAAACATCCCAAGGATTTGCTGCGCGCCAATTGCGTGCGCTTTTCTGCCGCGACCGGACCGGGGTGGACGTTTCACGAAGGGTCGAAAAAATTCAACGTCGCCGTCACCGGCAACCTGGATTTCAATCATGCCGCACCCGCTATCGACGCCTGCGTGGCGGGCCTGGGCTTCGGCATGTTTATCTCCTACCAGGTCGCACCCTATCTGCTACAAAAACGCCTGAAAATCGTGCTGGCGAAGTTCGAACCGCCTCCCCGTCCGATCAACGTCGTCTACCCCCACGCACGCTTGCTGCCGACGCGAACCCGTGTGTTTGTCGAGTGGATCAGGCAG
>JAYWDZ010000449.1:0-2674 GCA_043779595.1 Nitrosomonadales bacterium
TGATAACTTCCATCGGTTTTCTGATTTTCATACTTGCAGGCGAATTCTTATGGCCAACTAAGTATCATAAAGACGTCGTATATACAACTGAGACAAACCATATATGGGATATCTATGTAGTTGTAACGATCACTGGAGTTATAGGAATACTAGCCTGGAATGATATTTGGCTGTCCCATAGTTGGCTTTATTTCATTCTGATCACTGGGATGTTTTCAGCCGCAGTTAGATTGGGTAGTTTCAATGAATTCGCTCGCTACTTTCCTTCTAAAAAACTTCGAGTCTCCGTCTCCATATTCATTTGTTGTTTTCCTGCCGCCTCTATTTCAGCTGCAATGTGGAAAAGGTCCGGGATAGTTTATCGGAACGACTTCTATGTTGTATCTGGTAAAGATATTGAATCCGAAAACTTGAGTGGTTATTTACCCTATGTGGGGCATTTAGGGGAATACATATTTCTCCTGAAAGATAATTCGACCGTGGCATACCGCTTGGAGGATCTAAAAAAGCTTGCACTGATAAAGGGCCGAATTGAGCATAATACTTTGTCAAACTCTAACGATACAAGCGCGCAACAACCTGCAACAGAACTGCGTAATGCAATCGAAAAAATTGAATTACCATTTGAAGTTGATAAGCTTACGCCATCGAAATGATTAGTGTTATCCACATATCCACGCCGCCCGAAGCCCCGGCAGCGCGCGTCTCTCGCAAGCTAAAGCCGGGGGCGCGCAGCGCGGCGGGGTGGGTATGTGGATAACATGGCTACCGGGTTGCCCAAGTCCCCTTAATGTTCTATCCTCACACTGCTTCCACATAAGCGCCGAGACATGGACGAACTGACAGACAGCGAGCTGGTAAAGCTCATCGACAAGGCCATCAAGAAATTTCATGGGCAGTCGACCGAATTGGAAAGCGCTATCGGTGCTTTGATGGTAGGTCGCCAAATCGGCTGGCGTCCGCTGTTCCTGATACATAGCCCTAGAACCATCAAAAAATACGAAACCATCCTGAACATTCGTTTTCAGGACACCTTGCCCGACGTTGGCCCCAAGGCCAAAGATTCCGTTGCTTGGATAATCGGCGAGAAAGTCTCCAACTTCTGGAAGCTTGTCAAAGGCGAAGTCGCCGACGTACGAACACCTGACTGGAAGACCATCAAATAGGGTGACTTGACAGCCCCATTATGTCGGTCTACGCTACTGGGTATACAATAACCCCAGTAGGTGATCGGCATGGATCAACACAACGAATACGCAACGACGCAGGCGGCAGGCGAGGCGGCAGAGGGGCGCGCTTGTGCGCACCCTGCAGCGGCGCTGGACGCCTCCCCCCGTATAGTAATTACGGGGGGAAACATTCCATTACATGACACTGGCAGCCCGATTCCTGAAGCCCAAGCCCATGTAGACTGGTTTGCGTTTACAGTCACCCCGCCAGCGGGGGAAACACCACGATGGTTGATTCAAACACTCATCCAATTTCTTCCGATTCTTAATATCACGCCTACCGGTAAAGGCTGGAATGGCTACAAGCAGCGTCACAATATTGAAGGCCTTGGCGGCGGCGATCTTGGCCTGCTTGCTTTCGGTGGTAAAAGTCAGCGCGGAAGTGTTCATGTCGAACTGAATGCGCAGGGCTGTGCCCTTGTTCAAGACTGGTCTGCCCTACAGGTATGGGGGGAACAGTACAGCGCTGCGATCACTCGGATCGACCTTGCACATGACGATCAGACCGGCGATACCGTCACTGTTGATAGGGGGCTGCAATGGTTGGAAGCAGGGCGATTTATCGTCAATGGACGGCCAGCCAAGGCTCGCTTGATCGACGACCTGGGCTCGGGTGACGGAAGAACCTTTTATGTCGGCAAACGAGCCAACGGCAAAATGCTTCGCATTTACGAGAAGGGCAAACAACTCGGTGACCCCACAAGCCTTTGGGTCCGGGTCGAAGTCGAGCTGCGCAACAAGAACCGCATGATTCCATGGGATGCACTCGCCCGGCCCGGTGTCTATCTTGCCGGCGCTTATCCGTGTTTGGCATACCTCTCTGCCGTTCAGGAGAAAATCAAAACCATCGGCAAGGCGATAGAGATTTCCGTGAGCGTCGCAGTGAGCAACCTCCGTCAGACGGGGGGAAAGATGGTCAATTTGATGATGGAGATAAACGGCGGTGACGCGTTTGCAGTTATCGACGAACTGAAACGAGAGGGCTTGCCAAACCGATTCAAGAGCTTTGCCGCACAGCTGCCTGACATGATTGCTAGGGGCGAGCTATGACAACCACCTTCTTGCGCAGACCACAAGTCGAAGCACGCACGGGCCTCCCGCGCTCTACGATTTACGACTGGATAAAGAAGGGCAACTTTCCCAAGCCAATCCCTTTGGGTAAGCGTGCTGTGGCATGGCTGTCGACCGACATAGACGAATGGCAAGCACAGCAAATGGAGCGGGCGGGGAGATGAGCAAATCCTTACCGATCGAAGAGCGTGGTAATAAACGTGGTAACTCTAAATTGAATAAATTGGAGAATGGCTTGAATAAAGGCCTGTATCGCGTAATATGGCCGTCGCCTTCCCGCCAAAATTTAGACAATCACGAGTCACTCAATGCCGAAATATGCCTACCACGGCAGGCTATCCGTGGTTGTCCCTGTCAAGAACGAACAAGACAAC
>JAYWDZ010000450.1:0-2667 GCA_043779595.1 Nitrosomonadales bacterium
CTGAACGCTACGGATGCCGCGATCCCATTGCAGGAGCGGATAGAATCGGGCGCGGGTGAAATGCTGGCAGGTTGGGAGGCCGCGTTAAAAGCGCCTTTCTCGGAGGCCAATTACCGTGACATGGCGACGCTGACCATGCAATGCCTGACCGACATGCGCAACGACACGGGCGCCACTAAGCAGCAATTGCTGGACATCATGATGGCTCAGGACTTTCAGGACCTCACCGGTCAGGTGATCCGCAAGATAACCGAACTGGCACATGGACTTGAGCAGCAACTCGTGCAGCTGTTGATTGATTATGCGGCCCCGGAGGTGCGTCGCGATTCGCATCATGGCTTGCTGAATGGACCGCAGATCAATCCTGCCAACAAGAACGATGTGGTGGCAGATCAGAGTCAGGTTGACGACTTGCTCGATAGTCTTGGCTTTTAGCTTGGGGTCACCCCATGACGTTTTCATTTCGCCTGCCGCGCCTGTCCTGCCCGCAAATGCTGCTGAGTGGTATTGCGATGGTAGCGTTCACCGTGAGTGCGCTTCTGCTTCTGACTTTCCAGTTCAAACATATAGAAGCCGAATTGGAGGCGCTTCCTGACAGGATTATTCCGTTTGATGCTGCCGCTTCTGAGTTGTTGATCAAGGTTTCGGGTATGCACGGGAATGTGATGAACTACATCCATCACCTAGACCCGATGCCGCGCCCCGGCCTGGAAGAAGCGATAAATCTTTCCCGTTTTGAGATGCAGCTCGCCCGTCAAGAGAACCATGAACAGCAACGCCGTTTGGGACGCGAGCTTAAAAGTCTGCGATCGGAATTCATTGCACGTGGCGATGCGTTGATCGCTCGTCACGATGTCTGGAAATCGCAGCTCACCCATTTGGTAAGCGCGACCCGTAAGCTCAATGCTATTACTGAGCAGGCGTTTCGCAATCCTCCGAAGGCCTCCTCCATTCAGTCCCGGTCTGCTGAAATTCGCAAACGGCTGGATGCTTACATCCAGACACGTGATCCCGCCGATCTCCAGAAAATCAATCAGGAAGCAGGGGCGCTGCTGGCTCTCGTGAACGCATCAGGCATTAATCGATCACGAAGCCAATTCGGGAATGCATTGCAGGCGCGTGTAAGCGAGATCGATGCTAACTTGAAGGAAATGCTGCGCCTGCAGCAAGCACAAACGTTCGGTATGTCGCATTTCAATGACACGTATGCCCGTCTCGAAAGCCTGCTGCAGGATAGCAGGCAGCGGATGGCCACATGGAAAATGATGACGCCCCAACAAACGGTCGAAACCGCGGCCCGCAGAGTACTCATTCTCGTTGTTATTCTTGGGCTAGCGTTGTTGGCGTTCGGTCTGTTGGCAGTATGGCATCTGGCGCGTGCGGTTTCTGAGCCACTGCAAAAGCTGAAACAGGGCGTGACCATGCTTGGTGCGGGGAATCTGGCGCACCGCGTGGAGTACGCGCGGGACGACGCATTTGGCGAATTGGTTCGAGACTTTAACCAGATGTCCGATCAAATGCAGCAAAATCTGCTGAAGCTCCAGCAGCGCAACACGCTCCAGGCCCAGCGGATCGAAGAACGCACGCGCGAACTTATTGTGCAGACAAGTCACGATCCGCTTACCGGGCTTGCCAACCGTGCTCGGCTGCACGAATTCATGGAGGATGCTATCGAGTCGAGCGGCCGCCGCGATAGAAAATTCGCGCTGTTACTCGTGGACCTGGATGGATTCAAGGATATCAATGTCAGCGAGGGGCACGCGCAGGGTGACCGGCTGCTGCGCGTGGTCGCCCGACGACTGCAGGGGCAGATTCAGGAGGAGGATCTTGCCGCACGGGTGGGCGCCGATGAATTCTGCCTGTTATTGATGGATGTGGATATCGAGCGGACCACGGAGTTCGCAAGGCGCTGTCTGCATGCCTTGAACGCACCTGTTTATCTGGATGGCACCACGACCCGGCTGCGCGCCAGCATCGGGATTACCTTTTACCCGGACGACGCCGAGACACCTGCTGAGCTGTTGAAGGCTGCCGATATGGCCATGTATGCCGCCAAAAGCGCAGGCAAGCATCGTTATGCGCTGTACGAAACTGGCATGACCCAGAAAGTTGCGCGTCAACTCGCACTGGAAACGTCCCTGCGCGGAGCTGTCGAACGAGGCGAATTCGAACTGCACTACCAGCCCCAAATTGAGTTGGGAAGTGGTCGCGTGAGCGGAGTTGAAGCGCTGATCCGTTGGCCGCGTCGTGAGCATGGTCTGGTCCCGCCAGACGAATTTATCCCGGTGGCGGAAAGTATCGGCTTGATCGATGCTATAGGGGTATGGGTGCTGGAAACCGCTTGCCGACAGGCTGTGATCTGGCAGCAAGAGGGCCTGACCTCACTGGTGATGGCTGTAAACATTTCACCCGGCCATTTCGAGTCGCCGGACTTTACGGATACAGTGGCCAGAGTGCTGCTTGTGACCGGAATCGCGCCCGAATGTCTCGAGATCGAGGTGACCGAAAGCGTGACGCGAGATTCGCTGCGGCATGCCTCCATCAGTGAATCATTGAGACGCCTGGGCGTCCGCGTTGCGATCGACGATTTTGGCACCGGTTATTCTTCGCTCGCCGTGCTGAAAAAAATGCCCATTGATACCCTCAAGCTGGATCGCGCCTTCATCC
>JAYWDZ010000451.1:0-2658 GCA_043779595.1 Nitrosomonadales bacterium
TTCGCACCAGGGGCTGCCACAGCAGGAATAAGCCATAATGCGCGAGCAAAAATGCGCGCAAGACTATCGCATCGGCATTCATGACTACCGCCATGTGCAGAGTCAGCAGCATTAACGCCAACCAGCGGCTGGGCGCTACGCGCGATAGGGTGCTATTAAATTTGCCAAGCCAGTTCAGGCCAATCGAAGGGAACATAGGCTCAGGCATCAGGTTAAGGATAGGTGGACGTCACAGACAGGTAGTGTAGCGTTATCGACCATGTCAGCAGAAAAATGGATGGCGCTTCGAGCCGTATTTGCTGGAATTCTGGCAGAGGTGTTATTTTTTCATCACTATCCCGGGGAGCCCTAATTAATTTATTAATATAATTCAAGGTATTAACTGCGTAGAGAGCGTACTAACAAGCTGGCATGAGTCTTGCAAAAAATTATTTAGCACACCTTCGTCTGTGGAGAAAACCCGTATGCGCCGTCACCAGTCTGGCTTTACTTTAATTGAAATCGCCATTGTATTGGTTATTATCGGCTTGCTTTTGGGGGGGATTTTAAAGGGCCAAGAGCTGATTAACAGTGCTCGGGTGAAGAACCTTGCATCTGATTTTCGAAATATCCCGGTTTTTATTTACGGCTATCAGGATAAATTCAAAGCCCTGCCAGGAGACGATGCGGGAGCCGATACACATGTAAACGGTATTCTAGCCACCCCAGTCGCTACAAGAGGAAATGGCGTTATTGATGGCGCTTGGAATAGCCCTATCCAAACGGACGAGTCCTATTTGTTCTGGGAACACGTAAGACGAGCCGGTTTAGCGCCCGGCTCGACAGACACTACCAAACCAGGTGTTTATGCGCCGAAAAATGCTTTAGGCGGCCCCATTGGCATCCAGAGTGCCCAACCTTTTACCGGACTTAATGGCTCATACTTTATATGTTCGGGAAGTATTCTGGGAAAATATGCCAAGCAACTCGACATACAACTGGACGATGGCGATACGGCGACGGGGTCACTCATGGTTGGAACGCCAACTAGCCCCGCAGGCCTGCCCACACCAACTACTTCGGTCAATGATTCTGGAATCTTCACTGTTTGCATGGGAATTTAAAATTACCTCTGTCGGCATTCGTTAACGCAACGTGTCTGCCGGTACCAAGTTACAGAGCACTATTTTTATTTATTTCCATCCAGAGAAACAGCAGGGCAAGGGCCAGACACATCCTTTTTGGAAATTGAATCCAATCACTCGCCTTGTCCTCGTAGTTAACAACAAGGGCACTATCCAATCCCCTCGCATCAACAAAGCTCAATGGGTTCCCGTTTACATACGCAAAAAAGTTAATTCTCCTGTAATTGTGTCAGATACTTCTTCAGAATATAAATAGACTCGTTTCTAATATCTTTCAACGCAGGATCATCAACCATAGATAAATGTTTAATTCTGCTTTTCACTATAAGTCGCTTGCTGCCTATATCATCAACCGTATCCAACGGTAACATTCTTAACAGGCGTCGCGTTTGATGGGCTGTCACATGACGATTCTTTATTTCCATCAAAAAATATTTTGGATTGGTTTCGCTCAACATTCCAAGTCCTCTATAGACATCCTCCAAATCACCGCCCCCTAGATACCGAATCGATAAAAAAGCGACGTCAATGCCTTGCAAGTTTTCTTGCCTTACTAATGTCAAAAGACTTTCCACATCAGAAGAACTGGGTGAAAGATTTTTAGTGCAGATAGAATCTCTACATTTTTTGAGTTTATTAGCCAATAAACCATGGCTACCCTGATTGGGATTGGATAGAAATTCCGCCCATGCTTTGTCATTTGAATAGGCTTGAGAAGAAAAAATCAGTACAGATAAAAAGAGCAAAATCGATTTCACAGAACCATTCCCTTGTTATGGTGTTATGGGTTTGTGCTTGGACCAACTACTCGGACGGTAATATTATTCGTCCCATCTTTTTTAATAATATTTAGTATTTTTTTCATTGCGGCTGAGCTGCCTCCAACTTGGTTGGTTTTTCTATATTTTCCCACTGCGAAACAACCCTCTACATCATCCGATGTGTTCCCAACATGAATTTGAACGTTCGTAAATTTATCAACGCCTTTTAGTTCAATACGCTTTCCGCCGTGGCTTTTCCTAACGAAGGCATCATATGAACCAGGCGCGATTGGATTCTTGTCTCCATTGGGGCCGGCTGTTGCAGTCTCTAAGGTATAACCAGAGAAACTGCCACCATTGTTGTCGCTGCTAACACCGATAGTGCTAGTCACGCTGTCGGCAGTATACGTATCACGATTAATTGTAATTGTTACGTCCAACCCTAATGGGTCAATGTATCTAATCGGGTTTCCTAATGCATAGCTGTACAAGTTCGCCCCACCACTCAACCCAATCGGATCACTTGAGATATACCTTGCCAGCCTCGGACTGTAATACCGGTTCCCGTTGTAATGCAAGCCCGACTCCCGGTCATAGTACTGCCCCGGGAATCTCAGGTTCAGCGTGAGCTTGACGCCATCTCCATCCACATCCTCGTTCGGTGCGGTCTTGCCGAACGCTTCACTCTCCCAGCGCCACACCACTTGTCCAGCCAGGGTTCTCACCTGAAACGGACTGCCCAGATGATCGGTCTGCACGGTGTACACCGTTCG
>JAYWDZ010000452.1:0-6579 GCA_043779595.1 Nitrosomonadales bacterium
TCCTGAAAGACCCGACCAAATTCCAGAAACTGGGAGGCCGCATTCCACGCGGTGTATTGCTGGTCGGTTCGCCGGGCACGGGTAAAACTTTGCTGGCACGTGCGATATCGGGTGAGGCGAAAGTGCCTTTTTATAGTATCTCTGGTTCCGATTTCGTCGAAATGTTTGTCGGCGTGGGCGCATCGCGTGTACGCGACATGTTTGAGCAAGCCAAAAAAACTGCGCCCTGCATTATTTTTATAGACGAGATTGATGCGGTGGGCCGTCAGCGCGGCGCGGGATTGGGCGGCGGTAATGATGAGCGAGAGCAAACGCTAAACCAGTTGTTGGTTGAGATGGACGGATTTGAGGGCACCAGCGGCGTGATTGTGATTGCCGCCACCAACCGCCCGGACGTTCTTGACCCAGCGCTATTGCGCCCAGGCCGGTTTGACCGTCAGGTCGTAGTGGGGCTACCGGATATTCGTGGCCGTGAGCAAATATTGCTAGTCCATATGCGTAAAGTGCCGATTGCGCCGGATGTACGCGCCGATATTCTGGCGCGCGGTACGCCTGGTATGTCTGGCGCAGACCTGGCGAATCTGGTTAATGAGGCAGCCTTGTTTGCAGCCCGATCAGGCAAGCGCCTGGTCGATATGTATGACTTTGAAAAAGCCAAAGACAAAATATTCATGGGTGCAGAACGCAAATCCATGGTAATAACGCCGGAGGACAAGCGGAAAACGGCTTATCACGAATCTGGTCACGCGGTCATCGGTATGACGCTGCCGGGTTGTGATCCGGTGCACAAAGTGTCGGTAATACCCCGGGGTAGGGCGTTGGGTGTTACGTGGTCGTTGCCTGAAGAGGACAGGTTCAGCCTTTATCGTGACCAGATGCTATCGCAGATCAGCATGCTGTTTGGTGGGCGTGTCGCCGAGGAGATTTTTGTCGGCAACATTTCTACTGGCGCCTCCAATGACTTCGAGCGCGCCACGCAGATCGCACGCGAAATGGTCACGCGTTACGGTATGTCTGAAGCGTTGGGGCCCATGGTGTACGGCGAGAGCGAGGGCGAGGTATTTTTAGGGCGCTCGGTGACCACGCACAAGAATATGTCTGAGGCGACGATGCAAAAAGTCGATATCGAAATTCGGCGGATTCTGGATGAGCAATATGCGCTGGCGACCAAAATTTTGACCGAGAGCCGTAGCAAAGTCGAGGCGATGACCAACGCGCTAATGGAATGGGAAACCATTGATGCAGATCAAATTGCGGACATCATGGCCGATCGCGTCCCACGTCCGCCCAAACCTAGCGCGCCGCCCTCACCCCCGCCCAGTGAAGATAAACCCAGCGCCCCCGCACCCACAGTGCAGCCGGCGCAAGGTATTTAAATCGAGATAGTGACGGTGCAGCCGGCGCTTAAATCGAGATAGCGGTCGAACGAACACACTACAATGGGGGTACCTTGGTACCTCCATTTTTATGCGCACTCTGCACGCAGGTTCTTTCCGTTTATCGCTCGCCCGCCCGCTGATCATGGGCATTGTTAACACCACCCGTGATTCGTTTTCAGATGGCGGAATGCTTACGACTGTGCAGCAGGCCATCGATCATGGATTCCACCTAGCTAAACTCGGTGCCGATATCCTGGATATTGGCGGCGAATCCACTCGACCGGGGGCGGCAGTGGTCACCCTTGAAGAAGAACGGCAACGCGTGCTTCCCGTCATTCGGGCGCTGGCGAAATCGGGGTTAGTGGTGTCCGTCGATACGCGCAAGCCCGAAGTGATGCGTGCTGCACTGGATGCGGGCGCGGTGATGGTGAATGACGTGATGGCGTTGCGAGCACCTGGCGCACTCGAGGTACTAGCCTCCAGCCGGGCCGCTGTGTGTTTGATGCATATGCAAGGCGAACCGCAGACCATGCAGCAAACACCCCTCTATGCCAACGTGGTGACTGAGGTCGCGCAATTTCTTCGTGAGCGGGTGGATGTTTGCCTGGCTGCAGGTATTGAACCTGACCGGATTGTGATTGATCCCGGCTTCGGGTTTGGTAAAACGCTGGAGCACAATCTGGCCCTGCTCAAGAATCTGGCTCGCTTATCCGTTGGGGAACTACCTGTTTTGGTGGGAATGTCGCGTAAGTTTATGCTCGGCGCGTTAACCGGGCGCGCAATAGGCGAACGCGAGTTTGCGGGCGTGGCCGCGCATGTGCTGGCATTGACGCAAGGTGCTCGTTTGTTGCGGGTGCATGATGTAGCCGCTATGCGCGATGCGCTGGCGGTTTGGAATGCAGTAGAGGAAACAGAAAATGGCACGTAAATATTTTGGTACCGATGGCGTGCGCGGGCGCGTGGGCGAATCGCCCATCACGCCGGAATTTGTAATGCATTTAGGATATGCAGCGGGGCAAGTATTGGCGGGGCGTGGCGATTTGCCGGAGGGCCAACATCCCACAGTGTTGATAGGTAAAGACACGCGCATTTCCGGCTACATGCTAGAGGCGGCACTTGAAGCGGGCTTTACCGCTGCCGGCGTGAATGTGCAGATGACAGGGCCCATGCCTACCCCCGCCGTGGCCTACCTTACGCGCGCGCTGCGTTTACAGGCAGGAGTCGTGATCTCAGCGTCGCACAACCCATTTGAGGACAACGGCATCAAGTTTTTTTCCGCCAACGGGCAAAAGCTGCCAGACAGCGTGGAAGAAACCATCGAAGCCCGACTGGATGTGCCAATCAATACCGTCAGCGCACGCCAGTTGGGTCGAGCCCGGCGCATAGAAGATGCGGCCGCACGCTATATCGAGTTTTGTAAAAGTACGTTCCCCAATCATCTCGATTTGCGCGGGATGCGCATTGTGGTCGATTGCGCGCACGGCGCCACCTATCACATTGCGCCTCACGTGTTGCATGAACTGGGTGCCGAAGTGATCGCAATCGGAAATACCCCCAATGGTTACAACATCAATGAAAAATGCGGCGCCACTTACACGCCCACCCTTACCTCCGCAGTGCGCCAACATCAGGCCCATGTGGGTATAGCCTTAGACGGCGACGGCGACCGGTTAATGATGGCCGACGCCAGCGGACGAATTTATGACGGCGATGCGCTGGTCTATGTGATTGCGCGACATCGTATCCAGTCGAACTATATGAAAGGCGGCGTGGTGGGCACCTTGATGACCAATCTGGGCACGGAGCACGCGCTTGATCGGCTGAATATTCCCTTTGAACGCGCCAATGTAGGCGACCGTTATGTAATTGAGCGCTTACAGGCGAATGGCTGGACCTTGGGCGGCGAAGCCTCGGGCCATATTCTTTGTTTGGACAAACACACTACCGGTGACGGAATAGTGTCCGCTCTGCAAGTTTTATGGGCGCTGTGTGAGAGCGGTGAAACGCTCGACACTATGACAAAAGATTTGGAAAGTTACGCGCAGGTAATGATCAATGTGCCAGTCATTAAGGGTTTTACTCTTGATGGTTGCGATGCGGTAAAAACTGCCGTAACTCAGGCCCAAGCATCCCTCAAAAAGAATGGACGCATAGTATTGCGCGCTTCTGGCACTGAACCTGTCGTTAGGGTCATGGTGGAATCGCCTACCCCAGCGGGATCCCAGCAATGGGCCGATCACATCGCTACTGCCGTATATGCTGCGGTAAAACTCATTCCTGCCTAGACCGCTTGCCTAAATCACGAACTGTCGGTAGATGCCGACAGTTCGCCTTTCTTTTTGCTTACGTTGTTCTCAGGCTATGCTGAGGGCGCTTCTTTTGGTTCGGATTAAACTACCACGGCGTTAGCTAGTTCGCTGTGTTCTATCCGTTTAATCACAGACCATATATAAGGAGGGGTAAATGAATGAGCAGAGGGTGGTAAAGAGTATAGGAAAAGGCCTGACAGTCGCGGCTAGCTTCGCGGCTTTGATAGGTATCGCAGCCTACGCAGATGCAGACGATAAGCAAAAGACGAGTTATATGCCGGTTGATATTACTGAGAGTTTTAACTCCATCAAGACGCGACTATCAGGTGAAAAAGCAGCTGTTATGCAGCGTCAAAAGGCCTTATTAGAGCAACGGTATGATTTATCCAACCGCCCCGCCCCCGGTATAAAAATGTCCGGCGGTAAGGCTGTTCAAGAGGGGGTACGGGCCAAACTCCCTAAAGGGTTCACCTGGGAGTCGTTGGCCCAGTACTCGCCTGAAGACATCCGCCAAAAAGACCTGTTTCCTGCAGCATTTCTGCCTCTACCGCACCCTAAGCAGGCTGAAGGCGGTATGGTGTTTCCGGAATTTCATATTAAGGAAATCAAAAAACAGGAGGGGCGTGACCTGACGCGCTTTGATATCGATTTTGACTTGCCAGACCATTTTCTGCCCGACTTTCCTGCGCCCATTTTTTTGACTACCCGTACCGATCTTGGTGATGTGTCCCAAGGCAAGCTGGTAACAATTGAGAATTTTTATGAAATATTCAATGGCATATTAAATCCCAAACAATTAGAGGGCGTGAGATTACTGGTCACGCCTTTTCCGCAACAGCAGTTTAATCAGACCGAAGACCGGCGCTCAGAGCGCCCCAGCCGGGGTGTTACTTGTTTTGATTGTCATGCCAATGGTCATACCAATGCTTCAACCCATTTGGTCGGCGATATTCGTCCCCAAGAATTCCGTCGCCGTATTGACACGCCTACATTGCGCGGCGTGAATATTCAACGCTTATTTGGTTCGCAACGCGCACTCAAAACCGTTGAGGATTTTACTGAGTTCGAACAACGCGCTGCGTACTTTGACGGAGATCCGGTCATTGCCGCCAAAAAAGGAGCTAATCCATTGGAGCGGGGTAGTCAGGTGCAGGCGATGGCAGAGTTCCAGGAAATTCTGGATTTCCCACCCGCACCTAAACTGGGGATAGACGGCAAACTGGATCCAAAAAAAGCTACCGTCCCGGAAATGCGCGGGCAGGATTTGTTTTTTGGCAAGGCTAAGTGTGCGAGTTGTCACACCGCTCCTTTTTACACTGACAATCTGATGCATAACCTCCAAACCGAACGCTTCTTCAAGCCCCGCATGATTAACGGGCGCATGGCGAAAGCCGATGGACCTATCAAAACTTTCCCGTTGCGTGGCATCAAGGATTCGCCGCCCTATTTGCACGATGGCAGATTACTGACGCTAGATGACACGGTTGAGTTTTTCAATCTGGTATTGGAAACCAAATTGACAGCTCAGGAAAAGCAGGATCTGGTCGCCTTCATGCGCCAACTTTGACCCGAAATTCGTGTTTCATAAACAAATCCATGCTTACCGGAAGGAACATGATGCCAAGGCAAATGCTGAACAACTCACTCTCAATATATGACATGAAACCATCAACTGCGTATAGCGCGTCTTGCGATGCTGGAACAGGTTCTTCGCCACATGAAACGGGTGATCGACCTTGGCTCGGATGCTGACTTCCTTGTAATCCAACACAGTGACCTTGCAAGCGACGGCCATTGAAGGCGGTGGCCAGGACCAGTTTGATATGGATGACGTTTTCGCGCAGGTAACTGGCGATGTTGATAAAGATTTCGAATCGCGATCAGCACGGCCATGAAGGTGCCGAAGGGGCAAAACGCGCCTTCACTCGCCAGGCTCAAGGGCAGCCCCGCCAGTTCCATGCCGATACGCGCCTTCTTGCGCGCTGCTTCGCGCTGGGTGCCGGGGCGTGGGATGCGCGGGTGAAGGTGCCCAGCGCATCGGTATCAAAGCCGCTCACCCATGGACCCTGCAGCCCAGCGCCGCGTCCAGCACCGAGGCGATCACGCCTTCCCTGCCAATGCTGGGTGAGCAGCGCGATGCTTCGGCCGGAATACAGCCCGCCCGGGGGCAGGGCGGGTTTCGATGGCGATGGATGGGCCAGGGCGTTGATCTCTTCACCTGAATCAGCGCGCCGAGGGCGAGCGCGAGCAGCGCAGTTCCAATTTGGCGTGACAGCATCATTTCACCCCCTTGCGCGTGGCGATCAGGCTGGCAATCACGCTGGTGCCGATCAATACAGCGACGATGGCCAGCGATGCCCCCACCGGAACGTGGTACCACGGTAGGATTAGCATCTTGGCGCCGATGAAAGTGAGCACCAGGGCGAGGCCGTATTTGAGCAGATGAAAACGGTCCGCCACGTCGGCCAGCAGAAAATACAGCGCGCGCAGGCCCATGATGGCAAAGATATTGGAGGTGAAGACGATGAAGGGATCGGTGGTGATCGCGAAAATGGCCGGGATGGAATCCACCGCGAACACCAGATCGGTGACCTCGATCAGGATCAGCACCAGGAACAGCGGCGTGAAGTAGCGCACGCCGTCCTTCATCACGGAAAATTTCTCGCCGTGATCGCCGTCGCTGATGCGCAGATGACGACGCGCGAATTTCAGCACCGGGTTCTGCTCCAGGTCGGGCGTCTTCTCCGCCATCACCAGCATACGCACGCCGGTGATCACCAGAAACATACCAAAGATATACAGCACCCAGCTAAATTCCTGCACCACCCACGCCCCCGCCAAAATCATCACCGCGCGCAGCACGATGGCGCCGAGCACGCCGTAGATCAGCA
>JAYWDZ010000453.1:0-6545 GCA_043779595.1 Nitrosomonadales bacterium
CACGCCTAATATCATCGCTTGCGGGTTTCGCGCGGATTCCGCCATAAACGCGGGGATGCGATCGGCCGGATGCTGTCCGTCTGAGTCCATCGTTAATACGTGCGTAAAACCTGCCGCGGCAGCTTCATCCAAGCCCCGCAATACCGCTGCACCTTTACCCTGATTGTGCGGCAACACAATTACTCGCAGGCCGCTGTCTTCTGCTGCCATCGCAAGCAAACCTTCGACGCTGCCATCATTGCTGCCATCTACCACCACCCACACGGGAGTCCAGTATTGGCGGGCGGCGCGTACGGTCTCATAGACTTTTTCGCCCGGGTTGTAACTCGGGATGAGCACCAGATGGGTCGTCGAGGGGGACATCATGACGGCGTACGCCCCGGCTGAGTAGGAAGAGAATGCGTCGGAAAAAACGCCGAGCCGTGCACGAGCTCATTCGCAAAGTAGTGTTCCAGTTCGGCCATGAATTGCTGAGTGTGCTGCGGCGGATCAAAGCGGCGGCCCAGACGCACCCGGTAATGCATCGGCATGGGCGGTTTGCGAAATAGCGGCCAGCCTTTGCTCAGATATTTGGAATCGGTTTCGATCAATACCGTTTGTACCGGCACGCCGGCGTGATTTGCGATCAGGCCGACACTGCCCGTAAGGGGATTAACCGGGTTGGTAACGGTGCGCGTGCCCTCCGGAAAGAGCAGCAGGTGGCTGCCGCTGGAAAAATCTTCCATCGCCTGATGCACCATGCGTCTCACCGGCTCATTGCGGATGTAGCGTGCCAGTCGGGCACCCGCGCCCAAGAATAAATTGTTCATCAAATTGGCTTTTAATACGCAGGCAACATTGGGCAAGCGGGAGATCACCATCACCGCGTCAAGCATGCCGGGGTGATTGGGTGCAATAATCAGCGACGGTTCCCCGCGCAGCGCATCCAGTGCCGTTAGATCAAAGCTGCAACGGCGCGAGAGCGTCAAACTTGCGAGGTATAAACGAAATCCCGCCATGATGACGTAACGCCCGAGCGCCCGGCCCCAACGTAGAGGCAGTAACGGGTAAACGATGAGCGCGATTGGAGTCCATGCCAGACACACCACCCCAAGCCAGATCAGGCCCAGATATAACACCCAATAATCGTAGGCATCTTGCAAACTCTGCCATACTAAACGCAGCATCAGCTTTGGTGGTCGGGCATGAACATCGCGTGCCCGGCTGTGGCCTCAATCTCAACTAATAAGTCCTCGCGGCATACCTCTGCCTGCAGGTAGATGGCATTTAGCTGGCTTCCTACAATGCGTTCAAGCTCAGAGCGGATTTGCGCTAAATCCATGGCGTGGCGGACGTATACCTTGTAATGCAGGCTCGCCAGATCAAATCTCGCCTGATGCGTCAACGCATTCGCCTCGGCCAGTACAGCTTCAATATTGGCCATGGTTTCACGGGTTTGTGCCACTACATCGGTGGGATGCAAGGTGGCATGCCCCACAATACTGGCGGTACCCGAAATAAACAGCACTTCATCCTGGCCCAATTTCACCAGACTCGCGCGCGAGAAGGTCGGGCTACGCGGCCCATATTGCTGCGGATATTGATAGGCACTGATCTGGCGCGGATTTTCGATATTGATCGGCATAACGCGCCCAGCCAAAAAAGCAATGGTCAATAAGCCCCCTGCAGATTGTGCTTGATCAAACCCTAGAGCGCATGCAGCCGGAACTTTGCCTACTACCTCACGCCCATGCGCCAGAAATGCATCCTGACGCCCGCGATTGAATTGACGATAACGTTCCAGTCCAAAACTGTGGGTATTGATGTCGGCGATGTAATTCCAGAACCGGAAAAGATGTGGGTAGTGCAACGCGTCGAGCAACTCGAACACCTGGCTATAGGCTAATTCGGTTGCTTGCTGCAGCGGGGTTTTGTCAGTGTCGGCTTGAAACTGGGTTTCGGGTAATACCAATACGCCAAACAATACATCCGCATCATGACGATAATGGATCGCGCCGTAATGCCCCTGTATCGGCTCGCCGCTGCCGCGCCACACTTCGCAGATGGAATCAGCCTTATCCAGCCTCTGCATGGGTACGCACAAACAAGGCATTTCCCCTTTCGCGTGCATTTCGTATTCGCCCACGCCCGCAGCAAAACACAGCGCGCCTAATACACTGTTTTTCCACGATACGGGTTGGTTCAAAAACGCTGGAACGGACAACTTGGTGCCATGCAGGGGTGACCCCGTGTCGCGCATCAACTTACGCTGCTCCAGGCTCATCCACCGGACGGATATTGAGTTTTCGCTTTTGCCAAGCCTGAAAGGTGCGCTTGAAATTTAAAATCGAAACCACGTAATACAGCGTTTTAAAAACTAACAAGGGGCGCTGAATGGGGGTTTTGCCAAATACGTCGCCAGCAAGCACTGAGAGCAGTGCTTCTTTAACCCGAAACAGGTTACGCGGGCCCATGAACATATCACGCAAGGTGGGGTTGGTAACGCGATAGATAAACCATGAGAACTCCTTCGGGCCCACCCGCATGCTGAGGTCGAATTTTTTCAATGCCACTGCGGCTTGTTTGGGATCACGCAAACAGGTATCGACCGTGTCTGCTCCGATAAAGGCGCTTTGCATCGCCAACATCACGCCCGAAGAAAATACCGGGTCTATGAACGTGTAAGCATCGCCCAGCAAAAGATAATTGCTGCCATGCGTGCGGTCACATACATAGGAAAAGTTGCCGGTAGCTTCAACCGCAGAAATCAATTTCGCATGCTTCAACCGTACCTGCAACGGCGCGCATAGCGTGATGGTTTCTTGCAAAAATTGCTCAAGGGGTTTTTTATTGCGCGTTTTTAGATAATACGGCCAGCTGACTGCTCCCACGCTTGTCGTCCCATCGGCTAATGGGATAAACCAGAACCATCCATAATCAAACCAGAAAATGGTAATGTTGCCCTCCGCTTTGCCGGGGTGACGTTCGGCCCCCGTAAAGTGGCCGTAAATCGCTGTACTGTTGTGCTTTTTGTTGCGCAGCTTGGCTTTGAAGCGGTTACCCAAAAAGGTATCGCGACCCGACGCGTCCAGCACAAAACGAGCGTGCACGGTTTCGATGCTACCGTCTTCATGGCGAGCTTGGACGCGGGCCCCGGAGTCGTCAGGCAGGAAGTCAACCTCTTGCACTTGGCAGCCTTCTACTACCCGCGCATTTTTTTTGCTGGCGTTGCGTATCAGAATTTCATCAAACTCCGAACGCCGGACTTGATAGGCCATAGGCATGGACTTATCCATTGCATCGGCAAATTCGAACGCCTGGGTATGGTCGTGCCAAGGCGACACGAATTCTGCGCCCCATTTTTCCATACCAATGGCTTTGACGGACTCTGCCACGCCCAGCTTTTCCAGCAGCGGTAAATTGGCCGGTAGCAAGGATTCACCGATATGGAAACGGGGATGATGCGCTTTTTCCAGAAGCGTGACTTTATGGCCGCGCTCGGCAAGCAGCGCGGCCGCAGTCGAGCCAGCAGGCCCGCCACCAATGACCAGCACGTCGCAATCGGAAGTTAGAGAGGCACGGGCTAATGGAGGAGCGCTAGGAATATTCACGGCTAATTCTGGCATAGAGTTCATCCTCGAATTGTATCGCATCGCCCTATCTTAGCCGTCAGACCGCAGCGGCGTAAGCTGAATGAAATGCAAGCCAAAGGAGGGCGCCGACCGGCCTCCTTTGATTCATTTCGATCTACTGCTACAATCTACGTTTTTCGTCTTCTTAGGAAGCCCCAAATATGCCCCACGTTAAACTCAAGGAAAACGAGCCGTTTGATGTCGCACTGCGTCGATTCAAACGTTCCATCGAAAAAGTAGGCCTTTTGACCGAACTGCGTGCACGCGAGTTCTACGAAAAGCCCACCGCCGAGCGCAAGCGCAAGCTGGCTGCCGCGGTCAAGCGTCAAAGCAAGCGTCTGCGTGGTCAACAATTACCGCCCAAAATGTTTTGATCTGTGCCGCCTTAACGTATTAACCAAGGCACTCGCTCCTTGACTGCCTTATCCCTCAAAGCGCGCATTACCGAGGACATGAAGTCCGCCATGCGTGCGCGCGCTGATGAAACCGCCGCTGAAGCTCAGCGTGCGCATGAAACACTCCGCTTGGGCACCATTCGGCTCCTACTTGCTGCGATTAAACAACGCGAGGTAGACGAACGTATCCAACTTGATGATGCCGCCGTCAGCGTCATTATCGAAAAGCTTATCAAACAGCGCCGCGATTCGATCAGCCAGTTTCAAACCGCAGGCCGCACTGATCTAGTCAATGCCGAACAAGCGGAACTTGCAATTCTGCAAACCTATATGCCCGAACAATTGTCCGCCGCAGAAATAGATACCGCAGTGACTGCTGCGGTTGCCGAAGTGGGCGCCACCAGCGCCAAAGACATGGGCAAAGTGATGGGTTTGTTAAAAGCCCGCCTCGCCGGGCGCGCCGACATGGGCCAGGTATCGGGCCTGATCAAAGCCAAGCTCATCAGCTGATACGCCTCGCGTTCAGCATAAACCGGCTCGGGTTTATCATGGCTGTGTTTACGCTATAGCCAAATGATCCCGCGCGATTTCATCGATACCCTGCTTGCCCGCGTCGACATCATCGATGTCATCGACCGGCGCGTGTCGCTGAAAAAAGCCGGACAGAATTACCAGGCTTGTTGCCCTTTCCACACCGAAAAAACTCCGTCGTTCACCGTGAGCCAAACCAAGCAGTTTTATCACTGCTTTGGGTGCGGCGCGCACGGCACTGCGCTCGGGTTTTTGATGGAATACGAGCACATGAGTTTTCGCGACGCGGTGGCGGCCTTGGCGCAGGACGCGGGTTTGCCTGTGCCGGAAGCTGCCGACGAACCCGACCGGCCCAAACCGCCACCGGCACTGTGGGACGCACTGGAGCAGGCGGCGAATTTCTACAAACAGCAGCTTAAGCAGAACCCGCGGGCGATTGAATATTTGAAACGGCGCGGCCTGACCGGGCAGGTCGCTGCAAGGTATGGCATCGGCTACGCGCCTGCCGACAATGGGTTGAAGCAGGTTTTCCCCGATTACCAGGCCGAAGCCCTCGCCACAAGCGGCATGGTGATAGACGGTGACCGCGGTCGTTACGATCGTTTCCGTGATCGGATCATGTTTCCGATCCGCAATAGCAAAGGCCAGATTATCGGCTTCGGTGGGCGGATTCTGGATCAGGGCGAACCCAAGTATTTAAATTCGCCCGAGACGCCACTGTTCCACAAAGGCTCGGAAATGTACGGCCTCTTTGAAGCGCGCGAGGCGATCCGGCAGGCCGGGCGCGTGGTGGTGGTGGAAGGCTATATGGACGTGGTCGCGCTGGCGCAGCACGGCGTAGGCTTTGCGGTGGCCACGCTCGGCACGGCGACCTCGGCGACGCATGTGCGCACGCTGCTGCGTCACACCGACCGCTTGATTTATTCGTTTGACGGCGACCCGGCCGGACGCAAAGCCGCTTGGCGCGCACTCGAAAATTCGCTGGAATCCTTGCAGGACGGCAAGGAAATCAGCTTTTTGTTTTTACCCGACGGCGAAGACCCGGACAGTTACATCCGTACGCAGGGCTACGATGCGTTCATTCATTTACTGGACACACAAACCCTGCCGCTCTCGGCCTTTTTGCTACGCGAACTGTCGCGGGGCGGCAAACTCGATAGCGCCGAAGGCCGCGCCCACTTGCTGAAATCCGCCCAGCCGCTGCTGGCCAAAATCGGCGCCCCGCTGCTGGCAGGATTGCTGCGGCAAAAAATCGCCGAACTGGCCGAACTGCAACCCGGCGACCTGGCGCAATATGGGCTTGGCGCATCAAGCAAAAGCCGCAATCCCTCACTGGCGCGCGGCCGTCGGCCCGCGCCGTCCAAGCTGCGCAATCTGGCGCGCAGTCTGCTGATCCACCCGCATCGCGCGCGCGAAATCCAGCCGGAGTGGCTCGACCCCAACGACCCCTGGGCCAATACCATCATCGAGATGCTGCACTGGCTGCGTCCCTGCGATGCGGCCAAATCGCTACCCGCACTGCTAGAAGCCGTAAGAGACAGCGCACTCCAGCAACGGGTAGAAGAACTCGCCACGGACATGCTGAAGCTCGACGACAACTGGGACTGGAACGCGGAGCTCGATGCCACCCTCCAGCAGTTACCTGAAGACTGGCGACGCAGGCGGCGCGCGGTGTTGAGCGCCCGCCCGCTGGGGAGCCTCAGCGGCGACGAACGCGCCGAATTGGTCAACCTGTCGAGCTTGTAAGTGCTGTGGCTGAGCCTGCTGGCTAAAGCGTGAGCACAGGGCTCCAACGCAGGGGCAACGAAGCTTCCACGTGCCGCACTGCACGGACATGAAAGCGAAGCAGGCGTTGTGCGCCCTCGAATGCTTTGAGTGATTCGCCTTCCCAGATGAGTTCGGCCGTAACCGCCAGATACAGCAGTCCGCCGGACTCAAAATCGATGAATAAAAGCCCTGCGCGCGGGTTCACCAGCAAATTGCCTATCGTGTTGAAAAACTGGTTGCC
>JAYWDZ010000454.1:0-2636 GCA_043779595.1 Nitrosomonadales bacterium
TTCGGACTTGGCGTTTTCTTTACGTCATTGCCTCTGCCATCCTACCTCACCGACTCCGCGATCTACATCTATTTAGTGGACTGTACAACCTTAATCTTCGGCGTTGCTTACAATTTGCCAGGAGTTTTTGATGGCAACCCATACAAGAAAGCGGTCAATGGGTCGCTTTGGACGATGCCATATGAAATAAAAATGTACGCAATCTTGGCTATTGTCTGGGTTGCCTCGCGAATACCAAAGGGGATTAAATTAAGGACGTTTGAATTGGCGATTATCACTGGTGCAGTTGTAGCTGGTGTTTTAGTTGTTGCTAATCACTTCTACTTTCCTACTGAGGCATTCACAAGGTTATTTTTTATGTTCTTTTCCGGTGCGACCTTTTATGTTTTAAAAGAATATATAACCCTCTCTCGTTCGTTTTTCTGGTTTTTTGTGATTGCTTTGCTGGCGTCGGCTATAGCCAATAAGCATGCGTTTTTCGTCGTCTATGTCGTAACAATTGCCTATGTTTTATTTTATATTGCATTCATCCCTTCCGGTCGTCTCCGAAAATACAATCAAGTGGGAGATTACTCATACGGTGTCTACATATATGCCTTTCCTGTACAGCAATCAGTTGCGGCACTGATCCCCGGGGTTTCGGTTTTGTCTATGCTATTAATCTCTGCCTCCTCAACCCTCTTGATAGCTGCCCTTTCCTGGCACCTCCTTGAGCGACATGCTCTTAGCCTAAAAGGTCATTACGTCGGCCACACCAAAAGAATCCTCACTGACCTAACAAACGCATTAACTCGGGCGCGCTAAAGGGGTTCTGGCGCTTGCGGATATCACCCCTTAATACTGAGGTCATTCCGACGCCGCGCGATAAAGTATGACGCATTATCTCCCGTCTTTTAGGAGATAAACCTTACGTTAAAGCACATTATATGGAACGACTATTCGTCATCATCGGAAGAATTAATAGTATTTTATTCCTCATCATTCTTCTGGGCGCTGGTATCTCGATTGCCTTGATGATGTCGGAAAGCAATCGCTGGCAACGTCGCGGCGCCGTTGAAGTGCCCGACGGAAAATCAGGTTCAAAGAAGCCGATATTGGTGGGTTTTGAAAAAATCGAAAATATAACCGGCGCAAACGCGCAGATGCTGAAGCTAACCACCTACGAAAAATCGGAGAAATTTTCGTCGGGGGGCTATGGAACTGAAACTGAAATCCGCAATGTTCTATTCCTAACAGGCACTGAAAAGGTCGCACGGTGGCTATTTAAGAACCATAAAAATTTGATCTTCGTTGCTTCGCAACTTGGTGAAGAGTCGATCGATTCGGAAAAAGAGCCGACACAGGCCCTGTATTTTGAATACGTTGCCGCAGACACAGACGGCGATGGAAAACTTTCTTCTGCGGATCGTTCAAACATCGGGCTTTCCAAGCCGGATGGCACCGGCTTCTTGGAAGTGCTGCATGATATAAGCCGTGTATTTTCGTATGAAATGCTTGATCAACAACATCTCTCCGTCGTCTACCAAAAAGGTGCAACGGTGAGACACGCCAAGTTCTCGGTTGCTTCAATGAAACTAGAGGCGGATCAGGAAATTATCAATGTTCCGGATAGGCTCTAAAATGGCAATTCGCATAGCACGGAATGAATGCGTCGGCGCATTGCGTTTCACTTATGGCATGTTCCATGTTGAAAGCCGAACAAAATCCGTGATCGACTATGATTAAACACTCAACTCAAAATCCGAAAAAGCGCGTCGCAATGATTATTTCCGCAATGATGGTCGTCTACCTCGTTGGATTATTATTACTGCCGCCTGCGATAATGCTAACCTCGACCAATTCCGCTGCTCCATTGGTGACCATGTATAACGCCATCTTCGCCCCTTTCGTTCTGGCGTTACAGAAAGTACCCATTCTAGGCAGCGCTTGGACTGCTTACGTGGGTTTCCTTTGTGAGGCGACTCAATCCTCTTGCTCCTAGCGACATTGACGCTAACCCGCGTGCGCAATCCTCAATGCGTCGAAAGCTTTCGGTGCAATGCGCTTTGCTTATGGCACCCTACATTGTTTTTTACGCGAGTTTATCCATGATGATCTCCAAGGCCGCAATAAAAGCCCTAATCGAGCACAGCAGAGTTACCGGCCCACTATTCGTTCCGACGATTGTATGGGCTGAGAATGAACGTGGCGTAGGTGCGTGGGAGGTTGGCTATCATGAGCGCGCCATTGTTCCGCAGATATGGATCGAAGAGATCGAAGGGATCGAAGGGATCGAAGGGATCGAAATCGTAATAGAACCTCATTGGCACGATAAACTGAATGATAAGACGTTGGACGTTGTGGAGGGCCATTTCCATGTTTTCTGACCCCCCTCGGATATTGGTGGAATCAGCATTGGTATCGCGCAATCAATGTCGCGCCGAAAGAAAACATCTGGTGCAATGCGCTTCGCTTATTGGCACCCTACATTACGCCTTACGCTAGCGATAACGGCTAGGCCCGAGCCGACGCGATATCGCAATGACAAATACGCCGCTACTACGCCCAGCGCGAGACCAGCCAACACATCCACCGCCACATGCTGGAGCGTGGCCATGGTGGAGTACACGATGCCGATACACCATATCCAATTGAAG
>JAYWDZ010000455.1:0-6536 GCA_043779595.1 Nitrosomonadales bacterium
ATTGTGAAAAATGATGTATCGTTTAATCCAGCCGACATAAGCTTGCTCAGTGCGCAGGCTGTAATGTTTTAAACGGACACGGTCACGCACCTGGTCGAGTAACTTGAGTGGCTTTGCAATACTTTGAGCTGACGATTGTGAATTCTTGGGCATGACTGGTATATTCGACAATGTGTGGTATATGAATCAAAAGCTTATCATCTTGAGCAAGATTATCCGCCGTGTCTGATAATCTTTTATGCCGTCACGTGGCGGCTATTTAACGTTAGATTGCTCATGGGTACATTCCGCGTTTTTGAGAGTCACGTACTTCACCTGCTCGTTATCCCGAAGCTTGGCGCAGAAATTGTTGAGGGCATTGAGCGCGATGCAAAGTTAGTGAGTTACGAATACTCCGGCGTTGGTTACTTTCTCACCGTCAAACACCCGAGCCTACCGAGTGAGCGCATTGTTTGCGACAAACCCAACGTTGTCGGTCGTTCAGGTAATATTCAAAGTGGTTTTGTCGTGTTTATCGAGAGCGGTGAGCTTATGCTTGAGTGCCACACATGGGGCGAAGTAGATGTCCCTGAAAGCTTCCGAGAGCAACATGTTATTGTCGAAACAATCTAACCCTGCGCTCAACCTCGCTCCCTTCGGTCGCTGGACGCTGCGCGATAAAGCCGCGCAGCGCCGGTTAGCTCAACGTTAGCGCGCTTGCTTTTTCTTCTCATCAAAGGCCGCACATCATGCAAACAACATCGCTCCATTCCAGTCGTGCAAGTTCCGGTCAGTGTGTCTGGGCGTCGGTGGGTGTTGCACGTGCAGCGGGTGCATCAACCGTGCTGCGCGGGTTGCGAGTATCTGTTTTGGCAGAGGGCATTCGCGGCGCGCAGCTTGTGCCTTCGCTCAAGTTTGGTTGCTATGGGCACCGTGGCTCCGGTCGTGTAAAGTCAGCGGCAGTCTGCACCAGCACCGTTCTTGTGTGGGGTGAGGGCGGTGCCCCAGCAGCGGTGGCTACGGCAAACGTCCGCCCTAACCCGGCGCTCAAGCGGGACGTGCCGCAAGCGGCCCGCCCCTTAGCTCCACGTTAGGCGTCGTTTCTAAGGCACGTCGTCTGTGGCAGGTTTTAGACCAATCAATCTTTTCAAGGAGCAACTGATGCAATCAATAAACTGGGCAAGTCTTTTCAACGCGGCTGCCTCTGGTATTACGGTACTGGCTTTGGCAGCTTGCGCTAGTGGCGAAAAAAAGGAAACAAAGACGATCAGCGACAAACCTTCGGAGGCCAAAATTGCGGTTCAGTCTTCGGGGCCAAGCATACAGGCAGAGGGAGACGGTTACCGGCTCATTACGCCTTCATTTGGACTTACGAGAAACTGCACCGTTGTCCCGATAACTGGCCACGTTATCTCTTGTGAAAGCACATTTAGCGGCCGCTCGCAAATCGCTAGATCTGACGGCTCGGTGGTGACATGGAATCTAGTCGAGAGCTGGACTAAAGATGGATGCGATGCCACCGAGCATGACGCTAGATGGTACAAGACTGGGCAGAACACGGATACGGTATCGTACGGCTGGCCAACGAAGGACGGTGAATCTCACCACGCAAGTGCGTTTTTAAGATTTACCAACCCGGGTTTGGTGCTAACGACACGAGTGCGAACCGACACCTGTCCGTAGTCGCATTGAGCACACTAGCCGATAGACTACGGGGCGCAACTAAACGAGCGGACTCACGCTAAATTGCCGACGAGGTGAGCGCGACGCCCAACCCGGCAGCCAAGAGGGACGCTTCGCAGCGTTGCTGCTCGCGCCCCTTACTTCCACGTTGAGCGTCATTAGTGCACGCTCCCTACTCAACTGAGACATCATTGCAGGCTGCCTATGACCGCGAAACGTAAGCCAGCATCGATCACAGAAACTGCGTTTGATTGCCCGCATTGCGGAGCGTTCACAACGCAGCACTGGTTCAAGGTACATGCCAACCACGTGGATCATGCCAACCACGTGGATAAGGAACAAAGAGTCCCTACCATCCCCAGCGAAGAAATGGCACAGGGTATTCGCCAAGCAAAAGAGCTTGACGAGGAGATAAAGAGAAATCTTCTCGAATGGAAAGTGAAGATGGACAGTGGCCTGGTCTTTCTCGACCAGAACAAACAAGGCGCCTACATCTACAACGACGTCAACAATCTCTTTTTGAGCCAGTGCTACAACTGCAAGAAGGTTGCAGTTTGGGTTCACCGAAATCTCATATTTCCTCCTCACCGCATTGGCCCCGAACCCAACGCAGATTTACCCGCAGAGATTGTTCGGGACTTCGAGGAGGCACGCACTATCCTGAACAACTCGCCACGTGGGGCGGCGGCTCTGCTCAGGCTTTCAGTTCAGAAACTCTGTGGCTTTCTGGGTGAGAAAGGCAAAAACATCGATGACGATATTGCTAGTCTCGTAGCAAAAGGTCTTAACCCGCTCGTACAAAAGTCGCTTGATGTCGTTCGCGTCATCGGGAACGAAGCTGTCCATCCGGGTGTAATTGACCTGAAAGATGATCCAGTCACCGCTCTTCGGCTTCTAGGACTTGTCAACATTATTGCCGAGCAAATGATTTCCCATCCCAAGGCAATTCGCGAGATGTACGAACAGCTCCCCGAGGGAAAGAAGCTGGCGATAGAAGCCAGGAACGAAAAAGCTCTGAAGGACACGAAGCCATGACGCCCAACCCTGCGGTCAACACGGACGCTGCGCGATGAAGCCGCGCAGCGCCGGTTACCTTGAACGTTAGCGCGCTTGCTTCTCCTGCTCATCAAAGGCCGCACATCATGCAAACAACATTGCTTCATTTCAGCCACGTAAGTTCTGGTCAGTATGGCTGGGCGTCGGTGGGGGAGGCACGTGCGGAGGGTACATCAACCGTGCTGCGCGAGTTGCGTGAGTCTGTTTTGGCAAAGGGCATTCGTGCCGCGCTGCTTGTGCTTTTGTTCAAGTCAGGTTGCCATGGGCAGCGTGGTTTCGGTCGGGTAAAGTCAGGGGTAGTCTGCACCGGCATCGATCTTGTCTGGAGTGAGGGCGGTGCCCTACCAGCGGTGGCTACGCCAAGCGTCCGCTCTAACACTGCATTCGAGTGGGACGCGCTAAAGCGCGCCCCTCAATTTGAACGTTAGCGCGCTTGCTTTTCCTTCTCATCAAAAGGCCGCATACCATGCCAACCGTATCGCTCCCTTCCAGCCACGCAAGCTCTTGCCCGGGCAGTGGAATGTCAGTGGGTGTGGACAGTGCGGTGGGTGCATCAACCGCACTGCGCGGGTTGCGTGGGTCTGTTTTAGCGAAAGGCATTCGCGGCGCGCAGCTTGCGCCTTCGCTCAAGTTGGGTTGCGGTAGCGCGGGTGCCTTCGGTCGGGTAAAGTCAGTGGCAGCCTGCACCGGCATCGGTCTTGTGAGGCGTGAGGGCGGTGCCCCAACAGCGGTGGCTACGGCAAGCGCCCGCCCTAACCCGGCGCTCAACCGGAGCGCGGTGAGCGGCTTTGGCCTTAGGCTGCTTGGGCAGCGCGCCCGGTTAGCTCTACGTTGGGCAAGCATATGAGCTTCTTCTGCAAATCCTGTGACTCAGAGATCGATGCCCCTTACGAGTGGGGTTGAATGTCAATTGGCTGTCCTTACTGCGCAAATGTTGCTCCGCTGCAATGCAAGAACGGACAGCGCATAACTATGTCCGCATCGGGCTATGGCATATCGTTTAGAGAGTTTGTCGGCCTTTTAAATGAGAAGGGCTGGCGCGAGGAAGCTCATCCACTTATTGAGAAGCTACTGGGATGTTCAATTCAGCATCACGGTGACAGCTTCATCCTGACAGCAAAGAGCGGCACTTACATACCGTACGAGGTCGCACATCTTCAAATACAAGCGCACTCGGCCAGCCAGGGTCAGCTCTACCAACTGGCAATGAGTCTATGGCGGTAAGCATGCCCAACCCGGCGTTCGAGCGGGACGCCGCAAAAGCGCGGCGCCCCTCAACTTTACGTTAGGCTTTTGATGGAATACACGCTCGATAATGGTGAGGAGTTAAATCTGGAATTTCCAGATACGTTTTGGATTCCACCTCGCGAGGAACGCGAAAATATACTTCCTGGTGAGTTGGTGAAATTGATATTTCGCATCACGCTTGAAGAAGAGCAGCATGTTGAGAGAATGTGGGTCTTAGTTAAAGAGCGGATAGCTAATGGATATATCGGAGAGTTAGATAATGACCCATATTGTACAAAGGAGCTCCACACTGGTGTATCAGTGGAGTTTCAGCCAGAGCACATCATTCAAGTATATGAAGAGTTGCCCCAAGCCTAACTTTACGTTCAAGAGGGACGCCGCAGAAGCGCGGCGCCCCTTAACTTTACGTTAGAGCGCGCCATGATTTCTTCGGCGAAGCTATCCCCAATATCAACCTCAAGCGTTTTGCCAAATTCGCGGCATATTTCAGCACAAGCTTCGATCTGGTATTTGCCTGCCTCCTGCCACGTCTTAAAATGCTGGCGGGTTTCTTTTTGCGCATCTATCCTGGTTGTTGGTTCTTCATCGCCGTACATATATTTTTCAAATGCTTCCCTACTAGTCATATTTTTTCTCCAATTAACCAGCGCTCTAACAAATCATTCCAGAGGGACGCTCTGCGAGCGCCCCTGAATTCAAACGTTGGGCGCAGTACGCCGAGCCTCATCTTTTAAATCTGAAAACGCCAGCAGTCCGCGATTCCCATTGAACCTTATGTCGGCGCGGTCTCGTATTGTTTCAACCAGCTTCCTGAGCCACATCAGCTCTGCGCGCTCAGCCTGGCTGAAACACTCAACACAGTAGAGCGCCCAGCCATCAGATGAGGATTTACCGCACTCCGAACAGCGCCTAACCCTACAGTCGAGCAGAGGCTCGATAGCAGTTTTAGTTTCATCAATCATCGTGGCTCGCCACACTCACTTTTACGTTGGGCGTCACCGGCAGCAACGGCCATCCGTCCAGCCGAGAGTGGCCTCCTGCCTGCAACCATTCTTGGCTTTGAGTGCGCAGATGTGGCTCAATACTCTGGCATTCACAGCGCGCTTTATGTAGCGCCATCAATCTGACTTCAGGTGCCGAGTAAGGCATTTGCTGCGCCGCCCATTCCATATCTAGCGTAGTCAATGCCGCGTCCAATTCTTCAATATATTTTTTCAGGTCATCCATCGTCTTCCTTTCAAATACGCCCAACTAATCATTCCAGCCGAGGCCGTAAGCGGCTTTGGCTACGTTTAAGGATGGTGCGGCCCGGCTGAATTCAAACGTTGGGCGTCAATCCCGGTGCATGGAAATTGTTGCCGCCATTTCCAGCAGGGCGTTTGCCACAGCCTTTTGATCGTATGGTTTCGCTATTCTCGCTTCGCAGTGCCAGTCGTTGTCGAAGTCGGTGCGTACCGCCAAAACATTGTCGGTATTGCGCCGGTCGTCAATCCATATTCTTACCAAGTTCATCTCATCCCTTTCAAATACGCCCAACAAATCATTCCAGAGAGACGCGCTAAAGCGCGCCCCTGAATTCAAACGTTAGCGCGCTCGTTTTTTCTTCTCATCAAAGGCCGCACACCATGCAAACCGCACCACACTATTTAAGTCACGCAAGTTCTGGTCAGCGTGTCTGGGCGTTGGTTGGTGTGGCGTGTGCAGTGGGTACATCAACCCTGCTGCGCGGGTTGCGTGACTCTGTTTTGGCAAAGGGCATTTGTGCCGCGCAGCCTGTGCCTTCGCTCAACTCTGGTTGCTATGGGCTCCGTGGCTTCGGTCGTGTAAAGTCAGCGGCAGTCTGCACCGGCACCGTTCTTGTGTGGGGTGAGGGCGGTGTCCAAACTTCGGTGGCTACGGCAAGCGTCCGCCCTAACCCGGCGCTCAAGCGGGACGTGCCGCAAGCGGCCCGCCCCTTAGCTCTACGTTAGGCATTTACTATGCGAGCTTTATTAATTCTTGGATTGATGGCGCTGATTTCCGCAAAAGCTCTCGCTGAGCAATGGCAACCAATGGCGGAGGCGCAATCTGTTACTGCCGAAATTGATACCGATAGTATTCGACTTATCAGTAAAAATATTTTTGAGGCCACTTTCCGTTTCACACATTCCTTAGCTCAAATAAACCGAAATTCCGGTGCAACATATTTCTCGGCGGAAGTCACAAGTCGCTTCGATTGTGCGGGTAAAAAATACGCACCGTTTAAGCGAGTTGAGTTTGCTGGCCCAAAAGGAAATGGCGCTCAGATCGCGACAGTGAAAATTCCTGAGGAAAAAATTAAATTTACAGATGTTCAACCAACTTCTATGAATGAGATTATGTATGACAGTGTTTGTGAATTTTCCATCGGGAGGAAATCTCAGTGATCTATAGCTATCGGCAAATGCCTAACCCATCATTCAAGCGGGACGCCTAACGGCGCCCCTTAATTCAAACGTTGAGCCTGTAGAAAAACCCTCTTTCCCCTGGCAATGCAGTGTCTGAAGCACTATAAATAACCCAACACCCCTTATCGGGAATGAGGAGGAACG
>JAYWDZ010000456.1:0-6536 GCA_043779595.1 Nitrosomonadales bacterium
CCTTTAAGATTGCTGAAGGTTTCGATTTGCAATTTCATGATCAGGATCTGCCTTGTGATTTTGCGGCCATGCGTCGGGTGATTTCTTGTGCGGCCGCGCTCATGTCGTCCAGCCGCTTGCCCCAGCCGGATTGCAACGCACCGGTGAACGGGCGGGTGTAGCCTGCGTCGCACATTATGCGATGAAAACGCGTGAATTTGGCCGATCTCCCGGGCAGATCGAATATGTAAACGGGTTTGCCTGTCGCGCAAGCTTCGGTGGCCATCGACACCGAATCGCTGGTCGCGACGATGTGGTCGGCGAGCGCCAGAAAACCGAGATAAGGATTTTCGCCTTCTCCGCTCCAGATTACGCCGGGCACATCGGACAATTGTTTGCGCAAAATAGCCTCGGCTTCTTTGCCAGTGCGGCGCGAGGTGGTGAGCATGAGACTGCCACCCGAATCCAGCACGGCGCGCCGCAGTTGTTGGGCTAGCTCTAGCGCGACAGCGGGAGTGAACTGAAAGTATTTATTGTTGCCGCCTACCAGCACGGCGACACGCGGTGAAGGGAGTATGTTCAACTGCGGCCCAAATTGACGCGCGGCGGCAAGCAAACGTGTCGGCGTAACAATGTGTAGTGCCCCGCGAGTACTAAAAACATTGTCACCCTGACACTGGTCGTGCTCGGGTGTGATGACAAGATCGAATTTATTGAGCTGGATGTGCGGGTCTTGAATGCGTACCGTGAAAGGCTTTCCCTGACTTGCTCGGCTGACGGCGAGAGACGCTGCAATAGTCTGGCGACCGGTGCCGATCAGCACATCCGGCCAGGGTGGTTCAAAACGGTCTGTGCGAGGGCCGTAAAACGATAAGGGTGGCACCCAAATTTGCGGGGGAATAAATTTCCACGGCGCAACCGGTTCGACAAATTTCTTGACAACAATGCACCCCAACGCTTCCGCCAGCCCCAAGGACTGGTTATCCATGCCGGGGATGCCTAGTGTAATGACCCAGCAGGTTTTTGCGCGCATCGAGGTGGGTTACAAGTATCGATAATCAGGTAGAACGCTTGGTCATGGGAGGCGACAGCTCGAGGCCAGATTTTAGCGCAGCACGCGCACTTTGCATGAATCACCAACGCCGTGCTAGCGCGGCCTGCCAGCTATAAGGCGCAGGGTCAAGCGCAGGCGTATTGCCTTCCATCAGATCTACCATTAACTCGGCAGAGGCGGGAGCCATGGTCACCCCGTAACGATAATGACCAGTGTTAATGAACACATTGTCGAAGTCGGGATGGCGGTCGATTATAGGGATATTGTCGGGTGAACCTGGACGGAGCCCGGCCCAATGCTGGATCGGCTGAACTGAATTTAATATAGGCAGCAATTCGGCTGCTTCCATGTGCAGACGTTGACGCGTAAGTGTGTCAGTGGATTTGTCGAATCCCACATCTTCCAGCGTGCTTCCCACCAGAATATGCCCGTCGCGGCGGGGGATCAGGTACAGACCATTGCGGTACACGATGGTATCGAGTGTGTTGGGTTCAAGTTTAAATAACAGCATTTGGCCTCGAATGGGGCGGATGTTGGGTGCTGGTTTCACCGCCCCCAGCGCCATACCTGCCCAGGCGCCGGTAGCCAGCACTACACTATCCGCTACCAGCTCATCCACTGAAGTCTGTATTGCCAAGACCCGTCTTGTTTCCGAGCGTACCGTAACAGCGATGCAATGTTCACGTATCGTACCGCCTAGTTGCACGATTGCCGCGCGCAAAACCGCAATCAGGCATGGATTACGCACTTGGGCCACCTCAGGCAACCAAATCGTATGTTCAGACTGATTAAGGGTGTTCCGTGTCATCAACGGTAGAGGTGCGTCTTGCTGTATGGCAACTACGCCATGCGCCATACACCATTCTTGCATTTGCTCGTGTCTCGCGATACCCAGCGCTAGCATTCCACAACGCCAGAATTGTGCGTCCAGTCCTGTCAACTCCTCGGCCTCGGCCAGCCAGGTTGCATACTTTTTCATCGACTGGAGCGCGAGTGCTGTGACCGACTCTGAATACTCCCAAGGTAAGAGCGGGGACAAAATACCCCCCCCGGCCCACGACGATTCGCGCCCGGTATCGCCGCGGTCCAGCATTGTCACTTGATAGCCGTGCCGCAATAAAGCCAGTGCTGCACTCAAGCCGCAGACGCCTGTGCCGATAACAACTGTGTGGTGAGCCATTCAACGTAAAAACCAATAATGTTCGCCGCCCATTCTAGCAATGCGGCCGCTGGTCCGAGCAAGCTGGAGTTTTTATCAAACGCATCGATAGAATGAATTATGGAAAAAGAGAGATACTCATTCGGCAAACAAAATGCGTGTGCACTGCACAAGCAGCCCGGATTCACTTTGATCGAACTAATGGTTACGCTCTCGATACTGGCGATCCTGCTGTCGATTGCTGTACCTAGCTATATTACGTTCATTCAGAACGCCCGGTTGACCGGTCAGGTGAATGACCTGGTAACGGCCCTCAATTACGCCAGGAGCGAGGCGATCAAACGCGGTATCCGCGTTACTGTGTGTAGCCGTTTATCCGATACTGCATGCTCAGGGACCACCACATGGAACACAGGTTGGTTGGTTTTCGTGGATACGGACGGCGATGGTGTCGTTGGGGGTGAAACGGTATTGCAAGTACGTCAGCCTTTAGAAAGTACCAACACGCTCAATTCAGATACCTTGTCGCGAGTAACCTATCAAAACTCTGGATTTGTGGGCTTTGGAGGCACGCTGCGTTTATGCGACACGCGCGGCACCGCGAACGCACGTGCCATCGTCGTTTCTGCGCAAGGTCGGGTACGCACTGGTCCCTTAGCTGCCGAGGGTTTGGCATGTCCATAACCAGAAAACAATCCGGTTTCACCCTGCTCGAAGTCATGGTCGCCATTGTGATTCTGTCACTCGGGCTGCTTGGATTGGCCGGCTTGCAGGCCGCCAGCTTGCGCAATAACCAGACAGCCTATTATCGCGGCATAGCCATCCAACAATCGTATGACATGGCTGATCGACTTCGCGCCAATCTGGCTGGCGTACGAGCAGGTAATTATAAAAGTTTGACCGTAACCCCTGCCGATCCAGCGTGCTTTACGACGGGGTGTACGCCAGCCACTATGGCTGCGACCGACTATTTTCAGTGGAACACAGTCAATGCAAATTTGTTGCCTGGGGGCGTAGGCACGGTCGTTTGCGAAGATGGTCCTGTTAGCGCAGGATGCCCGGCCACGACGGGTAACTGGGTATTCAATATCACTATTGCCTGGACCGAAAGAGTCGGAATTAGTGAGGATACCGTCGATGGGACTGCAGATGGAAATGTGGTGCAACGCTTCGTAACGAGGGTTACCCCATGAGAAGCCTCTGGTTCTCTTCATTCATTTCGGGCGTAACCCTCGATTCCATAGCTAAACGTCAAAAAGGCTTAACGCTGGTAGAGCTCATGATCGCTATCACTTTAGGTTTGATAGTGTTACTGGCAATAGGCAGTATTTATTTAAACAGCAGGCAAACCTATCGTGTGCAAGAAGATAACGCACGACTTCAAGAAGCCGGTAAATATGCGTTGGAAGTGCTGGGACGCAGTATCAGACAGGCAGGCAGCAACGCGGAAATGAAACTAAATCAGATCTCAGTCACTCCGCAATGTAATGTTGCAGGCACATGTGTGGCAATTTCAGGCACTAATGGAGCAGGCACGGCAGCCGATGCAATGACAGTTGCATATTATGCGGGGCGCGAAGAGGCTAGTGGCGCTGCATGGATTGCTCGTAACTGTACGGGGGGCACAGCTTCGTCTGCATCAAACGATGTAATAACCAACGCATTTGCCGTCGTCGGTACTAATTTGCAATGTACTGGTAGTGTGAATGGCGTAGCGGCTGTGCCGCAGCCATTAATTGAAAATGTCGTGGATTTCCAGATCATTTATGGCATAGACACCACTGTCCCGGCAAATCAAACAGCAGATCTATATGTGGCTGCCCCTACTGCAGCACAATGGCCACTGGTTGTAACAGCGCGCGTTTGTGTAGGAATTCAATCAGGCAACAACGGGCTGGTAGCGGCACCGCAGCGTTATCTAAACTGTGCGGGTGCTCTTGGCACCGCAAGTGGTGCAGCAGCGTTTACCACTGCTCCGGCGGGTGACCTGCGTATACATCGCAGTTTTGTGGCTACTTATAATCTGCGCAACCGCGTTCCCGGCGCACCCTAGATCATGAAAAATCAACGTTGCTTTGTTCGATTCAATAGCCGCCAGCAGGGCGTGGCCTTGATCACCGGGTTGATTTTTCTGGTGGTCCTCACCCTGCTATCTATCACGGCTGCACGCATGTCCAGTCTTGAAGAGCGCATGTCGGGCAATATGCGAGATCGCGCCTTAGCGATGCAGGCAGCTGAAATGACGTTGCGCGATGCAGAGCGGGATATCGCGGGAGGAGCGGGTGTCACCCGTGCAGTTCCCATTGCGGGAGGTGGAATAACCCCTTTTAGCCCCACTTGCCTGAATGGTCTTTGTTATAACGGGCCATTTGGAACCGGCCCAGTGGCTTCACCTACCTTACCCGATTGGAACGTCACACCCGTCTGGAGCCTGGTTGATATGACCGCAGCGCCCAGTGTGGCTTATGGTGATAACACGGGGGCTACTAAAATAGCCGGGCTTTCTGCAAAGTCACGTTACATCATTGAATGCGTTCCAAAAAATGAAGTAGGGAAGATTATTTACTACTATCGCATCACTGTCCGCGCACAAGGCGCAAACAGCAATACGGTAGTGTGGTTACAAGAAGTTTTGAGGTTGTAGCACCAATCGTTATTCAAGGAGTACACCATGAAATTCATCCGCACCCTGTTAGCCATTGGTATCAGCTTTGGTCTTGTACCTGCCGCTTCCGCGGCCCTGACGCTGGCGCAAACACCGCTGTTTCTTGCCTCTACTGAGCCGCGAGTTATGCTGGTTGCCTCCCGTGACCATCAGCTATCGATCAAGGCCTACACCGACTATTCTGATTTGGATGGTGACGGTGTTCTCGATACGACTTACAAGGACAGTTTCGCTTATTACGGCTATTTCGATTCGAATAAATGCTATTCATATAGCAGTAGCCTTTTCTCGCCATCAGGCGCTGTTACATCAGGCACGCACCAATGTGGGGGGACTGCCTGGAGCGGAAATTTTCTAAACTGGGCCAGCATGACCCGAATGGATATTTTGCGTAAAACTTTTTTTGGGGGTTACAGATCTACCGACACTACAAGCTCTACCATCCTGGAACGGCACTTTTTACCATACGATGTGCATGCCTTTGTAAAGGTTTACGCGCCTAGTGGCAGTATGCCTACTATTCAATCCTTGACGGGTATTTCGGGTCAGACTTCTATTTCTTTATGTAACGTCAGCAATAGTAGCAGCGCCACCTTGACAGGATTAATGACCACGCTTCCCGATCCGTTAATAAGAGTGGCGGCTGGGAGTTGGCCTCAGTGGGATTCGTCGGAGTCAATACAATGTGCGTTGGCAGGGGGAACACAGCCTACTGCCGTACTCACAGATTACAAGGCTCGGGTTCAAGTATGTGTATCAGGGTCGTTGGAAACCAACTGCAAAACTTACGTCACTCCCTCCACAGGTGTCCAATCAGTGAAGCCTACGGGATTGTTGCAGAAATACGGAGATGCCGATGCAGATCGCCGGGTACGTTTTGGACTGATGACCGGTAGCTATGCTGCCAATAAATCCGGCGGGGTATTACGCAAAAACACCAGCTTGATAGCGAACAATAATGGTGCTGCGATTAATAGTAGTACCAGTTGCAGTGCCACTACTTCATCAACAACTGTTAATGGCAATGCCAGCGATGAAATCGATGTCTGTACTGGTCAGTTTATTAACCAGGGCGCTACACAGGCTGGGATCATAAATACACTCAGTCGATTACGGATTGCTGGTTATCAATACACTACTACCAAACATCAATATTCATGCAATAGTCCGGGGATATTGAGTTTCTCAGACGGACAATGCATAGACTGGGGCAATCCACTCAGCGAGATTTATTTGGAGTCATTGCGCTATTTTGCGAATGCAGGGCCAACAACCGCATTTAACGTGAGTGACGCGTCGAAACTTGCTTCTATACCGGCAGTCACTTGGGTGGATCCCCTCCCATCCACAGAATGGTGTGCGGTCTCCAGTATTATTGTGCTATCCACAGGGCTTAACTCATTCGATACGGATCAGTTAACCAGCTTTACTCCTGTGGGTACTGGAGGGGTTGCCATTGATGCGACTACGCTAACCAATACCGTGGGAGATGCCTCACATGAGGCTATCAATGGAGGCACCTATTTGATTGGGGATAACGGTACCCCTTCCCCTAATAATCAATGTACGGCAAAAACTGTCGCAAATCTGGCAACTGCCAAAGGGATCTGTCCGGAAGTCCCTAGCACTCAAGGTGGCTATGGCATTGCGGGCTTGGCTTATGCGCCGAAGACCATTGA
>JAYWDZ010000457.1:0-2633 GCA_043779595.1 Nitrosomonadales bacterium
CCCTGGGTTTCGCCGGGGTTGATCTTGGCGCCGTAACTGTAGGTCGTGCTCTGACCTGCGGCGATCTGCACCGGGGTCTGGCTGCTGGTCAGCTGGTTGTATTGGTTCCAGTTCCATTTCCAGACCTGGCCGTTGGGGTCGGTCTCGCTGAGCTTGCGGCCGAAATCGTCGAAGCTTCTTGTGACTTGTTTCTTCAGACCGACATCACTGAGGTTGCATACTTTGCTGGTGGTGTCGGTGGTGGCGCCAAATTGTTAAAAAGCAGGCGGCAAGTTATTGCCCAATCGGTCGATATTACCGAGTACAAAAATTCTCACATCCCAACTGACGATACCGAAAAATTATGTCAGTACCATTAACAATGGATGAGATTGAGCAAAGAAATTTGAAGACGGTTAAACGGGGAGAAATTGACGCGACGGAAGTAGGAAACGTCTCTCGGTCATGCGGACGGGACAATGCCCCTGTAAAAGAGTCCACCGATAAAACCAATCACTGACAGCAACACCGGCACTAGCCAGACTACGTAGAAGTACCACCGCTGGCCTGCACAAAACGACTTCTTGTAACCTGTTTCGTAGGTCATTACCAAATGCATTAACAAACTGATGCTCGCCATCACTATTCCATCTCCAAGTGGCACATCTGACCTCCACCATATCCAACTACCGAACGTAAGCAATAAGCTCCCTGCGATGCTAAGGAAATCAACAAACATCACTAACATCCATGCAAACCTGCTTTCCGATTGCGGAAGCAGCACTTCCTGAGAGGATTTTTTCCAGGCTTTTCTCAACTCATTCCGCATGAACTCCCCACATCGCCCGGCAACATTACATCGACCGCAGCATAAAATAAAAAATGATCAGCGGAGGTAAAACACAGACCGCCAAAAGTAGCTTACGCCTACAAGATCGCTTTATAGGCGATTAGTTGATCTTACTTTGCGGCTCGTTTTTCACCCGCGCTTGCGAGCATGGTAAACATTAATTCCTAGGAGAAACACCTAACAAAGTCTGGTTACCACTGCCACCTGTACCTTGCAGATTGCCAAAGTAATTATTTAGGTTGAGGGAGCCTGCGATGTCTTTGCCAGAATCATAGAGTGAACCAGCGACTGCGCCCCCCTGGAATAGATCAGATGCTTTATTGAAGGCTTGGCCTGCCCCGCCATAATTACGTTCGATGGTTTCGGCGGCTGTCCCCCATTTCAGGCGCGGAATGCCTTCCCCAGGTTTTAATACAATCATCTTGGTAGGATTGACTCTGCCACTAGCAAGATCAAGTCCAGGATCAATAACCTGAGCCGCTCTCTGAACAGTTGTATTCCCTGGAGCAACCTTACCTGCAACCCATTCTGCAGCACTGGCAGGCTGTGACGCAGACCTGTCTTGGATGGCATCAATCAGATTATTAAAATTCATCGCTGTACCCGCTATAGATTTGGCGTAAACCGTTCCCCCAACGGCAACGGCCCCGACTCCCGCTAACTTAGTTAAAACGGGCTCAGGAGCCGCAAGTAGTCCTACCCCAGAAGCGGTAAGCACTGCTCCAACAACTACCCCTGCCCCATTTGATACAAGATTAACGCCTGAGATTAGGGCATCTCCCCATCTGATAAGTCCACTTGGATCAATGAAGTTGACCGGATTATTCCCCACATAGGCATACCCGCTCACCGCATCCGCCATCCCCATCGGGTCACGCGATACGAATCTGCCCAGTCCAGGATGCTGATACCTGGCTCTGTAATAAGTCAGGCCGGTGGCATCCGGTTCTCTGCCCGTGTATCCGAATGTCGGCGTCGTACCGGTGCTTGCGGTCTTGTTCCCCCACGCATCGAACCTCTGATTCGCCGTCAACGTGCCGGTGATGTTGGCTGTTCCTATGACCGAGCCCAAGCCATCCTGGATGTACGCCGCCTCGGTCGCCGCCGGGCTGTTCGTTGTTCCAGTGAGTCTTAACAGCGGCTCGTCGATGTTTGCTCCGTGGGTGTAGACGGCTTGGGGCATGCCGCTGATCGTGCTGCCGTTCCACTCGGCATGAATGTCGTCGCCGTCGTAACTCAGTGTACGTTGTGCGATCCCGGTCTACTTGCTTGAGCGCTTCCAAGAAGCGGACGGGACACCGCAGTCGGTTACTTCTTCGGCAAATTAAACCAACAAATTTCCCCGATATTAGGCTCGCGCCCCAATGCCTCCCATTCTTGTTCGATTCGGGAAGTCACCGCATCAGGATTCTGGTCGGGCCACGGTATATATCCAGTTACACTGTAGGGTGGCTCGCCTGCCTCTAAACCTGCGGCGAGAAATTCGCGCACGATCGCTAAAGTCACCGCCTGGACTACTAAAGGTTCTTCAGTAGTAGCAAAACGCTTGGCTTCCTTTATGAGTTGCCAAAGGCCGATGTAATCCTCTTCAGCTTCTTTCAAGAAACTGTCAGTAATCTCTTGGTATTGACTACTCGTGAACAATGCTGAACCAACAAACATCCCCAAGATTAGGATTCCGTTCTAAGGCATTCCACTCGCGCTTGATACGGGCAAGTATTGTTTGAGCGTCTTTCTCTGGCCACTTTCTCCAACCACGTCCTTCACAGTAATCGACCACTTCCGCCCCGTGATTTAGCAGCCC
>JAYWDZ010000458.1:0-2623 GCA_043779595.1 Nitrosomonadales bacterium
GTAATCTCGAACGGTTTGATACGTTCGGCCTCGGCGCATTGAAGTGCTAGTTTTCGTGCACCCACGTCGCTGGCTCCTCCCTTGAGCATATGCAGTTGGTCATGCCACAATCCGTAATCATTCGTAAGTAATGCCCGCTGGACTTCAGTCATGGCGCGTTTGCTGTCTTCACTAAAGCTATCTATCAACTCTTGAACAAAAGGATGTCCGCCCCCCATTTGCGCCAAGTCCTCCAATATTGTTTCATCCAGCACAGCACCGCCATTAACTCTTGAAAGCGAAGAAGGCTGTATTTCGGGTGGCTCCTTTCTCTCAATGAGTTGCGCAATCATCTCGATCAATGCGCGACTACCAATAGGTTTTGTCAAAAAAGCATCGGCACCCGCGTCTCTGCTGGCTTGCTCTGCGTCCTCACGCGCATCGGCCGTTAGCATAATTATTGGTAGATGACCGCTTTCCAAGAAACGCCAACGTTGTATTACTTCTGGTCCCGATAACTCGGGCATGTGCATGTCTATGATGGCGAGGTCAAAGCCCTCACCCGACTCAAGCATAGTCAATGCTTCTTCGCCATCTTGCGCCAGAACCACTTCAAATCCCGCGTGACTTAACAATCCGCGAATTACGCGTTGATTAACCGGGTTGTCTTCCGCGACTAAGATTTGCAAACGTTGCGCGCCGACCTGCGATTGAAAACGGTCAGCCAAAGAGACCACATTTTTGGGCAACTCGCGACTGACTGCCGCATGAATTGCATTGAAGAGCAAGGTAGGGTTCACAGGCACATTTAATACTGAGGCGAAACCACTCCGAATTAAATGCATATCGGAACGGGTTTCACCTTCTGTCATTTCCGACACATTGGCTGAGTCAATCAAAATGACGGGCAACCCAGCGAGGTTACGGTCATCTTGCAATAGGCGTAAAAATTCAATAGGATCACCCGGTAAACGGGCCCGCTCGACTACGACAGCGCCTAAGGGCGTGCCGCCAGTCATATATGCAGATAGTTCGGCGGCCAGGCGTGTAGTGGTATTCACCACTACAGGCTCTGCACCCCAACTTTTGACGACTTCCTGCATGCGACCGGCCAATTCATTGCTTGCCAAAATCCCCACGCGCATCGCTTTTTCAAAACGTGCCCCTGTGGGAATTAAGGTTTGGGTATTTTGTAACGCAAACGGTATTTCGAACCAGAAGGTGGTGCCTTCGCCTTCGCGGCTACTCAAACCCATCTGACCGCCCATCATCTCCACTAATTGTTTAGCGATAGTCGTGCCTAATCCTGTGCCCCCATATCTGCGCGTGATAGAAGTATCTGCTTGGGTAAACCGTTCAAAGATACGTCCTTGAGCCTCTTTTGGAATCCCGATACCGGTATCTACCACCTCGATACGTAACCGTTGCGGGTTTGCTTGTCCTATGGGACGAATATACACATCCACGCGCCCATACTCAGTAAATTTGATAGCGTTACCTATTAAATTGATCATGACCTGGCGCAAATGGCGGACATCACCATGCAATAAAAATGGGGTTTGCGGCGCAATGTGTGCGGCTAGCAGAAGCCCCTTTTTGTGTGCCTGGTTTTCCAGCATTAGGACCACACCATTAATCAACTGGTGGAGGTCGAAGTCTTCGGGCTCCGTACTGAGCCCGCCGGCTTCAATGCGTGAAATATCGAGCACTTTTTCAATCAGTTCCAGCAGCGTATCCGCAGAACTGCGAATAATTTCTGCGTATTCTTTTTGCTCTTTATTCAGCGAGGTTTCGTTCAATAAATCTGATACACCTATGACTCCATTCAGTGGAGTACGAAGTTCGTGACTCATATTCGCTAGGAAGACAGATTTGGAGCGATTGGCTTTTTTCTCCCGCTCAACCGCGCCATACAGTCGTTTTAACAAAGAAACTGTATATAACGGGACTGCGACCATTGATAACAGAAAAGCCGAACTTAGATAAGAATGGGCTCCCCAGTACGAAGAGCTAATAAGAACCAGCGAAAATCCTGTGACCGACAGCACAGCGGCTGCCATAAGGTATGTAGGACCATAGCGGAAACCGTATCCAAGTGTCACCCATAAATATATGACCAGAAGCGGCGTCCCAACCTCCCCTGCAATAATCATCAAAGACGATAGCACTCCAAAATCTACAACCATGCTGAAATACCGCCGCAAGGGTGATATCTCTAATGAAATCAGAGTACTTATGGTTACGAACAAGGTACAAGCGAAAAGGACAGACAAAGCCACATAAATCATATGCCGCACTTCAAGTGTCATCGGCAATGTCTGGTTTGAAAAATAAACAAATAGAATAACTCCGATTGCCAATCGAATAATTGTCTGCTGAAACTCGGAGTCAGGACGAGCACGAATATGTGCCCGCAGGCGACCCAGGGTTGTGGCTAACAGGGTAGGCAAGGATAGCTTCATGTATCCTTAGGAGTCGTTGCGGGCTCTCCCAGCTCGCGCATGACCTGGGCAACGCCGTCCACGCGCTTCTCAAAGGCGCGCACGCAATCCGGGTCAAAATGTTTACCGCTATTGGTTTGCACGTATTCCAGTGCATTCTGAAATGACCAGGCTTTTTTATACGGTCGCACTGAAGTCAAGGC
>JAYWDZ010000459.1:0-2615 GCA_043779595.1 Nitrosomonadales bacterium
ATGTTGGCCCGTCGTCAGGCCACTGCGGCGATGAACAATGCATTGCAAGCCCAGGTCACGGCGCTGAAGGCTTATTACGGGTTACTCGTCGACGCGCACCTGATTTGGGACTTGGAACACGACTAAACATTTACGGGTACATGAAAAGGCGAGATCGCGCCCGCGCGTCGATCAAGTCGCTGATCGGTTCGGAGCCGCAGGTGGCGCTGATGCGCAGCTCGGACGGTGAACGCGTCGTGCCTATCGAGTCGGCTACGCGCAATCGTGCCGGGCCTCATGCAGCAACTGGGGTGGAAATATGGTTTACGAATGCCTGGCTTTCCTCATGCTCAAGACGCTCGGCGATAACGCGAAGTGCGGGGTCAAAAGGCAAGACCTGGTACGATGCTTCGCGATGCTTGCTTTTGGTCGGCCAACCTCTCCCGCGCGAGCTGGGTGATCACCCGCTGAAAGGCGAATGGAAGCCAAGGCGCGACCTGCATATCGAACCCGATTGGGTTTTGATTTGCCGTGTGGACGGTGACTCGGTTCGCTTCGAGCGTACCGGGACACACTCCGATCTTTTCGGGCAATAACGGATGGGTTTTGGTACAAATTCACCAGTCAGCTAAACTTGCTTATTTCAAAGCGGCGAACGGGTACCGCGAAGCTAAAGAGTACGGAACAATTGTTCAAAGGCAGACATTTAAACAAAAACAAGAGATCATTATTCTTCGTGCGGTTGGCCGTAATGGGAATAGCGTCGATTTCCGATTGAGCCCGAAGCGGGATGTGGCGGCAGCCAAGGCATTCTTGCGCAAGGCGATCAAGACACAAGGCCGCGCACCGGTGAGTGTTACGCTTCGATGGTTATGCGGGGCATCGCATCGGGCGGTGCGTGAAATGCCAGCAGAGAACGATGCCTGGCAAGACACGAAACTACGATCCATGAAATACCTTAACAACATGATTGAGCAGATCATCGTGGCGTGAAATCTCGGATTGGCCCGATGCTGGGATTCAAGGATTTTAATCGTGCGGCCATCACAATCGCGGGCATTGAACTGCCACATCGGATTCGCAAGGGCCAGTTCGCGCTTGGGCGCTTGCGCATTCAAGGCCAACCTACGTCAACTATCTCGAATGCAGTGTTCTCAACATGAGAGTTTTACGGCCTGATGAAATTGGTGCGACCTTAATCTTAAATTTGCACCAGAGCCCTTCCTACAGCTCACGCTATGGCGATCGTCCGTCACACCATCATGGTCGGCGACTTTTGAACGGATTGGCGTTCCACACCACGATTTGAGAACTGTAACCGGATAATGTCACGGGCCAGGAAACTGGATTGCCATTCAGATCGATGTAAGAAGCGCAACGCACTGGGTCGGTATCAGGGCAGCGCAAGCATTGGACATTCGGGCCTTTATTCACCAGAATGCTGGAGTCAGCGCTGAAATCGCTGTGATACTCCGCTATAACTTCCGTAACGCTGACGTTATCCAGATAAATAACCTGGCCGGTCGGCACGTCGAAATCGAGCCTCGCATTGTCAATCGTCTCTGTTGCTGTGTAAAGCAGCGAAAAGCGCTTCCAAGCTGCATCAGCACTGACGGTCTTATATTCGGTTGCGGTCTCCCAAGTTGGCCCGTTACGGATCATCACAACACCTATCGGCAGATTATTCACACCTGCCGCTATTTTGAATTCGACGAGATAGTTTTTACTCTGCTTCACTGGGTAGGTATTGCTGATGGCAATACTACTGCCACCTGTGGTATCTGCAGTAAACATCATGCAATTGTTACTGGCGCCACAATACCCTTGGGGAGCGAGGCCCACTTGGGCACCGTTGCTTCCGTTCGACCATCCGCTCCACCCAATCGTTGAACTGTCAAACGTGCTGTTGGAAATATAGTTGACTGAGTTAGTGGCAAGGATGCGGTAGGGACGAATAACAAAAGGGGCAAACTGGCTTCCCGTCAGATCCATACCCTTACCGATCTGCCACTGTGGCAAGGTCAGTAACAGGTGATTCGACGGGAAATTGTCCTGAACCACGTAATCTGTGTACAGGCCATTGTACTGATTCGCGTCAAAGTAGTTACGACTCCCACCACTTAGCAGTATTTCTTGAGAGTTCCCATCCAACCTAACTGGAGCGAAAGTAGTTGCTGGAAACAATATGTTGTTCGTGATCTGATTACCATGAATCGTACCCGCTGTGGCGTTTTCCTGGAACCATAGCGCACTCTGGCGCGCACCGTAGAAGGTGTTGTTGTTGAGTATGTTGTTGAAGGCATTATGCACCTGTGCGGTGTTATCGGCATTGACGACAGTGTTTCCAGTAGCGTTCACACCCTCCGTGAAATCATCAAGGTACAACCCCTGCGCTGAGGAAGCGTGAGTTGACAGCCGTCCATCCGCATTGCCGTAGGAGTTAATCATAATATTGCTGCTAATCTGACTATTGTTAAATTTTCCACCGGTATAGATGGCACCACAATCATCCAGCACGCGGCAAGAGTCCTCCACCACATTATTGAGAACGTTGGCTGTCATCCGGCCAAACATGATACCGACGTACCCGGAGTTGCGTACCGTATTGCCCGCAATCGTAACGGCGTTAAAAACTG
>JAYWDZ010000460.1:0-6496 GCA_043779595.1 Nitrosomonadales bacterium
CTCGTTTGCATCGTCAGTTCCATTCAACTTCCACCACGCCGATTCTCGCAGCTCATCAATCACTTCGAGCAGTCCGGCTGCAAATAAATCAGCGTGTCCTTAAGTTAAACCCAACTCCGCCCACATCGCGTCCACTCGCGCTTTCACCCCAGCGTCCATTTGGATCGGCGTGCCCCATTCGCGTTGGGTTTCGCCCGGCCATTTATTGGTCGCGTCGATGCCCATCTTGCTGCCGAGACCGGATACCGGACTGGCGAAATCCAGATAATCGATTGGCGTATTCTCGACAATAAGCATGTCGCGTGCGGGATCAACGCGAGTGGTCAACGCCCAGATGACTTCTTTCCAGTCGCGCACGTTCACATCGTCGTCGGTGACGATAATGAACTTGGTGTACATGAACTGGCGCAAAAAACTCCATACGCCAAACATCACGCGTTTGGCGTGGCCGGGGTATTGTTTTTTCATGCTGACGACGGCCATGCGGTACGAGCAGCCTTCGGGCGGCAGGTAGAAATCGGTGATTTCGGGGAATTGCTTTTGCAGTAGCGGCACGAACACTTCGTTCAATGCCACGCCGAGAATCGCGGGTTCGTCGGGCGGTTTGCCGGTGTAGGTGCTGTGGTAGATCGGGTCGCGACGCATCGTGATGCGTTCGATGGTGAAGACGGGGAAGGTTTCCTGCTCGTTGTAGTAGCCGGTATGGTCGCCATAGGGGCCTTCCAGCGCGGTCTCTCCCGGATGGATTACGCCTTCCAATACGATCTCAGCGGAGGCGGGCACCTGCAAATCCGAGCCTATGCATTTCACGACTTCTGTTTTTGCGCCGCGTAGCAGACCCGCGAACTGATATTCAGACAAGGAATCCGGCACCGGCGTGACTGCGCCTAGTATCGTCGCCGGGTCGGCACCGATCGCGACTGCAATCGGAAAAGGCTGTCCGGGATGCGCTGCCTGATGCTCGCGAAAATCCAGCGCGCCGCCGCGATGCGCAAGCCAGCGCATGATGAGCTTGTTTTTGCCGATCACTTGCTGGCGATAGATGCCCAGATTCTGCCGCGTTTTATGCGGGCCGCGCGTGACAGTCAGCCCCCAGGTGACCAGCGGTGCGACGTCGCCGGGCCAGCAATGCTGGATAGGGAAACGTGACAAATCCACCTCATCGCCTTCCCACACGATTTGCTGACACGGCGCGCTGCTCACCACCTTGGGCGCCATATTCAGCACTTGCTTTAACACTGGCCATTTGTCCCACGCGTCACGCAGACCTTTGGGCGGCTCGGGTTCTTTCAGATACGCCAGTAGTTTGCCGACGTCGCGCAATTGGCCCGGGTCGTCTTCGCCCATACCGAGCGCGACGCGCCGTACCGTGCCAAAGAGATTGGCGAGGACCGGGATGGTGCTGCCTTTTGGATTCTCGAATAACAGCGCCGGACCGCCTGCGCGCAATACGCGGTCGGCGATTTCGGTCATCTCTAATTTGGGGTCGACCTCGATGCGGATGCGCTTGAGTTCGCCGATGGCTTCGAGTTGCGCGATAAAGTCGCGCAGGTCGTTATATTTCATGAGCGAATGCGTAGAGAGTGGAACGTCGCTCGAGGTAAACCCAGAGAGTCAAGCACGCCCGCTAATCGAAAAATCAATTGATGTATTCGAACAGTTTCACGACCTTGATCACCCCGCTGGTACTGCGCGCAACTTCAGTAGCGGCATCGGCTTCCGCGTGAGTCAGGAGGCCCATCAGATAAACGACCCCGGCCTCGGTGACGACTTTTACGTGAATACTCGGCACGCGATTGTCTTGCAACATGCGCGCTTTGACCTGCGCAGTGACGCTGGCGTCGTTGCCTGCAGACGTGAATGAAGTCGCCCCTGACACCAGGGTTTCATTGAACACGTTACGCACGTCCGGAATCGGGCGGACCACCGCTTCAACCTTGGTGCGCGTGGCTTCATCGGGCACTTGACCCGTCATCAAGAGTTGATGGTTAAAGCTGGTAGCCGATACATCGATGCTGTCTTTGGGGAAGTTTTCGCGCAAGCGGCTGAATGCCCGCACCTCGATTTCCTGATCGCCGATCACCGTACTGGCTGTGCGACGATCGACGCTCACCGCAGCCCCCGTGGCGGCACCACCCAATACCAGCGCAGCACAGCCTGTGAGTTGCAAACACGCCATTCCCAGCACCGTTACAAACAGAATATTTTTCATGACTCCACTCCTAATAAAACACTGTCGACCGCATCACACAGGCAATGGATCGTCAGCAGGTGAATTTCCTGAATACGCGCGGAGGATTCCGCGGGTACACAGAGATGGACGTCGCCTTCACGAATCTGTTCCGCAAGGCGACCACCGTTATAGCCCGTTAACGCTATCACCGACATCCCCCGCGTGTGCGCAGCGGCTACCGCTTCCAGCACACTGGGAGAATTACCGCTGGTGGTAATCGCCAGCAGCGCATCGCCGGGCAAACCCAGTGCCTTGACCTGGCGGGCAAACACCTGCTCATAGGCATAGTCATTGGCAATCGAGGTGAGTATCGAAGTGTCGGTGCTTAATGCAATCGCTGCCAACCCGGGACGCTCTTGCTCGAAGCGATTAATCATCGCCGCTGCAAAACGCTGCGCGTCTGCCGCCGAACCCCCGTTGCCGCAGACCAGTACTTTTCCGCCTTGGGTCAGGCATTGCACAATGGCCTGAGCAGCTTGTTCAATCGCGGGTGAAAGCGTTTCGGCCGCCTCCAGATGAAGTTGCGCCGAGGCGAGAAAATGGCCGTGGATTCGGTCGTGTAAAGGCATGAGGCATTATCCCATATCGTCGAACGCGCTTTGTATCCACTCGGGTGCCGCGCGGTTGTCGGCGAGCGCAATGACATCAAACCGGCAGCGTGGCAATTCGGGCAATGCGCTCAGATACAGCTTGGCGGCGGCGAGCAGTTTGCGTTGCTTGCTCGCCGTCACGCTTGCCGCCGCACCGCCAAAATTTGCGTTGCTGCGCATGCGAACCTCCACAAACACCAGCGTCTGCTGGTCGCGCATGATCAGATCAATTTCGCCAAAACGGCAACGCCAATTGCGGGCGACACGCTTCAAGCCTTGCGATTCCAGAAAGCGCTCGGCGTGCGCTTCGGCGGTCTGACCAAGCAGGGCTTTTTTCAACATCTGCGACAATGGCCGGAATGAATGACAGCCCCCATCATACCCGCCTGCCCGCAGGCCTTTACGTTGTGGCAACGCCGATTGGTAACCTGGGCGACATCACCTTGCGCGCGCTGGAAACCTTGCGCAGCGTGGATCGCGTGGCGGCAGAAGACACTCGCGTTTCCGGACAATTGCTCGCGCATTTCAATATCAAAAAACCCCTGGTATCGATTCGCGAACATAACGAGCTTGCCGCCGCCCAAAAAGTCATCGAGCAAATTATCGCAGGCGAAGCCATCGCCTATGTCTCGGACGCGGGCACACCGGCCATATCCGATCCGGGTGCGCGGCTGGTGGCGGCGGTGCGCGCGGCAGGGTTGCTGGTGGTGCCGATACCCGGGGCTAGCGCGGTGGTGACCGCGTTGTCCGCCGTCGGTCTGGCGCAGGGGGCGTGGCTTTTTCACGGTTTTTTACCGCCCAAGTCCGGCGCGCGTAAACAGGTGCTGCAAAATCTGTCGGGTTTGGATGCGGCGCTAGTCTTTTATGAAGCACCACATCGCATCGCCGAAACAATTGACGACATGAGCGCGGTGCTCGACCCCAGGCGGATGCTAACGATTGCGCGCGAGCTCACCAAACGTTTCGAGACGATTGTCACCATGCCGCTGGGAAATGCCGCCGCGTGGCTGGCCTCCGATTCCAACAACCTGCGGGGCGAATTTGTACTCATCGTTGATTCCCCTGCGGCGGCCGTCGCTGCAGAAGACACCGAAGCGCAACGCATCCTCGCGGTATTGCTCAGCGAACTGCCCGCCTCCCTCGCGGCCAAACTCACCGCACAACTGACCGGGCGCAAAAAAGCCGAACTCTATAAAATGGCGCTGGCGCTCAAACCCGAAACCGACGCATGACAGACACGCTCACGATTACCCGCCCCGACGACTGGCACATCCACTTTCGCGATGGCGCAGCAATGCACAGCGTGTTGCCGGATACCGCGCGCGTGTTTGCGCGCGCGATTGCGATGCCCAATTTGAAGCCGCCCGTGGTCACAGTTGCAGATGCTTCGGCGTACCGCGAACGGTTGCTGGCAGCAGTGCCCCACGGGATGCAGTTCGAACCGTTGATGACGCTTTATCTCACAGACAATACCCAGCCGGATGAAATCCGGCGCGCCAAAGCGAGCGGCTCCGTGCACGCGGTGAAATATTATCCTGCGGGTGCGACGACCAATTCTGATGCGGGTGTGACGGATCTAAAACGCTGCGAAGCGGTATTCACAGCGATGGAAGAAATTGGATTTCCGCTACTGATCCACGGCGAAGTGACCGACCCGGCGGTGGATGTGTTTGACCGTGAAGCGGTTTTTATCGAGCACGTGCTGCAACCTTTACTTCAGCGTCATCCGCATCTGCGGGTCGTGTTCGAACACATCACTACCCATCAAGCCGTTGAGTTTGTACAAGCGACTTCGGTCAACATCGCGGCCACGATTACCGCCCACCACCTGCTGTACAACCGCAACGCGATGTTCGCGGGCGGCATTCGACCCCATCACTATTGTCTGCCGGTGCTCAAGCGCGAAACGCATCGCCAGGCACTGATCCAAGCTGCTATTTCGGGAAGCCCCAAATTTTTTCTCGGCACCGACAGCGCACCGCACGCGCAGTACGCCAAAGAATCCGCCTGTGGTTGCGCGGGAATTTATACCGCCCACGCAGCGATCGAGCTGTATGCCGAGGCTTTTGAAGACGCAGGTGCGTTAGAAAAACTGGAAGGCTTCGCGAGTTTTTACGGCGCGGATTTTTATGGGCTACCACGCAACCGCGACACGATTACCTTAAAACGCGAAAGCTGGCAGGTGCCGCAAACCCTGCGCTTGGGAGACGAAGTCGGCGTGCCGCTGCGGGCAGGGGAATCGATGCGCTGGCGCGTGATGTCCGAGCTTCCGAAATCCATCCTGTAGCGGACGCAATATGTCAAACCTTGCCTCGCCGATTTACCGCTTCGTTGCAAATCGACTTTCGCCTGCTGGCCCGAATGCCAAACTGAGCATTCTGATTTTCCATCGCGTATTGCCGCAAGTGGACCCGCTATTTCCGGGTGAGGCGACCGTCGACACATTCGACGCGCAACTGCGCTTACTCAAATCGATATTCAATGTGCTGCCACTGCCGGAAGCGATTGCGCGGCTCAAGCTAGGCACGCTGCCATCGCGCGCGGCCGCGATCACCTTTGACGATGGCTATGCCGACAACTACACCCACGCGCTGCCCATCCTGCAACAACACAGCCTGCATGCCACTTTTTTTATCGCCACGGCGTATCTGAATGGCGGGCGCATGTTCAACGATACGGTGATCGAAAGTGTGCGTCGCAGCCCGCTTAGTCAACTGGATCTGAGCGAGCTTGGCCTGGGTATTTATGTGATTGACTCCAACGCTGCAAAGGCCGAGGCCATTGGAAAAATTTTGCCCAAAGTGAAATATCTGCCACTCGTTCAACGGGAAGTCACCGTAGCAAACATCGCCAGGCATGCAAAGTCAGCCTCGCTGCCTGACGACTTGATGATGACCACCGTCCAACTAAAAAACCTGCACGCAGCCGGTATGGAAATAGGCGGCCACACGCAGCACCATCCCATTCTTGCCAAATTGAGCCACGCCGAAGCAAAAGCCGAAATCGCAGCCGGTAAAACCTGGCTTGAAGAAACGCTGGGCGAGCGGGTTAGATTGTTTGCGTATCCTAATGGCAAGCCCGGGGCGGACTACCTGCCGGAGCAAGTGAGCTTAGTACGGGAGTTGGGGTTTGATGCTGCGGTCTCGACGCAGCACGGCGTGTCCACCGCCACTTCCGACATGTATCAGCTCGCGCGCTTTACGCCGTGGGATAACAAGCTCAACGCATACGCACTGCGTCTGCTGCAAAATCTCACGAGCAAATAAGCCAGGTTAAACCAGCACCTCGACGGGGGCGGGATGGCCCAGAAACGCGGTGGGGCTGGCGGTGAGTCCATAAGCGCCCGACTGCAGCACGACCACCAGATCACCTTCTTCGGCATGGCCGAGATTCATCCTGTCACCGAGCACATCGAGCGGTGTGCACAGCGGGCCTACCGCCGAGGCAGGCTGCGCCTCGCCTGCGGAGGTGACACGATTGCCGACCAGCACCGGATAATTTTTGCGGATCACCTGACCAAAATTGCCAGACGCTGCAAGGTGGTGATGAAGCCCACCATCAAGTACCAAAAAAATCTGGCCGCGCGAGGTTTTGCGCTCGATCACGCGGCTCACATACATGCCCGCTTCCCCCACCAGATAACGTCCAAGCTCGATCACAAATTCGGCCTCAG